>WFVA01000054.1 GCA_015491895.1 Albidovulum sp. | reverse complement strand
TCCTGCAGGCGGCGGGCTTTCAGTGGCTCAACCCGAAGGCCTGGGGCATGGCGCTGAGCGCGCTTGGCGTCTATGCGCCGGGGCATGATCTGGCGGCCACGGCGGCGGTGGCGGCGGTGTTCGGCGCGGTCAACCTGCCCTGCATCAGCCTCTGGACGGCGCTCGGGCAGAACATCCGCCGCCTCCTCGCCACGCCCGCGCGCCTGCGCGCCTTCAACATCGCCATGGCGCTCCTGCTCGTGGCCTCCACCCTGCCGGCGATCCTTGCCTGATCCTGCCCGGCCGCGCGCTCACCCGGAGATCAAAACCTCCCCCGCCGCGGCGCGCATCGCCCGCGTGAGCGGCGAAAGCGCCTTGCGCGCCACGCGGTTGAACTGCCAGAAAAGCGGCACCTCCAGCACCGGATCGGTGCCGATCGCCACCAGCCGCCCGGCCTCGAGATGGGCGCGCACCAGCGGCTCGGGGTTGAGCCCCCAGCCAAGGCCTGCAAGCGCCGCCTCCACGAATCCGTGCGACGAGGGCAGGAGATGGCCCGCGAGATGCACCGGCGCGCCCGCCTCGCGCGCCGCCCAGGCCGCCTGCAGGCGATCCTTGCGGCTGTAGATCAGCGCCGCCGCCGCCGCCAGAGCCGCCTGTGTGACTCCCTCGGCAAACCACCGCGCGGCGAATTCAGGGCTGGCGGTGGCGATGTAGCGCAGGCGCCCGAGCGCGATCAGATCGCAGCCCTGCACCGGCGCGCCATCGGATGTGACGGCCCCCAGCACCTCGCCCCGGCGCAGCCAGTCGGCGCTGAAATCCTGATCGTCGATGGTGATCTCGAAATCCACCCCCTCAACCCGCGCCATGGCGGAGATGAACCATGTGGCGAGGCTGTCGGCATTGACGGCAAGCGGGATCACCGCCGCGCGCCCCGCATGCGGCGCCGGCCGCGCCCCGAGATCCTCCACCAGCGCCTGCCCCAGCAGACTGATCTCGTTGAAATGGCGGTAGAGCCGAAGGCCCGGCGCTGTGGGGCGCACGGGATGGGAGCGGATCAGAAGCACGGTGCCGAGGCTTTCTTCGAGCTGGCGGATGCGCTGGGAAACGGCCGAAGGCGTGAGCCCGAGCGCGCTTGCGGCGGCCTCGAAACTGCCGAGCCGGATCACGGCGGCAAGGGCGGCGAGGCGGGGATCGTCAAACATGAATTTTCCTTAATATAGGATAATATCTTTAATTTGCATGATCTGGAGCCCATGCCTATCCCCGAAGTGCATGGCGGCAGCGAAAAGGGGGCGCATATGCAGGAACTCATGGCCGGTTTCGGCCTTGGCCTCGGGCTGATCGCGGCGATCGGGGCGCAGAACGCCTTCGTGCTGCGCCAGGGAATCCGGCGCGAACATGTGCTGGCCGTCTGCCTCGTGTGCATCCTCTCCGATGCGCTGCTGATCTCGGCCGGGGTGGCGGGCTTCGCCATTGCCGCCGAGGCCCTGCCCTGGCTTGCGCGGCTGTTTCGCCTCGGGGGGGCGGCCTTCCTCATCCTCTACGGCCTGCAGAGCGCGCGCGCCGCCATGCGCGGCGGGGCGGCGCTGGTTGCCGGCGAAAGCACCGCGAAGAGCCGCCGCAGGGCCGTCCTCACCGCACTCGCCTTCACCTGGCTCAATCCCCATGTATATCTCGATACGCTTGTGCTGCTCGGCGCCATCGCCTCGGGCTACGAAAACCGCCTCGCCTTCGCGCTCGGCGCCATCGCCGCCTCCGCCAGCTTCTTCCTCGCGCTGGGGTTTGGCGCGCGCCTCCTTGCCCCTCTCTTCGCCCGCCCCGCCGCCTGGCGGGTGCTCGACGGGCTGGTGGCGCTCACCATGTGGGCCATCGCGGCGAGCCTCGCCCTGTCCGGGAGCGCGTGAGGGCCCGTCAATGCCCGTGCGCCGGCAGCCGTGCCCGCAGCCGCCGCCGGTTTTTTCACGCTGCGCCGGGTGCGCTTGACCATAGTCAAGGACACCGCGCGCCCCGGGGCGGATCATCAGCGCCGAAGCCAGCGGGAATCCCATGCCATTCCACCAGCAGAAAAGCCGCCCTGCCCCGATTGCCCGCCGCCGCGGGCAAAGGGAGGGGGTGCGGCTCATCATGCTGGTGCTGCTTGCCCTTTCGCTGATCTTTTCCCCGCGCGCCGAGGCCTCCATGCCACCGGGGGATCTGATCGAGATCTGCGGGGGCGAGAACGGCTCCTATTTCGTCCGCGCGGACGACGGCACGCCCGTGCAGCAGGAAGATCACGACGATGGCTGCACGCAGCTATGCTGTGATTGCTGCCTTCCCGGCCCGGGCCGGCTGACGGCCGTGCCCCCGCCCCCACCGGCCTTCGTGCCGCTCCCGAAAGAGGCGCGTTTCGAGCGCTTTGCCATCCTCAAGGCCCCTGTCCTGTTCAATGCCGGGCAATACCGCCCTGCTGTCCGGGGCCCTCCATCAGCAAACGAGAGTGAACACATGCTCCACATGCAAGGACCGGCGCAATGCGCCCAAATGCCTGCCACGGCAGGCAGAAGGAGCGGCCAATGGATCTGATCCGCAATGGCCGCCGGATGATCGCCCCGGGTTTGCGGGCGCTGATGATCTCCCTCCTGGCACTTCTGCTTTCCCTCACGCCCGGCGAGGGAGAAGCGAAAACGGTTCTCGAGAAATTCCTGCCCAAGGTGCCCCCCGGCGAACTGGCGGAGGGGGCACAAGCCTATGGCCAGCCCCTGCCCGATCTCCCGGCGGCGCCGGTGCTGAAGGATGGCGAAACCATCGGCTATGCCTTCATCACCTCCGATTTCGTCGGCACGGCAGGCTATTCGGGCAAGCCGATCCATGTGATGGTGGCGCTTGGCAAGGACGGCAGGATCCTCGGCGCCGAGCTTGTCAAGCACCACGAGCCGATCGTGCTGATCGGCATCCCCGACAGCAAGATCAAGGCGCTGACGGAAAGCTACCGCGGGCTCGATATCGTCAGGGAGGCGGCGGCGGGGGGCTCGGCCCATGACGTGGAGATCATCTCGGGCGCCACCGTCACCATCATGATCATCGACGATTCCATCGTGCGCTCCAGCATCAAGGTGGCGCGCGCGCTCGGCCTGGGCGGGCTCGAGAAGGAATCGGCTGACAGAGGCCCCGAATTCATCGTCAACACCGAGGACCGCGAGATCCGCGACTGGCTCGACATGCTGGGCGACGGCACCATCCGCCGCCTCACCCTCGATATCGGGCAGGTCAACGAAGCCTTCCGCGCGCTCGGCGATCCCCGCGTCCTGAAGAACGCGGAAAAGGGCGATCCGGGCGAAACCTTCATCGATCTCTACCTCGCGCCGGTTTCGGTGCCGGGGATCGGCCTCAGCCTGCTCGGCGCAAACGAATACCGCAATCTCGAAAACTGGCTCGGCGAGGGCGATCACGCGATCCTGGTGATGGGGCGCGGGCGGTTTTCCTTCAAGGGGTCGGGCTATGTGCGCGGCGGTATCTTCGATCGCATCCAGCTCATTCAGGGCGATGTGAACGTGCGCTTTCGGGATCGCGATCATCGCCGCATGCGCGATGTCGCGGCCGCCGGCGCGCCGGAGCTTGACGAGGTCGATCTCTTCCGCATCCCCGCCGGCAGCGGCTTCGATCCCACCAGGCCCTTCCGCCTGCAGCTGCTGGTGAACCGCCCCGTGGGGCCGGTGGAGAAAACCTTCCTCACCTGGGATCTGAATTACCGCCTGCCCGAGCGCTATCTGGTGGAGGTCGTCGCGCCCAAACCGGCAGGCGCTGCGGCGGCCGAGGCCACCCTTGCGGCGACCGAGGCGGCGCAGGGCGATGAGGGCAGCGCGCGGGCGAAGCTGTGGAAGAAGGTCTGGCACGCCAAGCGGGCCGAGATCGCGATTCTGGTTGCGATGCTGACGATCCTGACGGGGGTGTTCTTCTTCCAGGTGCAGGTGACGCGCCACAAGCGCGCCTTCTGGTGGTTCCGCATGGGCTTCCTCGCGGTGACGCTCGTCTTCCTCGGCTGGATGGAGAACGCCCAGCTTTCGATCGTCAACCTGATGGCGCTTCTGGCCAGCCTGCGCGAGGGGTTCAGCTGGGATACCTTCCTGATGGATCCGCTGGTGTTCATCCTGTGGTGCTCGGTGGCGGTGACACTGATCTTCTGGGGCCGGGGCGGCTTTTGCGGCTGGCTCTGCCCCTTCGGCGCGCTGCAGGAGCTGACCAACCAGATCGGCCGCATCTTCCGCATCCCGCAATGGCGCCTGCCCTGGGGGCTGCACGAGCGGCTGTGGCCGATCAAGTATATCATCATGCTGGCGCTGCTGGGGGTTTCCATCGTCTCGATGCAGCTTGCCGAGCAATATGCGGAGGTGGAGCCGTTCAAGACGGCGATCATCCTCAAGTTCGCCCGCGCCTGGCCCTATGTGCTCTTCGTCGTGGTGCTGCTCGGGATCGGCCTCTTCATCGAGCGCTTCTACTGCCGCTATCTCTGCCCGCTCGGCGGCGCGCTTGCGGTGCCGGGGCGGATCAGGATGTTCGACTGGCTGAAGCGCTACAAGGAGTGCGGCAATCCCTGCCAGACCTGCGCCAACGAGTGCTTCGTGCAGTCGATCCACCCCACCGGCGAGATCAACCCCAACGAATGCCTGCAATGCCTGCATTGTCAGGTGCTCTATCAAGACCACGAGAAATGCCCGGTCGTCATCAAGCGCGACAAGCGGCGGCGCAAATCGGCCGAGAGCAATGCCGTTTCCGGCGCCCGGCTCGAGGCCCTGATCAATCACCCCAACCACGGCAATCCGAAATCAGAAAAGGAGAAATCAGATGTCTGACGATCATGAAAAACATGCCACGGAAAATGGCGGCGGCGTCACCAGGCGCGATGTGCTGACGGGCCCGCTGAAGGGCGCGGCGGTGCTGGGCACGGCGGCGGCCGTGGGCGGCGTTGGCGGCGCGAGCCTCCTTTCCTCCACCACAGCGGCAAAGGCGGCCGGGGCGCGCATCGAGGTGAAGCCCGGCGAGCTTGACGAATATTACGGCTTCTGGTCCTCCGGGCAGTCGGGCGAGCTGCGCATCGTGGGCGTGCCCTCCATGCGCGAGCTGATGCGGGTGCCGGTGTTCAACCGCTGCTCGGCCACCGGCTGGGGCGAAACCAATGAATCGCTGAAGGTGCTGACCGAGGGCCTCCTGCCCGAGACGAAGGAATTCCTCGCCAAACGCGGCATGAAGACCTACCACAACGGCGATCTTCACCACCCGCACATGTCGTTCACCGACGGCACCTACGATGGCCGCTATCTCTTCATGAACGACAAGGCCAACACCCGCGTGGCCCGGGTGCGCTGCGACGTGATGAAGTGCGACAAGATCATCGAGATCCCCAACACCTCGGATATCCACGGCCTGCGCCCGCAGAAATATCCGCGCACCGGATATGTGTTCTGCAACGGCGAACACCGCATCCCGCTGCCCAATGACGGCAGCATCCTCGACGAGCCCGAAAAATACGTTTCCATGTTCACCGCCATCGACGGCGACACCATGGAAATTGCCTGGCAGGTGATGGTTTCGGGCAATCTCGACAACTGCGACGCCGATTACCAGGGCCGCTATGCCATGTCGTCGTGCTACAATTCCGAAGAGGGGGTGACGCTCGAGGAGATGACCGAGGCCGAGATGGACCACGTGGTGGTGTTTGACACCAGGCGCATCGAGCAGGCCATCAAGGAGGGCAAATACGAGGTGCACAAGGGGGTGAAGGTGCTCGACGGGCGCAAGAGCTCCGATCTCGGCATCACCGTCTATATCCCGATCCCCAACAGCCCGCACGGCGTCAATTCCGCGCCCGACGGCAAGTATGTGGTGGTGAACGGCAAGCTCTCGCCCACGGTTTCGGTGATCGAATGGGCCAAGCTCGCCGATGTGTTCGACGGCAAGGCCGAGCCGCGCTCTGCGGTTGTGGCCGAACCGGAGCTGGGCCTCGGCCCCCTTCACACCGCCTTCAACGGCAAGGGCGAGGCCTACACCACCCTCTTCCTCGACAGCCAGATGGTGCATTGGGATATCGAGAAGGCCATCCGCGCCTATGCGGGCGAGGATGTGGATCCGATCATTCAGAAAACGGATGTGATGTATCAGCCGGGCCATAACAGCACCACCATGGGCGAAACCAGGGAAGCCGATGGCAAGTGGCTGATCTCGCTCAACAAGTTCTCGAAGGACCGCTTCCTCAACGTCGGCCCGCTGAAGCCCGAGAACGATCAGCTTCTCGATATCCGGGACGGCAATCTCGAAGTGGTGCATGACGGCCCCACCTTCGCCGAGCCCCATGACTGCATCCTGGTGCGGGCCGATATCGTCAATCCCGTCAACGTCTGGGATCGCAACGATCCGATGTGGGAAGAGGCCCGCAGGCAGGCCGAGGCCGACGGCGTGGATCTCGAGGAAGGCGCCGAGGAGCCGATCCGCGACGGCAACAAGGTGCGCGTCTACATGACCTCAACCGCGCCGGTGTTCTCGCTCGAGAAATTCACCGTGAAGCAGGGCGACGAGGTTACCATCTACATCACGAATCTCGATGATGTGGATGATCTCACCCACGGCTTCACGCTCGGCAATCACGGCATCGCCTTCGAGATCGCTCCCCAGGCCACCGCTTCGGTGACCTTCACCGCCGATCGCCCCGGCGTGCACTGGTATTACTGCCAGTGGTTCTGCCACGCGCTCCACATGGAGATGCGCGGCCGGATGCTGGTGGAGCCGGCATAAGGCAAAGCTTCAGGAAAGGCGCGCAACATGCTCTACCGGCTGATTCTTTTCCTCGCGATCCTCTTCGCAGCTCCGGTGTTTGCGGGCGAGATCGCCGTGGGGAAGGAGCCCGCCGATCTGGCGCGCGCCATCGAAAACGCGCAGGCGGGGGATGTCCTCCGCCTGCGTGCCGGGGCGCGTTACGACGGCCCCCTGCGGATCGAAAAGCCCCTCACCCTGATCGGCAACGGCGCCACCGTTGACGGCGGCGGCAAGGGCTCGGTGATCACCGTCGCCGCGCCCGACGTGGTGCTGAAGGGCCTCGTGGTGATCGGCTCGGGCTCGGCCGGCGACGGGCTGGACGCCGGCATCACGCTGACGAAAAAGGCCGCCCGCGCGCTGGTGGAAGGCAACCGGGTGCTCGGCAATCTCGTGGGCATCGACATCCACGGCGCGAAGGATGCGCTGGTGGCGGGCAACACCATCGAGGGGCGGCGCGACAGGCGCATGAACGATCGTGGCAACGGCATCTATGTGTGGAACGCCCCCGGCGCGCGGGTGATCGGCAATGACCTGCGCTACGGGCGCGACGGCATCTTCGTCAACACCTCGAAGAAGAACGTCTTCAGCCGCAACCGCTTCCGCGATCTGCGCTTCGCGGTGCATTACATGTATGCCAATGACAGCGTGGTGGAGGGCAATATCTCGCTCGGCAATCACCTCGGCTATGCGATCATGTTTTCCGATCGCGTGGTGGTGCGCGGCAATCTCTCGCAAGGGGATCGCGATCACGGCATCATGCTCAATTACACCAACATGAGCACCATCGAAGGCAACACCATCCGCGGCGTGAAGAAGAAATGCCTCTTCATCTACAACGCCCACAAGAACAGGATCACCGGAAACCGCTTCGAGGGCTGCGCCATCGGCGTCCATTTCACCGCCGGCTCGGAGCGCAACGAAATCTGGGGCAATGCCTTCATCACCAACCGCACGCAGGTGAAATACGTCGGCACCCGCTGGGTGGAATGGAGCCGGGGCGGGATCGGCAATTACTGGTCCGATCATTCGGCCTTCGATCTCGATGGCAACGGCATCGCCGACAGCGCCTACCGCCCCAATGACGTGATCGATCACGTGCTCTGGAGCCAGCCGGCGGCGCGCGCGCTGATGGGCTCGCCGGCGGTGCAGCTGATCCGCTGGTCGCAATCGGCCTTTCCGGCGCTGCTGCCGGGCGGGGTGATCGACCGCGCGCCGCTGATGCGCCCCGTCACCCCGGAAATCCCGCAATGGCCACCGGCCGGCGCGCAGGCGAAGGAAGCCCCCCCGCAACCGCAACCGCAACCGCAACCGAAAGAAGCAGACGGATGAAGGCGCTCGAGATCGAGAATGTATCGAAGAATTTCGGCCCCGTGGCGGCGGTGCGCGAGGTGAGCCTCGCCCTGGCCGAAGGCGAGCGGCTGGCGCTCCTGGGCCACAACGGCGCCGGCAAGACGACCCTGATCCGCATGATCCTCGGCCTCACCGCGCCCTCGGCGGGGCGGATCACGGTGCTCGGGAGCGCGGCGGGTTCGCGGGCGGCGCGCGCCGGCACCGGCTACCTGCCCGAGAGCGTCGCCTTCCATGGCGCGCTCACGGGGCGCGAGCAGCTGCGCCATTTCGCCCGCCTCAAGGGCGTTGCGGCGCGGGTAGCCGATGATCTGCTCGAGCGCGTCGGCCTCGCCCACGCGGCCGACAGGCGCATCCGCACCTACTCCAAGGGCATGCGCCAGCGCGTCGGGCTCGCGCAGGCGCTCCTCGGCCCGCCCCGCCTCGTGCTGATGGACGAGCCAACGAGCGGCCTCGATCCGATCTCGCGCCATGCCTTCTACGATATCGTCGATGAGCTGGCGGCGGGGGGCTCGGCGGTGCTTCTTTCCTCGCATGCGCTGACCGAGCTTGAAAGCCGCACCGATCGCGTGGCGATCATGAGCCGCGGCCGGCTGGTGGCCGATGACACCCTCCCCGCCCTGCGCACCGCCGCGCGCATGCCGGTGCGCATCCGCGTCACCGCCCGCCCCGGAAAGATCGAATCCGTGGCCGGCACGCTCGGCGGCACGCGCGTGAACGGCCAGGCGGTGCTGCTTGAATGCCTGCCCGAGGAAAAGCTGCCGCTCATGGGCCGGATCATGGCCCTTGGCACCGAGATAGAGGATCTCGACGTGACCCCGGCCAGCCTCGAGGAGCTCTACCGCCATTACAGCGGCCACGGGCTCGATACCCCCGCAACACCCGCCACCGCAAGGGAGGAAAGCTGATGCACAGCCTCACCATCGCCCGCCTCGAGCTGCTGCTTGCCCGGCGCAACATGTGGGTGGCCACGGCCGTCTTGCTGATGGCGCTGTTCAACATCGTGCTGACGCTCGCCGGCGGCGCCGCGGCGGGCAACCTCGGCGTGGATCCCCTGACCGTCGCCATCAGTTCGATCACCACGCTTTCGGTCTATCTGATCCCGCTGATCGGGCTCCTTCTATCCTTCGATGCGATCTCGGGCGAGGCGGAGCGCGGCACGCTGGCGCTTTCCCTCACCTACCCGCTTTCGCGCGGCGAGATCCTGATGGGCAAGTTCCTCGCCCATCTCCTGGTGCTCGCCTTCGCCGTGGCCGCGGGGCTCGCGCTCACGGTGGGGCTCACGATCTGGAAACACGGCGCGGAGGGGCTCGCCTGGGGCGCCCTGGGGCGGCTTTTTCTCACCTCGCTCGCCCTCGGCGCCGCCTTCATCGGGATCGGCTACCTGATCTCGGCGCTTGCCCGCCAGACGGGGGTCGCCTCCGGTATCGTGGTGGTGATCTGGCTTGGCGCGGTGGTGCTCTACGATCTCGCGCTTCTGGGCGCGCTGGTGGCCGACAAGGGCGGCTTCTTCACCCACGAGATCTTCCCCTGGCTGCTGGTCGCCAATCCCGCCGATGCCTTCCGCATCATGAACATGCCGCCCGAAACCGTCTCGGTGCTGGCTACCGGCCTCGGTGCGGCCGGCGCGGCGGCGAGCAAGGCCATGCAGCTGGCCTCGCTCGCGCTCTGGCCCGCGCTCACCCTCGCCCTCGCCTGGGCGGCCTTTCGCAGGATCGAAC
>WFVA01000053.1 GCA_015491895.1 Albidovulum sp. | reverse complement strand
CCCGAGGCCGGCCCCGCCGCCCATCGCGCCCTCGCCAGCACCGCGCTCGCGCTCCTTTCCCGCCTCGATCGGGGCGAAGCCGCACAGGCCCTCTTCGCGCGCGCCGACAACATGACAGAACAGCTCGCCGCCCTCTCCTGCCTCCAGCGCTTCGGTGGCGAAAAGGGCAGGGCCGCCACCGCGGCGTTTTACGATCAGTGGCGCGAGGATCGCCTGGTGATGGACAAATGGTTCGCCCTCCAGGTCGCCAATGCCGCCCCCGATGAGGCCGCCGCCACCGCCGCCGCCCTTACGAAACACCCCGATTTCACCTGGCAGAACCCGAACCGCTTCCGCGCCCTCTTCGGCGCCCTTGCCGCCCATCACGCGGGCTTCAATCACGAAAGCGGCGCGGCCTATGATCTGCTGGCCGACTGGCTGATCCGCCTCGATCCCCTCAACCCCCAGACGACCGCCCGCATGACAACCGCCTTCGCCACCTGGAAGCGCTACGATCCCGCCCGCCGGGCCCGCATCCGCGCCGCGCTTGAGCGCATCGGCTCCAGCGAGCCCCTCAGCCGCGACACCGGCGAAATGGTCAGCCGCCTGCTTGCCGGCTGATCCTTCATCTTGGCGCAAATACTCCGGGGGCGCGGGGGCAGCGCCCCCGCATCCCGTCTGCTTCTCGTCCCGGCGCGCCACCCGCCATCGGCACGGGCATCCACCAGCCGGATCCACCCTTGCCCCCCGCGCGCCGCTCCCGTAAAACCGCGGCAATCCAGGCAAGGAAGAAAAAGATGCTCGATCTCACCTTCGAAGAACCGAAAGCCAGGGTCATCCACGGCGCCAGGGCCGATTGGGAGCTGGTGATCGGCATGGAAATCCACGCCCAGGTTTCCTCCCGGGCCAAGCTTTTCTCCGGCGCCTCCACCGAATTCGGCGCCGAGCCCAATTCCAACGTTGCCTTCGTCGATGCCGCCATGCCCGGCATGCTGCCGGTGATCAACGAATTCTGCGTCGAGCAGGCTGTGCGCACGGGGCTCGGGCTCAAGGCCGAGATCAATCTCCGTTCGGCGTTCGACCGCAAGAACTACTTCTACCCCGATCTTCCCCAGGGCTACCAGATCAGCCAGCTCTATCACCCGATCGTGGGCGAGGGCGAGGTGATCGTGTGGATGGGCGAGGGGGTGGCGCGGCGCGTGCGCATCGAGCGCATCCACCTCGAGCAGGACGCCGGCAAATCGATCCACGACATGGACCCGGCCATGTCCTTCGTGGACCTCAACCGCACCGGCGTGGCGCTGATGGAGATCGTCTCGCGCCCCGATATCCGCGGCCCCGAGGAGGCGGCGGCCTATGTCACCAAGCTCCGCCAGATCCTGCGGTATCTCGGCACCTGCGACGGCAACATGCAGAACGGCAATCTGCGCGCCGATGTGAACGTGTCCGTCTGCCGGCCGGGCGATTACGAGAAATATCGCGAAACGGGCGATTTCTCCCATCTCGGCACCCGCTGCGAGATCAAGAACATGAATTCGATGCGCTTCATTCAACAGGCGATCGAATACGAGGCGCGCCGTCAGATCGCCATTCTCGAGGATGGCGGCGAGGTGGTGCAGGAAACCCGCCTGTTCGATCCCGACAAGGGCGAGACCCGCTCCATGCGCTCCAAGGAAGAGGCGCATGACTACCGCTATTTCCCCTGCCCCGATCTCCTGCCGCTGGAGATCGAGCAGGAATGGGTCGATCACATCCGCGAAACCCTCCCAGAGTTGCCCGACGAAAAGAAGGCGCGCTTCATCCGCGATTACGGGCTGAAGGATTACGATGCGAACGTGCTCACCGCCGATCTCGCCAGCGCCCGCTATTTCGAGGAGGTGGCGGAGGGGCGCGATGGCAAGCTCGCCGCCAACTGGGTGATCAACGAATTGTTCGGCCGCCTCAAGAAGGAGGGGCTCGCGATCGGCGAAAGCCCCGTTTCCGCCGCCCAGCTCGGCGCCATCATCGATCTGATCCAGAAGGGCGATATCTCGGGCAAGATCGCCAAGGATCTGTTCGAGATCGTGTGGAAGGAAGGCGGCGATCCGGCCGAGATCGTGGAAGTGCGCGGCATGAAGCAGGTCACCGATACCGGCGCCATCGAGGCCGCGGTGGAGGAGGTGATCGCCGCCAATCCCGCGCAGGTGGAGAAGGCGAAGGTCAATCCCAAGCTCGCGGGCTGGTTCGTCGGTCAGGTGATGAAGGCCACCGGCGGCAAGGCCAATCCGAAGGCGGTGAACGAGATCGTACGCCGGAAGCTCGGGCTCTGACTTCGGGCGTGCCCCGGAAGCCCCGGGGAATCAGCGCATTAATCTTTTGGGCGGCTCTTCCCCGCAGATCCCCCGGTTTGCCATGAATCCGCCTTTATCCGGGGGCAATTGGCCAAGGTAATGTCACATTCGCATTTTAATAGAATAAGGGACAAAACCCATATTGATTCCATCTGGAGTAACGATCATGTTCCGTCCGCTCATCACCGCCGCCATCCTCGCCATCGCCGGCGCCTCCGCCGCGCCCGCCGCCGTGATGCGCTTCGACGATATCTGGGCCAATTTCGGCGCTTTCGACGATACGCTCGGCGATATCGCCAATCTCGATGTCAGCAACCGCACGCGCAATGGTTTCGGCAATGCCTCCGTTTATGAAGAGCATATCGAGCACTGGCGCACCGGTTTCAGCGATCTGGTTGATGTGGCCTATCCCTCCGCGCCCGGCAAGGTGGGCGAACTGGCCTTCGCGCCCGATGCCGGCTACAGCGTCACCATCGAATCCTTCGATATCGGCACCTGGTTCAACGGCGCCCCGGCGATCGGCTCCTTCTTCATCTATGATTCCTCCTGGAATGTCCTCTGGAGCCTCGAAAACACGCTTTTCTTCGGCAATGCCGTCACCGTTTTCCCGAACGTGACCGGCGCCGCCTATTTCCAGTGGGGCACGGATTGGGATATCGGCATCGACAATTTCACTTACAGCGTCGCGCCGGCTGACAACCTCACCGCCGTGCCCCTGCCGGCCTCCCTGCCGCTGCTGGCGTTCGGCCTGTTCGGGCTGGTGGCGCTCGGGCGGCGACGCCAGCGGGGCTGATCTCAAACAGCCAGAGTTTCCTTCGGTGCGGCATTGGTAGCGAGTGAAGCCGGCGCAATGGCCTTCGGGCCACGGCGCCGGCATATTACCGCACATGCCCTCCGCCCCCTTGGACGCCACGGCGCGAATCGGCTAGGGTCCGCGCGCATGTGAAGCAGGGGGGCAGAATGGCTCGCAACGAAATGAAACGCTTTGAATACAGGCTCGTGCCAGCGCCCCGAAAGGGCCGGAAGGTCAGGGGCGCGAAAACGCCCGAGGCGCGGTTTGCCGCGGCGCTCATGGAAATCATGAACGAAATGGGCCGGGAGGGCTGGGAATACCAGCGCGCCGATACCCTGCCCTGCGATCAGCGCAGCGGCCTCACCGGCAAGACGACCGTCTATCACAACGTTCTGGTCTTTCGCCGCGTGATCGCCGCCCCGCAGGAAGAAGCCCCGGCGGAAGAAGCGCCGATACCTCCCGCGGCTGACAGGCCCGCTCCCGAAAGGGAGGACGTCAAAGCCCCTGCTCCCGAGCCCTCCGCCCCCGAAAAGGCGGCCGACGGCGGCAGCGCCCCCAGGCGCCGGCTCGGCTCCGCCCTGGGCGACGAGCCCGCATCGGAGAATGGCGAATCGCCGAAGCTCGGCCCCGCGCGGGAAGAATCAGCCCCCGAGAGCTGAGCCGTCTTCAGCCGTCTATATCGAGCGCAAGCGCATGGATGCGCGACAGCAGATCGCGCCCGAGCGCCTCATGCACCGCGCGGTGGCGCGCGATGCGGCTCATGCCGGCAAAGCGGGGATCGCGGATGACGATGCGAAAATGCGTCTCGCCCCCTTCGCGCCATCCCGCATGTCCGCGGTGGTTTTCGCTTTCGTCGATCACTTCGAGCCGCGCGGGCGCGAATGCCTGCTCGAGCTGTTGCCGCAATTCCTCTGCCACGCTCATTTTTTGCCTCCAGCCTCTTCTATCTTCGCGCCGAAACTGTAAACTCCCGTGGCCGAGTCGCAAAGCGGCGATCTCGGCCGGTGGGAGGCAGCGCCGGAGCAGGCCCGGGAATGGCGTGAGACCCGGGGAATGGAGTGACGATGGACAAGACGGATCCCTTCGGTTTTGACATATCCGTGAAGGCGGCGAAGAAGAAGAAGCCGCGCGGGCGGCGCGGGATGACCGGCGCCGTGGAAACCTCGCAGCGTGTCTGCGAGCATCCGGGCTGCGAGGAGGGCGGCAAGTATCGCGCCCCGAAATCGCCCGATCATCTCGATGAATACGTGTGGTTCTGCAAGGAACACGTGCGCGAATACAATCTGAAGTGGAACTTCTTCAATACCCACACCCAGGAAGAGCTCGAGGCGCAGATGGCGCGCGATCGCGTCTGGGAGCGCGAAACCAAGCCTTTCGGGCGCAAGAGCGAGGAACAGCGCGCCTGGGCCCGCCTCGGGGTGGATGATCCGCACCAGCTTCTGGGCGACAAGGCCACGCGCAACCCCGGAAAATCCGTCACCGGCACCCGCCGCCTGCCCCCCAAGGAGCGCCGGGCGCTGGAGATCCTGGAAGCGAAGGATCACTGGAAGAAAACGGAAATCCGCAAGCAATACAAGAGCCTGATCAAGGTTCTTCATCCAGATCTCAATGGCGGCGACCGCTCCTATGAAGAGCGGCTGCAGGAGGTCGTCTGGGCCTGGGATCAGATCAAGGACAGCCGCAGCTTCCACGATTGAGCCCGCACGCCGCGGGCGCGGCGAAAGCTGTGGCACGCCTGAAAAAGCCGGGAGGGGCGATGGCTTACCGCGAAATCATCCGCCTTCTGCGCATGGCCCGGTGGGCGCGCAGGCCGCCGGGAAAGCGGCGGATCATCATGTGGCTCACGGTGCTTGCGATCACGCTGGCGATCTGGGGCGCCGAGCGCCTCCTGGGCACGCCCGAATGGATGCGGCTCGAGGGCCCCGATATCCGCCGGTTGCGCTAGGGTCAGGCCCCATCACCCGGATCCGCATATGCCTTCCGCTTCGGATCTGTTTCATCACGATAAATTGAAAGGCAGCAACAGCCCGCACCCACCTCGCGCGTTGTCATGACATCCTGAACGCGAATATCGTGCATCCACCGATCTGGAGAACACATATCAGGACAACAAAAGGAGAAAAACATGTCCGACAGAAACAACCGGAAAGCAGCATGTGCCCTGGCACTCGGGCTCACAGTTGCCCTTGCGCCCGCTGCAGTCATGGCACAAGGGCCGAATGATCCTCTCCATATGAGCACCGCCGCGCGCAAGGCGCATATGAAGCTGCTCAAATGGAACATTTCCAAGCTCGGCGGCATGGCCAAGGGCGCGATTCCCTATGATGCCGAAAAGGCGGCAGCGGCAGCGGCCAATCTGAAGGCGGTGGCGCATCTCGATATGGGGGATGCCTGGCTCGAGGGCTCCGACAGCACTGCCTACGAGAAGAGCAGGGCCCTGCCGAAGATCTGGGAAAACATGGAGGATTTCGGCAAGAAATTCATGGATATGCAGGCCGCGGCCGATGCGATGGCAGAAGCCGCCGGCCAGGGGCCGGACGCGATGAAGGCGGCGCTCGGCAATCTCGGCGGCACCTGCAAGGCCTGCCACAAGGAATACCGCAAGCCGAAAGACAGCTGATCGGCGATGGCGCGCATGCGCCGCATTTTCGCCCTGACGGCGGGCCTCGCCATCGCGGCGGGCGCCCTTTTCTGGTGGCTCAGCGCTCCGGGGCGCGCGCCCGCCTCGGTGCTGGCCGCCGTCAGCGGCGATGCCGCCCGCGGCGAGGCGATCTTTCACGCCGCAGGCTGCGCCTCCTGCCACGCGGCCCCCGGGGCGAAGGGCGAGGCGCGCCTCGTGCTTTCGGGCGGGCGGCGCTTCCCCTCCCCCTTCGGCACCTTCACCGCTCCCAATATCTCGCCCCACCTTGAAGCCGGCATCGGCAGCTGGAGCGCGCTCGATCTCTACAACGCCCTCCACCACGGCACCTCGCCAAAGGGCGGCCACTACTATCCCGCCTTCCCCTACACCACCTACATCCGCATGACGCCGCAGGACGCGGCCGATCTTCACGCCTGGCTGATGCGCCTGCCCCCCTCGCCCAAGGCCTCCGCGCCCCATGATCTCCCCTTCCCCTTCACCATCCGGCGCGGGCTCGGGCTTTGGAAGCGCCTTTATCTCTCGCCCGACTGGATCGTGAGCGGCGATCTTTCGCCCGAGGAGGCACGCGGGCGCTATCTGGTGGAGGCATTGGGCCATTGCGGCGAGTGCCACACGCCGCGCAATGCGCTCGGCGGGCTTGAGAAGGCCCGCTGGCTGGGCGGCGCGCCCAATCCCGCCGGCAAGGGGCGGATCCCAAATATCACGCCGGGCGGGCTCGATTGGTCGAAAGCCGATATCGCCTATTATCTCGAAACCGGCTTCACCCCCGATTTCGACAGCGCCGGGGGCGAAATGGCCGAGGTGGTGGAAAATCTCTCGCATCTGCCCAAAAGCGATCTGATGGCGATCGCCGCCTATCTGAAGCGCGTGCCGCCGGTGAAGAGCGAGAAGAAGAGCGCGCAGGAATAGCCGGGCAGATCAGAGCTTCTCGGCCAGTGCGGCCGCCGCCGCTTCCTCCTCGGGCGTCAGATATTCCGCAAGCCCCGCGCAATCGAATTCGAATTCCTCCCGCTCCTCATCGCCTGCCATCGAAAGCGCCTTCAGGCACCACGCCCGCGCGCGCACCGGATCCTGCCAGAAGCCCTCCTTTTCGGCGGCGAGAAAGGCAAGATCATAAGCCGCACGCGCCACGCCGCGCGATGCGGCAAGGCGATAGAGCGCATGGGCGGCAACCGGATCCGCCGTGCCCCCCTCACCGGCCTCATGCATCTCCCCGAGGCTCACCATCGCCGCGCCGTGGCCCGCCCGCGCCGCCTCGCGAAACAGCGCCCGCGCCTTCGCGTGATCCTGCCTCACGCCGCGCCCCTCTCGATATAGCCCGCCCAGCAGATAGGCCGAAGCCGCAGAGCCCAGCGCCGCGCCCTTCTGCCAGATCCGCGCCGCCTCCGCCGCGCCGTCAACCCCCATCAGCCCCATCTCCAGCATCCGGCCGTATTCGGTGAAGGCTTCCGCCTCGCCCCGCTTCATGAGCGTCGTGAACATCTCCGCGGCGGTGAGGTAATCCTGTTCGATCCCCTCGCCCCCCTCGATCAGGAGCCGCCCGAGCGCCAGCATCGCCCCCACGTGCCCCTGATCGGCGGGCGGCTTCAGCCATTTGAGCGCCAGCGCCGGATCGCGCCGCACGCCCCGCCCCGTGGCGTAGGCTTCGCCCAGAAAGGCCTGCGCATCGGGATTGCCGGCCTCGGCCGCCGGGCGGATGATCTCGATCGCTTTCGCGAAATCCCCCGCCACGGTGAGGGCGCGAGCCTCATCGATCGGACCGGCGCCTGCGGGAACGGCGGCTGCAAGCATCCAGATGGTGCATGGGAGGGCGGCAAGGCGGAGAGCGCGCGGGCAGGGCATGGGCTTTCATCCTTCGGGGCGGCGTCAGGGCAGCGGCGTTGCGGCGGCAGGGCGCCTGCTGCCCCGATCCTACCACATCGCCCCCCTGTGCAAAGGCCTGCGCCCTTCAGCGTCCCCCGCCGGCAAGCGCCCGCTCGCGCGCCGCGCGCAATCGGGCGAAATCATCGCCCGCATGGTAGCTCGAGCGCGTCAGCGGCGTGGCGGACACCATCAGGAAGCCCTTGCCGTAAGCCGCGCTCTCGTAGGCGGCGAATTCCTCGGGCGTCACGAAGCGATCCACCCCGTGGTGCTTGGGCGTGGGCTGGAGATACTGGCCGATGGTGAGAAAATCGACATCGGCGGCGCGCATGTCGTCCATCACCTGCAGCACCTCCTGGCGCTTCTCGCCAAGCCCCACCATCAGCCCCGATTTGGTGAAGATCGCCGGATCGAGCTCCTTCACCCGCTGCAGAAGGCGCAGGCTGTGGAAATAACGCGCGCCGGGGCGCACGGTGGGATAAAGGCCCGGCACCGTCTCGAGATTGTGGTTGAACACATCAGGGCGCGCCGCGACGACGATTTCCAGCACCTCGGGGGCGCATTTGAGGAAATCGGGGGTGAGGATCTCGATCGTGGTTTCCGGGGTGCGGTGGCGGATGGCGCGGATGGTGCGGGCGAAATGCTCGGCCCCGCCGTCCTCCAGATCATCGCGATCGACGGAGGTGATCACCACGTGCCTGAGGCCAAGCTTCGCCACCGCATCGGCCACGCGCGCGGGCTCGAAGGGATCAAGCGCGTCCGGCCGCCCGGTGGCGATATTGCAAAACGTGCAGCCCCGGGTGCAGATCTCGCCCATGATCATCATCGTGGCGTGGCCCTGATTCCAGCACTCGCCCACATTGGGGCAGCCCGCTTCCTCGCAGACGGTGTTGAGGGCATGTTCGCGCATGATGCGCCGGGTATCGGCATACCCCTTGCCCCCCGGCGCGCGGACCCGGATCCATTCGGGCTTCTTCGGCTGGGGATTGTCGGCCCGGTGGGCCTTCTCCGGATGGCGGCTGGCGGGATCCTTGAGGTTTCGCATCGGTTCTTCCCCTGAAACAGGCCTTGCCCCTGCGATAATGGATCACGAGGGCAAGGGCCAGCGGGAATTTTCGATCCCCCCATGCGCGCCATTCAGACATGCGAAGGGTTCGCGATCGCGATCGCCCGCCAGCCGCCCTCCCTTCAGGCTGCATTCAGCCGATCAGAGGGCCGTGCTTGCCGTATCTCTCCTCGTAATGACGCTTGAGGCGCTGGAGCGCGATCCTGAGCACGATCTTGCCCGAACGCGCCGACCACCCCATGCGCTTCTCGGCCGTTTCCAGCCCCTCGAGAAAGCAGCAGCAGCGCAGCACCACATCGCCAAGCCCCGGCCCCAGATCCGCGAGCGCCGCCATCACCCGCTCGCGCGCCGCCTGCGGCCCCGGGGCCGGCCCCGCGCCGCCCTCATACTGGCCGCGGTTGCCGGGGGTGAGGAACTTGTCCCAGTTCTGCACCACGCGCGGGCCCATCTGCGCCAGTTCGAAATCCTCGCGCAGGCGCTCGCCTGCGGCCACCAGATCATCGGTGAGGAAGGGGTTGCCGTTTTTGTCCTTGCGCCGCGAGAGCGAGAGCAGGGGCGATTCGGCCATGTTGTAGCGCACCGCTCGCGGCGATTTCGCCCCCTTTTCCATCACCGCCTTCTCGCCCCATTCGCGATGCTGCTCGCCGAAGGCGGCCTGCCCCCCGCAAAGCCCCTCGCCGCTCTTGCCGGCATAAAGCATGCGCTTCAGCGCCGCGCGCCCGGCGGAGGTGATGCCATAGCGCATGATCCGCCCCCGCTCCCCCTTGCTCTGGATCCAGTCCTTCAGCGCCATGGCCTGGGCTATCTCGCGCGCCACGACCGCGGTGCGCGTCGTCCTGCCGCCCGGCAGCTCGCGCACCACGACGGCCTTTTCCATCTCGCGCGCCACGGCAAGCGTAGCGCCCGGCTCGCACAGGCGGCGCAGCACGCGGCGCGCCTCGCGCTCGAGCGTGGCTTCATCCGGGCACGGGGGGGTATTGCGAATCGGGGCTGACATCTGTGCGAACTCCTTGCTGGCGCGATCCAAATTGCGAAATCTCCTGCGCCCGAGGCATTCCAGCGCCTCGTCAACCAGGAGATCGTCGCGCCTGTTCTCGAATTTGCGCACCTGGCGCAGCACCGTCGAGGCATGGCATCCCGACAGCCGCGCCAATGCACGGATCGGGAGGCCGTATTCGGTGTGCAACAGATACCGCCGGACAGAAACCGGCACCCAGCGGGGCAGAAGCCTGTCGGCCATCATCATTTCGGTTCCACTCGTTACCATTCCAGGCTTGCCCATGAATGCGGCCCCCTTTCCGTTCAATAATCCTGCGCAATATGCCCAGAAAACTGCGGTAAATATGGTTACGCAAAGGTTAACAGACGCGACACAACCGATGATTGCGCTGAAAAACTAAACTTTTCTGAAACCAACGTTCGCGCGAGTGCGACAACGCGCAACACCCGCTTAGATTGTGTCAATCTTGTGGCAAATCACCAGAACGGAGAATTGCCGCCATGAAAGACATCCTGAGCCTTCTGGAATCACTTCACCGCCCCCGCCTTCTGATGCAGGCCGCCAGGATCGGGCTTCAGGAATATGACCGCCGGCGCTTCCTCTCTCGCCTCCTGCGCAGCGCGGTACCGCCGGGGCCGGGCGCGGCCATCGCCTCCCTGATGCAGATCGAGGCGCGCCTCGAGGCGCGCCGCCAGACGGGAGACGCCGGCTACAGCATCGCGCGGCATGTGGAAGTCCTGATCGCGCTCCTGGGCGAGGCCCGCCTGCTGCGCGCCCGCCTTGATTGCAGCCGCGCCGGCCGCCATCCGGCCTGAAACGCGCCGCGATCAGGTGAATGCGTCAGGCATCGAATCCTTCTTGCGGCGCACGAAATCCTCAAGGGATTCGGCTATTCCCGCATCGAGGGGCGGCGCCTCGTAATCCGCCAGAAGCCTCTTCACCCGCGCCGCCGCCAGCGCCACCGTATCGCGCGCACCTTCCTCGGACCATGTTTCAAACGGCTTGTAATCGAAGAGATCGGAGCGCCAGAAGGCCTCCCTGAAATTGGCCTGGGTATGGGCGCAGCCGAGGTAATGCCCCCCCGGCCCCACCTCGCGGATGGCGTCAAGCGCCTGGGCCTTTTCGTCGGTCGCGATTCCCTTCGCGAGCCCGTGCAGCACGCCGAGCTGATCGGCGTCCATCACGAATTTCTCGAACCCCGCCACCAGCCCGCCTTCGAGCCAGCCGCAGGCGTGGAGCATGAAGTTGACCCCCCCGAGCAGCGCCGCGTTGAGGGTATTGGCGCTCTCGTAGCCGGCCTGCGCATCCGCCAGCTTGGAGCCGCAGAGCGCACCGCCGGATCTGAAGGGAAGGTTAAGGCGCCGCGCAAGCTGCCCCGCGCCGTAAAGGATTTGTGAAGCTTCCGGCGTGCCGAAGGTGGGAGCGCCGGAATTCATGTCGATCGAGGTGACGAAACAGCCGAAGATCACCGGCGCGCCGGGGCGGATCAGCTGGCTGTAGGCCACGCCCGCCAGCACCTCGGCCAGCACCTGGGTCAGCGTTCCGGCCACGCTCACCGGCGCCATCGCGCCACCCACGATGAAGGGCGAGACGATAGAGGCCTGCCCCGCGCGCGCATAGACCTCGAGCGCGCCCATCATGGTGGCATCGAAGGTGAGCGGCGAATTGATGTTGACGAGCGATGTCATCACGCAATTCTCCGCCACGAAATCGCGCCCGAACAGAAGCTCGCACATCGCCACCGAATCCGCCGCCCGCTCCGGCGCGGTGACGGAGCCCATGAAGGGCTTGTCGGAAAGCGTCATGTGGGCGAGCAGCATGTCGAGGTGGCGCTTGTTCACGGCCACGTCGGTGGGCTCGCACAGGGTGCCCCCCGAATGGTGCAGGTATTTTGACATGTAGCCAAGGCGCACGAAATTGCGGAAATCCTCCATCGTGCCGTAGCGCCGCCCGCCCTCGAGATCGCGCACGAAGGGCGGGCCATAGACCGGCGCCGTCACCAGCGTGCGCCCGCCGATCTCGACATTTCGCGCAGGGTTGCGGGCATGCTGGGTGAAGCGCGCGGGCGCCGTGGCGCAGAGCCTGCGGGCAAGGCCGCGCGGGATGCGCACGCGATCGCCCGCCACATCCGCCCCCGCCGCGCGCCAAAGATCGAGCGCGCCGGGGTTTTCGGCGAAGGTGACCCCGATCTCCTCAAGCACCAGTTCGGCATTTTCCTCGATGATTTCGATCGCCTCGGCATCGAGAATCTCGAAATTCGGGATCCTGCGCTCGATGAAACGCGCGGTTTCAAAGCGCACCGCCCCGCGCGCCGCGCGCCTTGCCGCCCCGCCGCCGCCGCGCCGCCTTCTTCTGCCTTCGCTCATGCCCTGCTCCCGCTTGCGCAAATCTCCTGCCCAAGCATTACGGCCGATCCCGCCCGCGCCATGCAAGATTTGCGCCGCCCTGCGCCGGAAAGCGACATCGGGGGCTTGATCAGAGCGCCCTCCCCCCCTATTGCGGCCTGCATGAAAGATATCGCCAGAGCCCACGACCGCCTTCTCATCATCGATTTCGGCAGCCAGGTGACGCAGCTGATCGCCCGCCGCCTGCGCGAGCTCGATACCTATTGCGAGATCCACCCCTTCAACAGGGTGGATGCCGCCTTCCTCGAGGATTTCGCGCCGAAGGCGGTGATCCTCTCGGGCGGACCGGCCAGCGTGCTGGATGAAGGCGCGCCCCGCCCGCCGGAAGCGGTATTTTCCCTCGGCGTGCCGGTGCTCGGCATCTGCTACGGCCAGCAGGTGATGATGCAGATGCTGGGCGGCAGGGTGGAAAGCGGCCAGGGCACGGCGGAATTCGGCCGCGCATATGTGAGCCCCACCGAAAGGCGCTCGCCGCTGCTCGATGGCTGGTTCGAGGACGGGCCCGAGCAGGTCTGGATGAGCCACGGCGATCACGTGAGCGAGATCGCGCCCGGCTTCGAGGTCTGCGGCACCTCGCCCAACGCCCCCTTCGCCATCATCGGCGATCCCGCGCGCCATTTCTACGCCGTGCAGTTCCACCCCGAGGTGCATCACACCCCCAAGGGCACGCGGCTTCTGGAGAATTTCATCCGCATCGCCGGCTTCACCGGTGATTGGACCATGGGCGCCTACCGCGAGGAGGCGATCGCCAAGATCCGCGAGCAGGTGGGCTCGGCACGGGTGATCTGCGGGCTTTCGGGCGGGGTTGACAGCTCCGTGACGGCGGTGCTCCTGCATGAGGCGATCGGCGATCAGCTGACCTGCGTTTTCGTCGATCACGGGCTGTTGCGCGAGGGCGAGGCGGAGGAGGTCGTGAAGATGTTTCGCGATCACTACAACATCCGCCTCATCCATGCCGACGAAAGCGAACTGTTCCTCGGTGAGCTCGAGGGCGTGAGCGATCCCGAAACCAAGCGCAAGATCATCGGCCGGCTGTTCATCGACGTGTTCCAGAAATACGCCAATGAGATCGAGGGCGCGGAATTCCTGGCCCAGGGCACGCTCTACCCCGACGTGATCGAGAGCGTGAGCTTCTCCGGCGGGCCGAGCGTCACCATCAAGTCGCATCACAACGTGGGCGGGCTGCCCGAAAAGATGGGGCTGAAGCTGGTGGAGCCCCTGCGCGAACTGTTCAAGGA
>WFVA01000052.1 GCA_015491895.1 Albidovulum sp. | reverse complement strand
GGCCGGGCCTGGGCGGCCGGGGGCTGTGAGGGGGCAGGCTTCGGGCCCACATGAACATGCGCGCGCTGTAGATGCGGCGGCTTTTCCTGATTGTTCCCCGGGCCAGGCTCGGGGGATCCCGTGTTCTTCTTTTGCGGTGAATCCACCTGCGAGACCTCTTGGGCAAGGAAGGGTTTGAACTGTTCTCTGCCTTCCTACATAATCCGGCAAGGCAAATCCAGCTTCGCGAAAGAACACATGCCCGCATCAGCCCTTCGCCCCGGTTTCTCCCGCAGGTTGCGCACGCCGCGCGCCATCACGGCACTGATGCTGCGCGAGATGGTGACAACCTACGGCCGCTCCCCCGGGGGGTATCTCTGGGCCATACTCGATCCGGTAGGGGCAATCGCGCTCCTTTCGATCATCTTCTCGCAAGTGTTTCACGCGCCCGCCCTTGGTGCGAGCTTTCCGTTGTTCTACGCCACCGGCTATCTGCCTTTCGCGATGTTCAATGATGTCGCCAACAAGACAGCCACGACCATCCGTTTTTCCAAACCCCTGCTGCAATACCCGGCCGTCACCTTTCTGGATGCGGTTCTGGCGCGCTTCCTGCTGAACGGGCTCACGCATATCGTGGTGTTTTTCATCGTGGTGATCGGGCTTCAGCTGATCCTTGGCGTCATCACCTCGATCCATTTTCCTGCCATTGTCCTTGCCATGGCGATGGCACTTTCGCTGGCGCTCGGCATCGGCACGCTCAATTGTTGCCTCATGGCCGCCTTTCCCGTCTGGGAGCGCGTCTGGCAGATTGCCACCCGTCCGCTTTTCATCATTTCGGGCGTCTTCTTCCTTTACGACAGCCTCTCGGAAAACATTCGCGCGATGATGTGGTTCAATCCCCTGACCCATGTGATCGGCGAAATGCGACGCGGCTTTTACCCCACATACGAAGCGGCCTATGTTTCCCATACCTATGTGTTCGGGATTGCCCTGATCACTTTCGTGATTGGCCTGGCGCTTCTTTACCGCTATCACCGCGACCTGCTGAATAACTAAAGCTGATGCCAATCAGGACGCCAATCAGACGGAGCCCCGGCCATTTCCAGCGATGCACATGTCACCCTGCTGCTGGCGCTGCATGAGGGCGCGGCGCATCTCGGGGCGCAGCTTGAAAGCCTGGCCGGGCAAAGCCATGGCGACTGGTCTCTGATTGTGAGCGATGACGGCTCGCGTGATTCCGGCCCCGAAATGGTGCGTGCCTTTGCGCGGGCTCACCCGGGGCGCGAGATCACCCTGACAGAGGGCCCGCGCATGGGATTTGCACGCAACTTCCTGCACCTGTTGCAGGCGGCCGGCCCCGATACCCCCTTTGCGGCGCTCTGTGATCAGGATGACGTCTGGATGCCCGAAAAGCTGGCCGCCGGGGTGGATGCGCTTTCGAGGGTGCCGGAGGGGGAGCCCGTTCTTTACTGCAGCCGGACCCTGATCTGCGATCAGGATCTGCGGCCCCTGCGCCCTTCGCCGCTGTGGCGCCGCCCGCCGGGCTTCAGAAATGCGCTGGTCCAGAATATCGCTGCCGGCAACACCATCATGCTCAACCGTGCTGCCCTCGATCTGTTGCAGGCAGCCGCCGGGAGGGTGCGCCGGGTGGTTGCACATGACTGGTGGATCTACCAGATGGTTTCAGGCGCGGGCGGCCGGGTGATCCTTGATCCCGAACCGCGGCTTTTCTACCGCCAGCACGCCAACAACCAGATCGGCTCCAACGATACGCTGCGCGCCAGCATGCACCGTATCCGCCTGTTGTTGCAGGGGCGGTTTCGCACCTGGAACCGGGTCAACCTGATCGCCCTTGGCGATAATGCCGATCTGCTTGCTCCGGAAAACCGCGCGGTGCTGGCGGAATGGCAACGGTTGCGCCGTCTGCCCCTTGCCCGCCGGCTGGCGGCGCTGCGCCGCCTCGGGATCTATCGCCAGACCAGGGGGGCAAATGCCGCGCTCTGGCTCGCGGCGATGCTCGGGCGGATATGACGAGCCAGGATTTCATGCCTCCGGCCGGGATATTTTCGGACCAATGATGGGAAATGGCACACGAGTCAGGCTCTAAACCAGCCCTTCGAGGTATTTTCCGTAATCATTCTTGCCAAAAAGGCGGGCGCGGGCGCGCAGGTCTTTGTCGCTGATCCAGCCCTGGCTGTGGGCGATTTCATCGGGGCAGCCCACCTGCAGGCCCTGGCGCTGTTGCAGCGTGCGCACGAAATTTCCGGCATCGAGCAGGCTGGCATGGGTGCCGGTATCGAGCCAGGCATAGCCCCGCCCCATGCGCTCGACCGTGAGCGCGCCCTCGGCGAGGTAGATTTCCAGAAGCGAGGTGATTTCCAGCTCGCCCCGGGGCGAGGGCCGGACCTGGCGCGCCTTCAGGGGCGCGTTTCCGTCCAGGAAATAGAGCCCAGTGACCGCATAGTTCGAGGGCGGCACCTCCGGCTTTTCGATGATGGCGCGGGCCTGGCCCCGATCGTCGAAATCCACCACTCCGTAGCGCTCGGGATCGGTGACGTGATAGCCGAACACCGTGCCGCCCGTCAGCCGCGCATCGGCGCCTGCCAGCATCTCGGGCAGGCCGTGGCCGAAGAAGATGTTGTCGCCCAGCACCATGGCCGAGGGCGCACCGGCGAGGAAATCCTCGGCCAGAAGATAGGCCTGCGCCAGGCCATCGGGCGAGGGCTGGGGGATATAGGTGAGCGAGAGCCCCCATTGGCTGCCGTCACCCATGAGGCGGCGGAACTGGGGCTGATCCTCGGGCGTGGTGATGACGGCGATCTCGCGGATGCCAGCGAGCATCAGCACCGTGAGCGGGTAATAGACCATCGGCTTGTCGTATATCGGCAGGAGCTGTTTGGATACCCCCATGGTGATCGGATAAAGCCGCGTGCCCGATCCGCCCGCCAGAATGATGCCCTTGCGCTTTGTCATGTTACCACTCCCAACTCTTTCAATACACGCCTCACTCCCGCGTGCCAATCGGGAGGATCGATCCCGTAGTCGCGCGCCAGCGTGGCGCCGTCAAGGCGCGAGTTCAGGGGGCGCGCGGCGGGCGTCGGGTAGGCGGATGTGGGGATGTCGATCACCTCCACCGGCAAGCCGGCTTCGGCAAAGATCGTGCGCGCGAAACCGGCCCAGCTGACGGGCGGCGCGCCGGCGTAGTGATAGGTGCCGACGGAGCCTGTTTCGGCGGCAAATGCCTCTGCGATCTTCAGAAGCGTGGCGGCGATATCGGCTGCGGGCGTGGGGCCGCCGATCTGATCGGCAACGATCGAGAGGCGCTCGCGCTCGGTGCCAAGGCGCAGCATGGTGCGCAGGAAATTGTTGCCATGGGCGGAAAACACCCAGCTCGTGCGCAGGATCACATGCGCGCCGCCGGCCGCGCGCACGCCCTCCTCGCCGGCGAGCTTGCTGCGCCCGTAGGCATTTGGCGGATCCATTGGATCATCGGGGCGCCAGGGGCGGGTGCCGCTGCCGGGAAAGACGTAATCGGTGGAGATATGCAGAAAGGGAATGCCCCGCCGGGCGGCGGCGCGCGCCATGGCGGCGGGGGCCTCGCCATTGATCACGGTGGCGAGTGGCTCTTCCTCTTCGGCGCGGTCAACGGCGGTATAGGCGGCGGCGTTGATTATGATGTCGGCATCCGCCTGTTCGATGATCGCGGCGCAGGCCCCCGGATCGGCCAGATTGGCTTCATCACGGCCCAATGCCCGCAACTCGGCCCTGCCCGCCCCCTGACGGCGAAGCTCGGTGGCCACCTGGCCTGTCTTGCCGAATACAAGTATCTTCATCGCAGGCATTCCTTGCGCCGCCCCTATCGGTTATCACTGTTTTGCCGCTTCGCGTGGCACAGCACAATGTGCGAGAGGGCGAAAGAGCCTGGAAGGGTGAAGATGGTGTATCTGGGTGACAAGGCCAAGGGGCGTGACAACAACCTCAACCTGATCCGCATGATCGCCGCAACGGCGGTGCTGATCTCGCACGCATATCCGATTGCGCTTGGCCCTGGAGCCGAGCAGCCCTTGCAGGCGGTGCTCGGCCACACGCTTGGCACGCTGGCCGTCTTTGCCTTCTTCACCATCTCGGGCTTCCTGATCACCGCCAGTTTCGAGCGCTCCTCCTCGCTCACCAGCTTCCTCGCGGCACGGTTCCTGCGGCTCTATCCCGCTCTCATCGTGAGCCTGCTGGTGGTGGGGATCGGGATCGCGCCGCTGGTTTCCTCGCTCGGGCCGGAAGGGTTCCTTGCCACCTCGCACCCGTGGGAATTCATCGCCCGTAATCTGGCGCTGGCCTCGCCCATGTACGAACTGCCCACTGTGTTTGAAACCAATCCCTACCCGGCGATCGAGGGCTCCATCTGGACGCTGTTTTACGAAGTCCTGTGCTACATGGGCGTGTTTCTGGCCGGGGTGGCGGGGCTCTGGCGCAGGCGTCGGCTGGCGGCGGCGGTGCTGGGGCTCTATTTCGTGCTCTGGTTCAGTGCCGAGGCCACGGGGGTGGCACTGCACCCCAAGCTGGACGCGCTACTCACACTTTCGCTGCCCTTTGCCATCGGCATCGCCTTCTATCTGTGGCGCGATCGCCTGCCGCTCAGCCTCGCACTCCTGGCCGCGCTCGCAGGGCTTGCGTGGCTCTGGCGCGAAACGCCGGCCTATACGCCGCTTCTGGCGCTGGCGCTTGGCTACGCTGTGTTCTGGCTGGGCTATGTGCCGGGCGGCTGGCTGCGCGCCTATAATCGCCTCGGCGATTATTCATACGGCATGTATATCTATGCCTTCCCGATCCAGGGGCTGATGGTGTGGCTTTGGGGAGCGCAAAGCCCGGCAACGAACATGCTCCTGGCCTTTCCCGCCACGCTGGCGATCTCGGTGCTTTCCTGGCATCTGATCGAGGCGCCGGCGCTCAGGGCCAAAGCGCGGATGGTTGGCTGGCTGCGCACGGCATAGGCTCTAACCCCGCCCGAGACGCTCCCCGACGCCCTCGCGGTTCTGCAGCGCCCGCCACCAGGATTCATTGGCCAGATACCAATCCACCGTGCGGCGCAGGCCCTCTTCCAGCGTTACCGAAGGGCGCCAGCCCAGTTCCTCGCGGATGCGGCTGGGATCGATCGCATAGCGCAGATCATGGCCGGGGCGATCGGCAACGAAGGTGATGAGATCGCCATGCGGCGCGCCCTCGGGGCGCCTTTCATCGAGAATGGCGCAAAGCATCCGCACCAGTTCGAGATTGGTTGCCTCGTTTTCGCCGCCGATATTGTAGCTGCGCCCCACCCGGCCCCTTTCCAGCACCAGCAGAAGCGCCTCGGCGTGATCTTCCACATAAAGCCAGTCGCGCACGTTTTCGCCGGTCCCGTAGATCGGGATCGGCTCGCGCGCGAGCGCCTTCAGGATCACCACCGGAATGAGCTTTTCGGGGAAATGGTAGGGGCCGTAATTGTTGGAGCAGTTTGTAATCACCACCGGCAGGCCGTAGGTTTCGTGCCAGGCCCGCACCAGGTGATCGGAGGCCGCTTTCGAGGCGGAATAGGGGCTGTTGGGCGCATAAGGGGTTTCTTCGGTGAATTTCCCCTCGGTGCCGAGCGAGCCATAGACCTCATCGGTCGAGATGTGGTGAAAGCGAAAGCCCTCGGGCCGCCCCTTGCCTTCCCAGTAGGCGCGCGCGGCTTCAAGCAGGTTGTAGGTGCCGTTCACGTTGGTTTCGATGAAGGCGCCGGGGCCGTCGATGGAGCGATCCACATGGCTTTCGGCCGCCAGGTGCATCACCGCATCGGGCGCGTGGGTGGCGAAGATGCGCTCGAGCGCGGCGGAGTCGCGGATATCGGCGTGCTCGAAGGCGTAATTCGGGCTTTGCGCCGCTTCGGCCACGTTATCAAGGCAGGCGGCATAGGTGAGGGCATCGAGATTCACCACCTGATGCCCCTCGCCAATGGCGCGGCGCACCACGGCCGAGCCGATGAAGCCCGCGCCGCCGGTGACCAGGATCTTCATGGCGTTTCTCCGTAAACAAATGGGCTTTCGAAATCGCGCAAGGCAGGCGCGGCGGCGTCTTTTTGCGACAGGATCGCGGTGTCGGGGTCAATTCCCCAGTCGATCCCGATATCGGGATCATCGAAGCGCACGGCGCCGTCGAACTCGGGCGCATAGTAATCGGTGCATTTGTAGAGGATCTCGGTATCTGGCGCGCGGGTGACGAAACCATGCAGAAAGCCTTCGGGGATCAGCAGCTGGCGGCCGTTTTCGGCCGAAAGCTCCACCCCCACCCACTGGCCGTAGGTGGGGCTTCCCTTGCGGATATCCACCGCCACATCGAAAAGCACGCCCCGCCCGCAGCGCACCAGCTTGGCCTGGGCATGGGGCGGGGCCTGGAAATGCAGGCCGCGCACGGTGCCCGCTTCGCGCGAAAGGGAGTGATTGTCCTGCACGAAATCAAGAGTGATGCCGTGTTCTGCCAGTGTGCGACGATTCCAGGATTCGCTGAAAAAGCCGCGGTGATCGCCAAAGCGCGCGGGGGTGATGATCAGAACGCCTTCGAGCGCGGTTTCTTCGATCTGCATCGGGCCGGCTCCTTCCGAATGCCGTAATCGTAACGAGTTACATTTTGCGGACACTTCAGCGCATATTCCCTTGTATTTGCCCGATGCCCCGTCGCGGGGCAACTGAAAAGCACTCCCCGTATTGCCCATACCGCACGCTCCGGCAGCCTTCAGAGGCCGGGCAAGCGGCGCATGATCGGATATCCGCCGAAAATCGCATTGTGGCGAAAATCGATTGACGAATGAGCACCCCGGAGCGCTAGACTGGCTCATATTCAATATATTTTATCAGTATGTTTTCATCAGTGCCTGACACGTTTTTACAACAATTGTTCGGGGCGGATTATCGGATGTTCACTCTTTTCAGGATTGCGGGTGCCCGCAATGGCATGATCGTTGAATTGCTGCCTTTTGCTGCATCTCTGATCATCGCGCAGATGTTTTTCAAATGGGGCAGTTTCAGCCTCGAGCTTGCCGGCTTTCTGCTTGCCTGGTGGGGGCTTGGCTTCGTGCAGGCGCAAATTCTGAGGCTGTTTCGCCGCAGCTGATTTCGCGGCGGGACCTTATTTCAAGGCAGTTGATGGCGTCAGAGAGAACGCCGCGGGAAGTATTGTTGCAAGGGGGTCAGAATGGCCAGGCGGCCGGGGCGCAGAGGCAGGCAGTCCGGGAAGGACAAGCGGCCAAAGCCACAGGATGACAAGGCCGGATCGGGGAAGAACCCCGCTCGTGGCCTGGAGCGTGTGGCCGGGCAGGGGCGGCTGCGTGATGCAATCCGCATCCTGCTGGCGCGAGACGCATCCGTGCGCGAGCGGGAAATCGACCGGACCTGCAGGAAGCTGTTCGAACAGCTTCGAGAAAAATGCCCCGGGCTCCTGCCCCCCCGTCCGCTGCCGGCCGGAGAGCCCGGACCGGACATCGAACTGGACAGGAAATCAGCCTCGCTCCTCCTCGCTGCGGCCGGACGAAAGATCAGTGGCAATCAGAAGGCAGTGATCTGGAGCCGGGCCGGCAACGAGCTTGCCGTTTTGGTTGATTCCCTCGCCGTGGCCACCGAGCCGGGCTTCATCCATGTGCGCATCCCGGTGCGGTGCGACCAGACAGGCAGCAGCCGCGTGACGGTCACCTTCGCCGTGGGCTCGCAGGATCGCCCCGCCGGCATGATCGCGGCCACCAACCCGCGCCCCAAGGGCCCGCCCCGGATCGTGGCGCTGTGGAGCGAGGCGCTGGTGGCGCTCGCCTGGGGGGCGGTTCTCGAGATGGTGCAGGCTGTTGCCTTCGAAGCCGGAGAGGATATCGATCGCGCCGGTCTCATCCCCGGTGCGCTGTTCGCGGGCGGAAACGGGCTGCGGCTCAGGACAATGGCCCGCCACCCGATCGACAGGAGGCCCGGATGAGCCTGGATGTCAGCAGTTTCGGCGATCTTGCCGATGTGCTCGAAGCCCTTGGTCTCGCCAATCCCGATGGCTCTCTGAACGGTGATTGGCTCTCGGCCCCCGGCGATCATCTGAAAACCGTTCTCGCCAATGAAAACCAGCGCGCCGCGCTTCTCCGCCTGCTTGAGGAAAAGCTCGCAGGGGAAAAGGAAATCGATGCCGAGGGGCGCGAATGGCTGCCCATCGTGGCCGATGATGGTGCAGCGGCTACCTTCTATTTCGTCATTGATCAGGCGCCCGTCGATCACCTGCGCATTTCTCTCGGGGTTCGGATCAGCACAGCCGATCCCGATACCGCAACCTCCTTCCTGCTGCCCCTGTTCAAGGCCGGGAAGGACAATCATTCCTTTGCCTCCGATCCCGTCCTGATCGGCGAGCCCGGCGGGGCGATCGTGCTTGCGAGCGAGATCACCCTTTCCGCCGCGCCGCTCCCGCCGGGTACGGCGGGCTTGCGAGCGATCGGGCTTTCGTTCCGGGTGCCGACGGCCGCCGGTGACGGTGATCCCACGGTTTCGCTGCTGCTGAGCGGCCTGCAATTGCCCGGCGGATCAGAGCCGACCGACATTTCGCTTTCGGTTTCCGATATCGACGAACTGGACGATGCCGCCATCGATCTGGTCCTCGGCCTGATCCAGGCCCAGGCCGACAGCAATGCAGGCTCCCAGATCGCTGCTCTGGCGGTGCTTCTGGGGCTGGGAGGCGCGACGCCCCCCCTGCCGCTTGAGGATCTGTTCTCCGAAGGGCCGGGCGCGCTGGCGGACTGGTTCGCACGGATCATCACCGATCCGGCCACCAGGGCCGCCTGGCTCGATGCGTTGGCGGAGCTTCTGGGCGGGGCAGGGGTGGCTACGGTTTCAGGCGATACGCTTTCGATCACCCTTGGATCGGCCAGCTTCGATCTGGCGATCAGCAGCAGCGAGGGCAGCGCCGGGCGGCCGCTGATCACGCCCACGATCTCCTTCGGGATGACCAACGGCAACGCACGCATCGAATGCGTGGCCGATCTCTTCCGGCTCGATCTGGGCACCGGCGCGGCGGTGGCCGTGCCCTCGGTGCGCGCCCAGCTTCGCATCGGTACGCCCGGATCACCGCTTCTGAGCGGCGATCCTGCAGTGCAGGCCCTGCGTGTGGGGGTGGAGCTTTCCGAAACCCGCCAGCCCAGGGCGCTTCTGGCGATCGATCAGGTGCAGATCGGCTCCAATCACTATGATGTGCTCGATCTATCCACCCCCGATGCCATTGCTGATGCGGCGGGCACGCTTATCAGCGATGCCATCGCCGATCTGATCGCGCAGCTCGGCAGCGCCGGCGCGGCGATCTCCGTGCTTCTCGGCACCAGCCCGCCTGCCGGCGCGCCGGCACTGCCGACGATCGATCTGGTCGCCTTCATGGCCAATCCGCTTGGCGCCCTGCGCGCGCATTGGCTGGATCTTCTTGCTAACCACAAGAGCGACGTTTCCCATATCCTTGCCGAACTGCGCCCCCTGATTGCAGAGCCGGGGCTGGCGGGGCGGCCCGTCCGCGGCTCCGGCACGGAGGCCGATCCCTGGCTGGTCGATATAATCGGCCCCGTCTCGCTGTTCGTCTGGACGGACGACGGGGGGCGGGTGAAGATCGGCTTCAGCCTTGCTGTCAGCCAGAGTGATCTGGGCGAGCGCTGCACGGTGATCGAGACAACGATCAGCGCCTGCCTCATGGACGCCAATCTGAACACCGGCGAAGCGGCCTTCGCCAATGGGGTCGATATCCGGGTGGATGCACGCGGGCGGGGCTTGCGGCGCACCTCCTTCGGGCTTGAATCCGTGATGTTCGAGGCGGATCGCATTTCCGCGAGCATCGCATGGCGGGCAGCGGACGGCCTCGTGCTTTCGGTATCGGCCCCCAACCCGGCGCTGACAATCGATACGGTCGTCATCCCACTTGAAATCCCCCCGCTCGATGGCGGCCTTGGAGGGCTCACGGCGGCGCAATGGGATGCGCTGGAGCTGCTGCTCGGCCTCTTCCTGGAAGCGAGCCGCACAAGCTGGCTTGCTGATGCGGTGCGTGCGCTGGGCTGGCGGCGCGAGGCGCTGATCGCCGGCCAGCCGCCACGCATCCGCCTTTCGCTCGCAAGGCTCGCCAGCGATCCCGCGGCGGCGATCACCGAATGGCTGGGGGAAGTTCTGCTGAGCGGTGGAAGCGAGTTGATCGCTCTCCTGCAGCCGCTGGCTCGCATCCTCAACGGCGCGCCCGACAATTTCGGCACCATAACCGGCACGGGCTCCCCCCAGGATCCCTTCGCCGTGCGCGTGGCGCCGGCTCTGAACGGGCCATGCATAACAGCCTGGATCGCGCCATCGGGCCATCCGGCCGCTTTCGCCGCGCAGATATCCGAGGCGTTTCGCCGTTGGAGGCCTGGCGCGGAGGGGCTTGATCCCTTTGCGCTCGCTCATGCGCTTGCCGGCGAGTTCCTGATCGTCGAGGAGGCCGGCTCGGTTCTGAATACGGTCGATGCGCTGGGGCAGGGGCTCTCGGCGCTGCGCGATCGCTGGATCGGTGGCGACGGGCGCCTGCCGGTGCCCGAAAGCCTGCCGCCGGGCCTGATCCGCCACGTTCATGATGATGTGACCGAGGCGGGCCTTCGCGCGCTTGTGGATCTTCAGGATCTGTTCGGCGCGCTTCCCGCGGCTATCGTCCATATGGCGGTGGCCCGCGAGAGCGATCCCTGGCCCTTCCCGGAAGCGCCCGAGGCCGCACGGATCGATCTGCGCCCCGGCAATCGTGCGCCCGAAACTTTCGCCATTCCCGAGGTGGCGGCGGGCACCTGGTATGTGGCGTTGGCGCCGCGCGTTGATGCCAAACTTCCCGCCGGCGATCCTGATGGCGCCCTGGGGCAGGCGGCGCGGCTTGAGCGGGTGTTCCCGGCCTTTGCGTCGGTCGCGGGCAATACCTGCGTGATCGCCGACGCCGCCTCGGCACATGCCGCCTGGATCGCCGCCGAAGCCGCCGGGCCGGCCAGCATCAACCAGCTTGTCACGCTCGGCATGGCGCTTTCTCCGGTAGCGCTTTCCATCCTCGATGTCGAACCCGGCGCCAGCGCCCTGCGCCTGCTGAAGGGGCTTCTTCCGCCCCTTGATCCGGCCGAGCCCGACGATCCCGATCTGGCCAATGCCCGCGCCCTTATCGCGGCGCTGACGGAGCACCCGGCGCTTGCCGATCCCGCGGCCGATCTTTCGCCGCCTGCGGGGCTCCCCGCAAGCGTTGGCGCGGGGCTCGAGCTGCGCGCCATCTACGGGCGGTTCGGAGCGCGCGCCATAGAGCGCGCCATGACCGCCGCCGCCGCTGCCGGGCTGAGCACACGGCTTGCCGCCGAATTCGAAAGCGGCTTCCGGGGTAAGGTGACGGGCGCGGGCATCGGCCTTTGCCTGCCGGTCGAGGCGGGCGATGGCGGCATTACCGTCAACGGCCATGCGATGATCGAACTGATCGGAGTTGATGCCCCCCAGCCTGATGGCGGGGCCGGCATCACGATCCGAGCCGCAAATGCCCTGCACATCCGGGCCGAGATCCGCCGCTCCGATGGCTGGCTCCTGGGTGGGCCGGGATCGGGGCCGAACCCGGAACACGAACTGAACTGGATCGAAATCGATCTGGTGATCCCGCTTGAGGAGGGCGGCCCCGAAAGCGCTTCGGTGATCCTTCACGATGCCCGCATCTTCGGCCTCTTCCGCCCCCGCTGGACATTGCGTGCCGCCGCCAAGGGCGTGGCCGAAGGGGTGGTGACAACCGCCCTGCCCGAGGTTCAGGTGCTGCTGTCCGGCCTCGTCGGCGAACTGAAGGCCGATGCCTCGGCCCAGATCGCCGCCCTGCGCGCGGCGCTGCGTGCGATCGGCGTTCTGGACGAAGGGGAGGCGCTGGTTTCCGAGGCGCTGGACAGGCTCCTGTTCGAACCCGCAGCCCAGATCAGGGATGCCCTCAAGGATATCCCCCGCCTCAACGCCCTGGCCGAGGCAGCCGCGGGATTCTTCGGCGATCTGGCCGGGGTTGAAATAGATGTCGGGCAGCGCAGCCTTTCGCTCTCTCTGGCGGGGGCTTCGAACGATCCGTTTGTCGGGGAATGGGGAATCTCCGTTACCGCCGCTGCAGCCGAAGGGGTTGCCGGCGAATTGTCACTCGGGCGGGCGGCAACGGGCCGGCTGGTGCTTTCGAGCGCGCCGATTGCGGCAAGTTTCGAAGTCAGCCCGCCCGATGCGCCACCGCTCACGATCCGGCTCTGGCCCGATCCATCGGCCGAAACCTTCCTTGACCATGCGCCGCAGCTTGTCATTGCCGCGGCGGTCCGGTTCGGGATGGATGCGGCCCGCAAGCTTGATGATACCGCCCGCCCGGTGATTGATGCGGTTCTGGATTCGCTCGGGCTTCTTGGCCCAGCGGGGCCGGATGGCGAACGCCCGGTGCTGGCGCCGGTTTCCTTCCTGCGTGATCCGGCTGACTGGCTGCGCCGCCAGAGCGTGCTTGGCGCGCCTTCCGGCGGGTTTGATGCCGGGCGGGTGATCCCGCTGATCGAGGCACTGAAGCCGATCCTCGGCGTGGCGGGCGCGCCCGGTGAATGGCAGTTCGCGCCCGGGTTTTCGGTGCGCGCCAGCGGGGCGGGGAACGCCATCGATCTTTCCATCGCGCTTGACAGTTCGCTGTTTCCGACAGCGCCGCAGGAGCTTGTGTTCGGCGGCAGCATCGGCCTGCATCTTGCGGGCAGCGCGCCGCCGCGCCCCGTGGCCGATCTGTTCGTCGGCCTGCCCGGGGCCGCGCCAGGGCGCAAGGCCGTGCACCTCGTGATCGGCGATGGCGTTTCGCTCTTCCTGCGCCCCGCCGCGGGAGGCGATATCCGCCTCTTCCCCGACCCGGCCGGCCTTGGTGCGCTGGTCGCAACGGCCGTTACCCAGGCTCTGCCGCTGGTCCTGAACGAGATCGTCGCCAACGGCGGCGACGCGGGCGCCATCACCGCCGCGCTCGGCGATGCGCTGGCGCTTCGCGAAGGCGCGCCGCCCCTGTTCACCGCCGCCCGGCTCGAGGCCTGGGCTGCCGATCCCGAAGGCGAGTTCGAGGCGCGCTGGGCCTCCATGGCCGCCTCGGCCCTCACCAGCATCGCCAATGCCATCGATCCGGTGCTGCCCGCGGGCGTTGCCATCACCGCCAGCGCAACGGGGCTTGTGCTCACCGTGGGCCCGCTCACCTTCAGCCTCGATACCGGGCCGTTCTGCTTCGCCCTTGCCTACAGCGACAACGGGCTCGGCCTGATCAGTGATGTCACGGCGCAAGCCCGCTTTGACGGCAGCGGCCTGAAGGAGCTTGCCGCCACCATCGGCCCGGCCACGATCCCCGCCGGCGGGGTGGATCTTTACCCGGTGTTTTCGATCAATGTTGGCAGCGCCGTTGCCACGCCCTCCATGCAGCTTGGCCTTGCGCTGGCGGCAGACGGCAAGCAGGTGCTTGCCCTGCAATTCCTGTTCGATCCGGTGGCCATGAGCGTCATCTTCGATGATGACGGCGTGATTTCCTCCGATGTCGAAGATCTGACGACCGCGCTGCTGACGCTCGCGCTCGATCTGCTGATCGATTTCGTGCTGCAGACGCAAGCGATGCAGGATTTCCTTGATACCGACGTGCCGGGGAGCGGCAACAAGAAGATAGAGGATATCCTTGAAGGCGTGGCGCTGCAGGATGGCGATACCAGCAAGGTTGACCCCACCCTGTTCCGCCTGATCCCGCCGCCCGGCCTTGATGACGTGCTGGCGCGGATCATCAGGCTGGTCGAGAATTTCGCCGAGGCCGGGCCCTCGGTGAACATCGATGGCATCCTTGACGTGGGGCTGGCGAAAACCGGCAATTCCGTCGGGGTTTCGGTGGGGCTTTCGGGGCGGCTTGATCTGACGTCGGGTGATGTGATCGTTTCGCTCGAAAACGATTCCCGCTGGATCCAGGGCGGCCCGTCGGCGGGCATCAGCATCGGCGTGCTCGATCTTTCCGGCACGCCCGGGTTCGCGCCGTCGCTTGCCTGCAACGGCATCGGCGTGCGGATCAGCCGACGGAACGGCGCGCTTGTGGATACGGTTCTGAGCCTTGGCTCCGTGGCGCTGCATTTCTTTGGCGAAGTGGGCGCGGGCCCGCTTTCCGGCGGCATCCAGATCCATCTCAGCGATCTGGCCGTGGCCGTCGGGGGTGGCACCGGCGGCAATCCGATCGCCAGCGGCATCATGGGCGAAACCGCGACTTCCGGGCAGGAGCTTGCCCCCGCCTTCAGCCCCGCGCTCGCGGTGCAGAAACACGGAAATGGTCCGGTGCTGGTCTCGCTTTCCGCGGGCGAGGGCGACGGCCCCTGGTGGCTTTCGATCCGCAAGGGCTTTGGCCCCCTCTATATCGAGCAGGTGGGGCTTGGCGTGACGGTCGAGCAGGATCAGCTGAAGAAGATCTCGGTGTTCTTCGATGGCAACATCTCTATCGTCGGGCTCACGGCGGCGGTGGATGATCTGCAGCTCACATTCACTGTCACCAGCGGCACCTCCTTCTTCGATCCGGCCAACTGGGATATCGATCTCGCGGGGCTTGCCGTCAGCGCCGATCTCTCGGGGGTGACGCTTTCGGGGGGATTGCGCAAGTTCGTCGATCCGGGGAATGCCGACAATGTCGAATATGTCGGGATGCTGATGGCGCGCTTTGCCGCCTACGGGCTTTCGATCTACGGCGGCTATGCTTCGGTGAGGGTGGAAAACAACGGCGAATTCACCGCCTTCTTCGCCTATGGCGCCATCGTCGGCCCCTTCGGCGGCCCGCCCGCCTTCTTCCTGACGGGCATCGGTGGGGGCTTTGGCATCAACCGCGATATCGTGGTGCCCACCGATCTATCGGCCTTCGATGATTTCGTGATGATCAAGGCGCTTGATCCCACCGCGACGCCCGCGAGCGATCCGATGGCCGAAATGGCCGAAGTGCGTGCCACCTTCCCGGCGAAAGATGGCCAGTTCTGGTTTGCCGCTGGCATCAGCTTCACAAGCTTTGCTGTGGTCGATGGTATCGCCGTTGTGGCGGTGGAATTCGGCGATGGTTTCGATCTCAACATTTTCGGCCTGGCGCGCATGGCGCTGCCGCGCCCGCAGTTTCCGCTGGTGTCGATCGAGCTTGGTCTGGTGGCGCGGTTTTCCTCCTCGGAAGGGGTGATCTGGATCCAGGCGCAGCTCACGGATAATTCCTGGCTCCTGCACGAGAGCGTGCGCCTCACCGGCGGCTTCGCCTTCGTAAGCTGGTTTGACGGCCCCAACAAGGGGGAGTTCGTCCTCACACTCGGGGGCTATCACCCAAGCTTTTCGCGCGAGGGCTACCCCCAGGTGCCGCGCCTCGGCTTTCACTGGGAGCCGGTCAGCAACATCGTGATCAAGGGCGAAAACTACTTCGCCCTCACTTCCGAAGCGGTGATGGCCGGGGGCGGCCTCGAAGCCTCGGCCCGCTTCGGGCCGGCCTGGGCCGAGGTTTCCTTCGGTGCCAATGTGATCATCTATTTCGATCCCTTCCGCTACGAAGCCGATGCCCATGCGCGCGTCGCGGCCGGGGTGACGATCGATGTCTGGCTCGGCGAAATCACGATTTCGGTCAGCCTGAGCGCGACAATCAGGCTGCAGGGCCCCGAGTTCCATGGCACCGTCACCTTCGATGTGGGCCCGATAGAGCTTGAGGTTGCGTTCGGTGACGGCGCTCAGAGCAGCGCGGCCTATATCAGCTGGTCCGAATTCGTGTCGAAATATCTCGAGGAGGCCGCGCCCGGGCGCGCGCGGGTGCTTTCTGCCCTCACCGGCAAGGGCAGCCTGCCGCCGGGCGCCGATGAGGGCGCGGGCGGCGAAAGCGGCACCGCCGATGGAAGCGTGGCGCATCCCTACGAGGTGCTGAGCGAATTCGAGCTTACCGTCACCACCATCATGCCGGCCAATGCGGTGAAGGTGGGCATTCATGCCACCATCAGCCACGATACCAGCATGGCGCTGGGCCTGCCGCCGCTCAACGCGAGCCTTTCCTCGTCGCTCCTGATCCTCAGTCTGAAGGAGGTGGGCGGCGGTGAGGAGCTGATCAACGGCACCGGCATCACCACCACGATCCGCGAAACCGGCAGTTTCCCCGCCGCCGTCTGGGGCCCGCCGCAGGACATGAGCAACAAGAAGGTGCCCAGGGGCGAGGTGATCTCGGCCGTGGAGGGCGCGCATGTGAAGTTCGAACCGCAGCTGGTGAACAGGATCGACAAGGAGGTCGCCTTCAACCAGGTCGAGGCCGGCCCGCGCCAGCCGCTGCCCTTCGTTCAAAGTGCCACGGTGCGGCCCGAATTGCTGGCCCTTGCGCATGATCTTGTCAGCCTGCTGCCCTCTGATCCGGGGGTGAAGGATGTATTCGAACT
>WFVA01000051.1 GCA_015491895.1 Albidovulum sp. | reverse complement strand
GGGCGGGTGGCGATCAGCTCCTCGGGGAGCGCGAAATCGAAGTCCGAAAGCCTCATCATGCGCCGCCCTCTACATCGCCCGGCAGAGGCGCGAAAGCCCTAATTCGAGGGCTTGGGGGGCGCGCGGCGGAAAATCTCGCGAAACATCCCCGGCGTCAGGATCGACAGCGGATTGACCCGCACCCTCGGATTATCGGCGCTGCCGACGAGGCGGAAATTGAAGCCGAACAGCCCCTCGCCCCTGCGGGTCAGGATCTGCCCGGCCTGATTGACGAGATAGATCGGCGAGATCACCCCCTGCATGTCGAGCCGGCCCGTTTCGAGATCGAAATAGCCATCCATCGAAACCCCGAGAGAGGGGCCCACCGCGCTGCTCCTGTAAAGGATCACCTGGCGCGGAGTAAGGCGGAAACGCGCCTCCACGCTGGAAAACAGGATCCCGCCGCCGCTCAGCTGCTCCAGCAGTCCGATGCCGGAAATCGCATGCAGAAGGGCGGTGAGGGCGGAGGCGCGGAACACGCGGGTATTCTTCACCTTGAGCATGCCATCGTAAGTGCCGGGCTTGCCGGCAAGGGGCACGAGAAGAAGATCCATCTCGCCGCCGCGCGCATTCTCGATGATGCCGACGGCGCGGAAAACGCCGCCCCCGTCCTTCGAGAGGATGCGCACCTTGGTGCCCCCCTTGCCCGGCGCGAGCACACCATTGATCGCCGCCGCGCCATTCACGCGCGCGGTGAAATTGCCGCCGAGGCCGGGATTGCGCGTGATCCTGCCGCGAAGGCTGGTGAGCGTGATCCCCTCGCTCACGATCACGCGATCGAAATTGAGCAAGATCGGCCCGCCCTCGCCGCTGCTCCCGCCGCCACCGAGGAAGCGCGTCTTGCGCAGATCAAGCGTGCCACCCTCGACCCGCACCTCGGGCGCCGCACCCCGCCCGCGCCCCGCGAGCACCACCTTCGCATCGAGCCAGCCGCCCACCTTCACACGCTCGAAGCGCGCCTCTTCAAGCCCGCCATCGCCGCGAAGCGTGATCCGCCCCGTGGCGCCGAGCCCCGCGGCATCGAGCACGAGCCGCTCGATCACCGGCGGGCGGCCGAGCCGCCCGCTCACCTTCAGGCTGCCCTTGCCGCCCGCTGGCTTGCGCCAGCCAAGATCGGAGAGCCTGAGCCCCACGCCTCTGAGATCGGAGGTGAGCGAAAAGCGCGGCGCCTCGCCCTTCAGGAAATCGATCCCGATGCGCCCGCTGCCCTTGCCGCTCACGCTCCCCTTCGGCAGGCCGATCCTGAATTCGCGGATGAAATCGGGCGAAAGCTCCAGCGTCCCCTCCACCCGCGAGCGCCCCTTGTGCTCGGGCCCGAATTTCTGGAACCACCGCCCCGCCACATCCACCGCCCCGAGCGTTCCCTGGCCGCTGATCTCGATCCCGTCATCGCTTTTCGCCGCCACGTCGAGGTGCGCCGCGCGCAGCACATGGCCCTCGACAAGCTTCTCGCTCACCACGTCCTCGAGCCGTGCCCCGAGATCGAAATCGACGTCATCAATCAGGATCTTCTTGACCAGCAGCACCTCGATATCCCCCTCCACAACGGCCCGCCCGCTGGCCAGATCCACAGGCAGCCCGGCCTTGGTGAGGAAGCGGAAGGGGGGATTGTCGAGGATCGAGAGCGCGGCGGTGAGCGCGCTTTCGGTATGGAGCCGCACCACGCCGAGCGCGGGCTTGGCGAAGATATCGGGCACCCGGAAGACGGTGCCCGCCCCCTCGATCCGCTCGCCATTGGGGGCGATCACGTGGCCCTCGTCCATCACCAGGGTGAAGGCGCCGTCGGAAATGGTGCCATAGCCCTGCGCGCCCTCCACCGGCGGCATCTTCTTCATGAAACGCGCCTTCACGCCGGTGAAATCGAAATTGAGCCCGAGGGCGGGGCGTCCGCCGGGCACCAGATCCCCGGGCTTCACGCGGACCGCGGCGCGGATGTCCGTCATCTCGCCGGCCAGCACGTTGTTGCGGATCCATTTGCGGGTGTTGGGCACGAGCCTCTTCGGCCAGAGCGCCAGCAGTTCGGGCGCGGTGATCTGATTGACGGCGAGATCGAGATCCACGAACCACCCTTTCGGATTGGCCCGCACCTGCCCCTCTCCCCGAAAACGGCGTTCGCCATCCTCGAGCACCGCCTGGCCGATATCGAGCACGAAGGGATCGAGACGCATGCGCATGTCGGCCGCGCCGCCGGTGAAGAGAAGCGGGCCTTCCATCTCCTCGCCGGCATCCACCCGCCCCTCGAGCAGGCGGAACTGGCCGATCATGCTGCGGGGAACCCCGTTTTCGAGATCGCGCAGATAGGCCGTGCCCTCGGCATTGATGCTGAGCTTTTCGGTGGCGATGGAAAATTCATCGAAGGTGATCTTCTGCGCCGCCGGATCCCAGGAGAGATAGACGCGCCCGGAGGTGAAGCGGACTGGTTTTTGCGTCTGTGCCGGGCGGATAACGCCGGCGCCGATCTGAAGCGTGGCATCGAGATCGGCGAGATCGCCATCCGCCCCGGCGGAGGCGCGAAAGGCGCCCGATACCGGCGCCTCGACAACCGAAAGCCACGCCAGCGCCGGCACCTGGCCGGCAATGAGGCGCGCGTCCACGCCTTCGATATTGGCCCCGAAGCTCGCGGCGAGCGAGCCCTTCATCGCCCGGAAGGAAAACGAGGCCTCGGCCGGGCCGGGCAGAAGGCTCTGGCCCGCATTTTCTCCCGTGCCCCGCCCCGTTTTCTCCCCCATGCCTTCCCCGACATGATCCGGCGCATTTGCAGCCATGGCGGCGAGCTTCACGGCAACGCTGATATCCACGCTGTCCTCGTTCTGGACAAGCCTGATCGCGCCGTCTTCCAGCACCCAGCTCTGCCCGGTGCGCCGGTCATCGAACAGAAGCGTGAGATCATCCGCCACCACCTCGCGCAGATCCGAAAGGCCAGGGCGCTCGAAGGCGCGGTCGATCACCTCCAGCATTTCCGCCAGCGTGCCCGTTGCGCCGAGATCGCCGCCCGCAAGGCCGATCGAGAGATCGAGCGTTCCATCGGGCTTGCGCCGCAGGCTCATCTCCGCATCGCTCAGATGCAGCCGCTCCACCGCGAGCCGGCCGTGCAGCAGGGCCTCGCGCGAAAGCCGGGCCTCGGCCCCGTCCACCCGCGCGATGGGCAGCCCCTTCTCGCTCACGAGGGAAATGCCCTCGAACCGCACTTCGGGGCCGAGAGCCTCGCCGAGGCGGAAGCTGATGCGGCGCACGCCGATCCGCCCCTGCGGAAGCGCCTCGTTGGCCTTCGCAAGGAGGCGATCGCGCAGCCATTCCGGCGCCGGCACGCTGGCGCCGGTGATGGCCATGTAGATGAAACCGATCACCAGGATCTGCACGAAAAGGCTCAGCAGGAGCCACAGCCCCGTGCGCCCGCGCCAGCGCCCGCCCCGCCGGCGGCGCCGGGGCGGCGGGGCATCGCCCCGCGCATCGCCATAAAGGCGGATCTTCAGCTGTGGTGTCGGTTCGCTCATCACCTGCCGGCCCGCATCATCGGCCCGGAGCTCCCATCTTTCTTCTTCGCTTTATCTTCGCCTGCTCTGCCCTCATATTGCACCATGAAGCGATACGAAAGGAAAGCCCATGACAAAGCCCGAGCCCGGCGATATCGCGCCGGATTTCACCCTGCCCGCGGATGACGGGCGCGAAATCACCCTTTCGGCCCTGCGCCCCGCCCCCGTGGTGCTCTATTTCTACCCGAAGGACAACACCCCCGGATGCACCACCGAAGCCGTTGAATTCTCGGCTCTTCTGGCGCAATTCCGGGCCCTTGGCGCGGAAGTGTTCGGCATCTCGAAGGACACGATCGAGAGCCACCGGAAGTTCCGCGAGAAACACGGGCTTTCGGTGCCGCTCCTGTCTGACGCCGAGGGGCACACTTGCGAGGATTACGGCGTGTGGGGCGAAAAGAAGATGTATGGCCGCACCTTCGAGGGCATCACCCGCTCCACCTTCCTGATCGACGGCGAAGGGAAGATCGCCCGCGCCTGGCGCAAGGTGCGCCCCAAGGGGCACGCGGCGGAGGTGCTCGAGGCGGTCCGGGCCCTGAAGGAGGGCGGCACGGATGGCTGACAGCCTCGCCGAAATGGCGGTGGAGGTGCTGACAACAGCCGACGGGCGCGCCAAATCCGCCCTCTCGCGCAGCCATGCCGCACGCTGGCGCGCGGCGCGCGAAGCGGGCACGCCGCTCCCCGTCGGCCGGGCCAGCCCACCCGATCGCCCCGCGCGCCAGCGTGCGGCATGGCTGCGCGAG
>WFVA01000050.1 GCA_015491895.1 Albidovulum sp. | reverse complement strand
TGTATAAGAGACAGACCTGATCTTCGCCGAGGCCTCGAAGGCGGCGAGGGGGGAGGGGGCGCGGGCGGTGGCCGCCTCCATGGCCTCGGCGAAGATCAGGTAGCCCTCGCGCGCAATCGCCGCGATCAGATCCTCGCGGCCGCGGAAATGGCGATAGACGGCCGCGGGCGTCACCCCTGCCTTCTTCGCGGCTTCGGAAAGGGTGAAGCCCGTGGGGCCCTTTTCCTCGATCAGTTCAAGCGCCGCCTGGATCAGGGCGGCGCGCAGATTGCCGTGGTGATAACCGCGTTTAGCCATCGCCCGCCCCGGCCTGCATCTCGGGCCAGATCTCCGGCCCGCCGCAGATCTTCGGATCGGTGGTGGCGACGATATTCACGTTCTTCCCCGGATAATCGACGGCGCCGAGCACCCGGCGGATGGCGGCGATGCGGGCGCGGCGCTTGTCATCGGCGCGGATCACGCTCCAGGGGGCTTCGGGGCGGTGGCTCCGGGTGAAGGTTTCGCGGATGGCGGCGGTGTAATCCGCCCATTTCTTCAGCCCCTCCACATCGATGCGGCTCAATTTCCACTGCTTCAGCGGATCGCGCTCGCGCTTCAGAAATCGGCGAAGCTGCTCGGCGCGCCCCACGTTGAGCCAGATCTTGAGGAAGGTGATGCCCTCGCTCACCAGCATGTCCTCGAATTCGGGGAGCTGGCGGAAGAAGCGGGCGCGCTGCTCATCCGTGCAGAAGCCGAACACATGCTCCACCACGCCCCGGTTGTACCAGGAGCGATCGAAGAGCACGATCTCGCCCCCGGCGGGCAGCTGGCGCACATAGCGCTGGAAATACCATTCGCTGGCCTCGCGCTCGGTGGGCTTGGAAAGCGCCACGACGCGCGCCACGCGCGGATTGAGATTTTCGCGCAGCCGCTTGATCGTGCCCCCCTTGCCGGCCGCGTCGCGCCCCTCGAAGATCACGCAGAGCCGCGCGCCGCTTTCCTTCACATGGGCCTGCATCTTCACCAGCTCGATCTGCAGCGCCGCCATGGTCTCCTCGTATTCCCGCCGCTTCATGACGCGCCGGTAGGGATAGGTGGGATCGAGGATGTCCTTTTTGCGGGCGCTTCGGATCGCGGCGCGGATTTCCTCGGGCGCCTCCTCCTCGAAGAAGCGGGAGATCGCGCCCCCGAACGGCAGGTCTTTGGTGGGATCGCTCATGCGCCATACTCCCGGAGATTGCCCTGATAATCGGTGTAGTGGGTGCCGATCTTGCCGATATCGAAGGGGGTCGTCTGGTAGATTTCATTGACCCAATTGCCGTAAAGCAGATGTGCGTGGCTGCGCCAGCGGTTTCTCGGCGGCAGATCCGGGTTGTCGTCGGGGTAGTAGTTCATCGGGATGTTGATGGGCACGCCGGCGGCGACATCGCGATCATATTCGCGCTTCAGGGTATCGGTATCATATTCGAAATGGTTGAAGATGGCGAGCGCGCGCCGGCCCGGATCATGCACGAGGCAGGGGCCGGCCATGTCGGAGCCAAGGAGCGTGATGAGATCGGGCACGGCATCGATCTCGCTCTGGTGCATTTCCGTCCAGCGGCTGACGGGGATCACGCATTCATCGGAAAAGCCGCGCAGATAGGGCGAGGCGGGGGCGAGATTCTGCAGCGGGAAGCAGCCGAAGGCCTTTTCCTTCAGCATGTGCTTCTGGAGCCCGTGGAAATGGTAGAGCATCGCCATCCCCCCCCAGCAGACGCCGAAGGTGGAATGGACGTTGGACTGCGTCCAGTCGAACACCTCGCGCATCTCGTCCCAGTAGGTGACCTCCTCATAGGGCAGGTGCTCGATCGGCGCGCCGGTGATGATGAGGCCATCGAATTTCTCGCCCCGCACCTCGCTGAAGGGGCGGTAGAAGGCCTCCATGTGCTCGGCCGAGGTGGTTTTCGAGCGGTGATGCGTCATGCGGATGAGGGTGAACTCGATCTGCAGCGGCGTGGCGCCGATCAGGCGGGCGAACTGGGTTTCGGTGTGGATCTTGAGCGGCATGAGATTGAGCAGCCCGAAGCGCAGCGGGCGGATATCCTGACGCGCCGCGCGCCCCTCGCCCATCACCATCACGCCTTCGCTCTGCAGGATGGCATGGGCAGGGAGGGAGGAGGGGATCTTGATCGGCATCGGCGGTATCTTCCTCGGGGGTTCGGATCTGTGGCTTCTCTGAGGTTTTCCTGTGGCGTCAGGCCGGGGCGCGCGCCATCAGCGCATCGGCGATGACGGCATTGAAATCCGCTTCGTCGCGCACCGTGGCCATATCATCGGCGCTGACCCGCACACCGCGGCTTTCGGCAATGGCGCGATAGCGCGGCTGGCGCTCGCGAATGGCGCGGGAAAAGGCGAAGACGGCGAAATCATCTGGATCAACTTCACCTTCTTCCACGTTGTTTTCATTTATGTATTCCTGCCAGAGGCGATCCAGGAGCGCGGGCGGGTAATACATCGGCTTGGGCGCGGCGCGGAAACGCTCGATCAGTTTTTCCGCGTGCTCCTCGCCGCCCTCGATCCACACCAGCAGCATGTGGCGGGTCATCGCCTCGAGCACCGGATCGGCGGGATCTGCCGGATCCACCACCTCGCAAAAGGAGCCCGAGGTATCGCAGACGAAATGCGGATAGCCGTAGAGCGCGCGTGCGCGGGCGATGAAGCGGGGGCTGTCACGCATGGCGGCGATCTCGGCCTCGCGGTGCAGGGCCTGGCGGTGGCGGTATTCGCCTATCGGCAGGCCCCCGCGCGCGGGATCGCCGGGCTTGCCGAGCCAGGCGGAGAGGGGGGCGAGATTTTGAAAGCGCAGGCGGGCGGTGATGTCGATGCTGTCGGAGCGCAGGAGATCGGCGAGGAAGGGGTTCTTCATCGCCTCGCGCTTGAGGTTGTCGTTGATCTCCTCGATCAGGTAGCGGCTGCCGATGCGGTAATCGACGCTGTAGTGAAACCACCCGCCGCCGGCGCGCAGGATGTTGGAAACATGGGTTTTGCCGAGCCCCGACATGCCGAAGAGCGCCACGCGCTTCTCGGGGGCTTCCAGCCATTCTTTCGCGGTTTCGTAGATCATGCCGGTTTCCACTCGTTGCCTGCCTTGGTAGCCAGCGAAGGCGCGGGGGTCAAACATGAAAAGGCCCCGCCGATGGCGGGGCCTTGCCGATCCTGCGGGCTTCGGCTGCTCAGAAACTGACGCCGATCTTCATGCCGGCGGCGACGGCGTGGTTATCGGTGAAGTTGGCGCCGAGCGTGGTGGTCGCATCGCCGATCTTCACATATCTGACCCCGACGGTCACCTTCACGTTGTCACGCGTGTAGGAGAGGCCGAGGCCGACGGACCTGTAGCCATCGGTGGGGCCGAGATTGCCGGTGATGTCGCCGCTCGAGGGCTCGTAGCCGAAGGTGATGGCGCCCGAGAGCTGATCGTTGAAGCGCCGGCCGATGCCGAGATTGTAGGTTATGCCGTCGTTCGCGTAATCCGAGAGAGGGCCGCCGAAACCGGCCACATAAATGGCCGGAGAAATATCGAAGGCCGTCCAGTCAACCCAGCGGATATTGCCGAACACCAGCGTATCGGGGGCAACGCCGGACTGGAATTCGAGATTGACGGACTGGGGAACCGTGGTCGAGAAGGGGGCGGAGGCGGTGCCGTTCTCGATCACGTTTTCGAACTTGTGAGTGATCTCGGAATTATATGTGAGGGCTACGCGCAGAGCGATTTCGGGCTTCTCGTAGGCCACGCCCAGCACATAGCCGAAATCCGTCTCCTGTCCGGTGGTCAGGGTATAGGCCGCGAAGGGGAGGGAGGCATCGCCGCTCACCTGCTGAATCCGGATCCCGCCGTAAACACTGAAATTGGAAGGAAGGCGATAGCGCAGCAGGCCGGTATAGGCGATCGAATTGATCGTTGCGCTCGTGCCGCTGAGCGGATAGGCCGTCCCTACCGGATAAAGCACATCGGCGCCGATAGGCTGATCGACGATGAAGGCGATGTCGGTATTCTCCCCGAGCTCCTGCTTGTAGCCGAAGGAAAGGTTCGTATAGCTTTTGGCCATGTCGCCGCTGGCGAGCCCCGGCGGGGTGAGGGAGCCGCTGACGCTCGGGCTGACGAATCCGGCGGAAAATTCCGCATAGCGCCCTTTCTCGAACAGGATCGCGACCGATTGCGAAGAACGCTCCACGCCTGCAGCCTGTGCGGTGCCTGCCGCCATGGCAAGCCCGACGGCTGCCGTGATCAGTTTTTTCATCTCTCTCCCCTTCATATCTTCATATGTTGTGGTTGCCCGCAGACACGCTACACGGGGCTTGTGATTCCAGTCAAACAGTGACGCTGCGTCAGGGCGCCTTGCCGGGTGAGGGAAGGGGAAAAGTTGTCATTTTGCATCGGTTTTTGCCTTTTCGAGGCGGGATTCGCTGCGGATGTTGAAATAATTCGCCGCGAAGATCACCGCGCCGCCGATGAACACGAAAGGATCGAGCGGCTCGCCGTAGAGCGCCATTCCGATGATGGCGATCAGCGGCAGGCGGGCGAAATCAAGGGGGATGACGGTGCTCGCGGGCGCGAGCGAAAGGGCGCGGGTGAGGCAGAAATGGGCGGAAAGCCCGGCCGCGGCCACCAGGAGCACGAAGGGCAGGCTCCCGGCGGAGAGGAGGCGGATGGAGCCGGTGTCGATCAGAGCGGCGACCAGAGCCATGACCGCCTGCATCGCACTCATCCAGAGAAGGATTTCGAGGGTGCCGGCGTGGCGGGTGAGCCGGCGGGTGAAGACGGCCGAGCCGGCAAATCCGATCGCCGCCAGCGCGGCGGCTAGGGTGCCCGCCTCGATCGCGCCGGGCACCGGGCGGGCGACGATCAGGATGCCGACGAAGCCCGCAAGCGCCGTCAGGAGCGCGCGCGTTGTCAGCCGCTCGCCAAGGAGGAGCGGCGCCATCAGCACGGCCCAGATCGGCGAGGTGAACTCGAGCGCGAAAACCTGCGCGAGGGGGATGCTCGCGAGCGCGAAATACCAGAGCATCTGGCCGGTAAAATGCGCGCCGTTGCGCAGCAGGTGCAGGCCATAGCGCCGCCCCGGCAGGAGAAACAGGCCCGCGGCGCCGGAGGTTAGCTTGGCGACAGCCAGCACGATCGCAATGCCGGCCAGGGAGCGGTAGAAAAGCAACTCGGGAATGCTGAGCGCCGCCATCGCCTCGCGCCCGGCCACGGCAAGGGCCGAAAAGGAGAGGATCGCGCCGATCATCCAGAGAGCGGCGGCCAGAACAGGCTGCATCGTGGCATCCTTGCCTTGCTTTATCACTGGTCGAGAAACATTTCCGCCGGAGGCTGGAAAGTTTCAGGGCTCCGGCGGGGATGTTTTCAGGCCAATGATAACCACGAATTAACCTGCATGGGCAAGTATGTGCCCGCGGCACAGGCCGGGACGCCGGTGACCGCGACCAGTGATGACAAGTGCGCCCCCCGTGCGCGCCCGTGTGCGGGGGGTTATTCCCACTCGATCGTTCCCGGCGGCTTGGAGGTAATGTCGTAGGTCACGCGGTTGATGCCCGGCACCTCGTTGATGATGCGGGTGGCGGTTTCGCCGAGGAATTCGTGGCTGAAGGGGTAGTAATCGGCCGTCATGCCGTCCACGCTTGTCACGGCGCGCAGCGCGCAGGCGTAATCATAGGTGCGCCCGTCGCCCATCACGCCCACCGTGCGCACCGGCAGGATCGCCACGAAGGCCTGCCAGATCTCGTCGTAAAGCCCGTGCTTGCGGATCTGATCGATGAAGACGGCATCGGCGCGGCGCAGGATGGCGAGCTTTTCGCGGGTGATCTCGCCGGGGCAGCGGATGGCGAGGCCGGGGCCGGGGAAGGGGTGGCGGGCGATGAAGCTTGCGGGCAGGCCCAGTTCGCGGCCGAGCGCGCGCACCTCGTCCTTGAACAGTTCGCGCAGGGGCTCCACCAGCTTCAGCCCCATCTTTTCGGGCAGCCCGCCCACGTTGTGATGCGACTTGATGG
>WFVA01000049.1 GCA_015491895.1 Albidovulum sp. | reverse complement strand
GTGCTATGGCGTGGCGCTCGCCGGCCAGAACGATTGCAAGGCCGGCCCCGGCACCACCTGCGCCGGCACCTCGAAGGTGGATTACCAGGGCAACGCCTTCAAGCTCGTGCCCGCCGGTACCTGCGAAAGCATGGAGCTTCCGGGCAATCGCAAGGGCTCTCTCACCGAGCTTGATCGCGATATCCCTTCCTGACACCGAACGGCCCCGCTTCCTTCGCAGGCGGGGCCGGACGATCACCTTGTTTTTCACGGCTGCAAGTAAAGGGAGCCCGGCCATGCGCGACAACGCGAACCACACACCGGAAAGCCTGCCGCCCGGCCCGGGCGTCGGCTACAAGCCGCAGCACTACAGCGATATCCTTGCCGATCCCGGCCCCGTGCGCTGGCTCGAGATCCATGCCGAGAATTACATGGGCGATGGCGGGCGGCCGCTTGCGCAGCTGCGCCACCTCTCCGAGCGTTTTCCCATTTCGGTGCATGGGGTGGGGCTCTCGATCGGCGGCGAGGGCCGGCTTGATCCCGAACATCTTGCGCGTCTCGCGCATCTCGTGGGCTGGCTCCGGCCGGCTTCGTTCTCGGAGCATCTCGCATGGTCCACCCATGAAGGCGCCTTCCTGAACGATCTTTTGCCGCTCCCCTACACCCGCGCCACCCTTGCCCGGGTCTGCGATCACATCGATGAGCTGCAGGAGGCGATCGGCCGCCGGATGCTGCTTGAAAACCCCTCCACCTATCTCGCCTTCGCCGAAAGCGAGATGAGCGAGACCGATTTCCTGCGCGAGGTGGCCCGGCGCACGGGCTGCGGGCTTCTGCTCGATGTGAACAATGTCTTCGTCTCCGCCACCAACCAGCAGACCGACCCGCGCGCCTGTATCGATGATTTTCCCATCGGCGCGGTGGGCGAAATTCACCTCGGCGGCTATGACGAGGACGCCGATGACGAAGGCGCGCCCCTCCTGATCGACAGCCACGGGCGCGAGATCGCAGATCCTGTCTGGGCGCTTCTGGATCATACGCTCGCGCGATCCGGCCCGCTGCCGGTGCTGATCGAATGGGATAACGATGTGCCCGAATGGCCGGTGCTTGCCGGTGAGGCCGCACGCGCGGCCAAGCACCTCGAAAAGGTGGCCGCATGAGCGGGGGCATATCGCAGGCGGCCTTCACCAAAGCCCTGCTCGATCCCGATCGGCCGGCGCCCGCGAGCCTCACAAGCCCCTCCGGCGCACAGGCGGGAAAGCGCTTCGATGTCTATCGCAACAACGTGGCCGTGAGCCTCACGGAAGCGCTCGGGGTGGCCTTCCCGGTGGTGCGCAAGCTGGTGGGGGATGAATTCTTCACCGCGATGGCCGGCGTGTTCCTGCGCGCCCATCCGCCGAAATCGCCCGTCCTCATGCTCTATGGCGATCAGATGCCGGCCTTTCTCGAAGGCTTCGCGCCAGTGAGGCATCTTGGATACCTTCCAGATGTCGCCCGCCTCGAACTGCAGCTGCGGGAAGCCTGTCACGCGGCCGATGCCCGTCCGATCGCGCCCGATGCTCTTGCGGCCATCCCGCCCGAGGATCTCGCCTCGGCGCGCTTCGCGCTGGCACCGGCAACGCGCATCCTGCGCTCGCAATGGCCCGTCTTCTCCATCTGGCAGGCGAACAGCGAGGAAGGCGCGCCCGCGCCAATAATGCGCGGCGAGGACGTGCTGATCACGCGGCCCGGCTTCGACCCCGCCCCGCAGTGCCTCCCCGCCGGGGGCGCCGCTTTCATCGAGGCGCTCATGGCCGGAGCAAGCCTTGGCGAAGCACTCGAAAAGGCCGGGGGGGATACCGCCGGCTTCGATCTCGCCGCCACGCTCGCGCTTCTTCTGGAAGGCGGCGCCATCACCTCCATTCTCACCAGGGACAGTGAAACATGAAATTCCTGATCGATCTCCATGACAGCTTCTTCGCCGGGCTCACCCGCCTGCTCGAGCCCTGGTTCCTGCCCACGCTCGCCCGCTTCACCTTCGCCGCGACGCTCCTCGTCTATTACTGGAATTCCGCCAGCCTCAAGCTCGGCGACGGCATCACCGGCATCTTCCGCCCCTCGGCCGGAGCCTTCGGCCAGATCTTCCCGCGCGCCTATGAAGCCGCCGGCTATGACGAAACGGCCCTTTCGGCCTGGCACTGGGCCGTAACCATCCTTGGCACCTGGGCCGAATTCATCCTGCCGGCGCTTCTCGTGCTGGGCCTGCTCACCCGCCTCGCGGCCCTCGGCATGATCGGCTTCGTGATCGTCCAGACGCTCACGGATCTCTACGGCCACGGCGTGATCGCAAGCGCCGAAACCCTGGGCGCCTGGTTCGACCGCGCGGCCGACAGCGCCATCATGGATCAGCGGCTGCTGTGGATCACGGTGCTTGCAATACCGCTCCTGAGAGGCGCGGGGCCGATTTCGCTCGATCAGCTGCTGCGGCGGCGCACCCCGATACCCGCCTGAAACCCGCTCAGCGCGGATCGGGCTCTTTCGCCGCCAGGGCGAGGATGCCGCCCAGCGCGCACATGGCGATCGGGAACATGGTGAACACGTTGAAGCCGAAGGCATAATACATGCCGCCCGAAGCCACGATCAGCATCAGCCCGGCAATCATCGGCCGCGCATGGGCCATCGCCCCGCCGCCGATCGCCAGCAGCGGCGCCAGCAGGCTGACGGAGCGGATCAGCCAGACATTCTCCACCTGCTTCAGGATCTCCGGCCTGTCTTCGCCAAGCTCGCTGCTCGCCCAATCCACAAGCTCGGTATATCCATAGCTGAAAAACCCGATGATCATGCCGACGATCCCGCCGATAACCCCGAGCATCAGTGCCGCATTGCGCATGGCCCGCCTCCCTTTATCTTTCGCAGTGCCATAGAGCCCTCAGCCGCCCTTGCCAAGCAGAAGCGCTTGCAGGCCATCGCCCCATCCCGGGCCATACCGTCCGCCCGAGAAGATCACCGGGCGCTTCATCAGCGTCGGATGCGCAAGGATGAGATCGGCCGCATCACCCGTGCGGGCGGCTTCATCGAGCCCGCGCCATGTGGTTGAGCGGCGGTTGATGGCAGCCTCGCCGAGATCGCGCAAAAGCGCCGAGACCTCCTCGCGCGAAAGCGGGTTTTCGCGGATGTCGCGGAAGCGATGCTCGATTCCCGCATCCGTCAGCGCGCGCAGCGCCCGGCGCGTTCCGTCGCAGTTCTTCAACCCGATCACATCCATTCCGCCCTCCGTTTCCGCCTTTTTGAGCGGCGCGGCGCCTAATTTCAATCTTTTCGATCTTTTTCCTTGCAATCGTTGCCCGTTGCCCTCATCTGTGCCCTGTGACAACAGATTATCTTCCGGACGACCGCCTCCTTCAAAGAGGCAGCCGCAAGACCGAAGACCTGGCTGCACGACCCGCCGCAATGATGCGCGCGGATAATTGAAGAAGGAGAAAGCGGATGGCTACTGGCACCGTAAAATGGTTCAACACCACCAAAGGTTATGGCTTCATCGCCCCTGAAGATGGCGGCAAGGATGTGTTCGTGCACATTTCCGCCGTCGAGCGCGCCGGCCTCACCGGACTGGCCGACAACCAGAAAGTGGAATTCGAACTGATCGAAGGCCGCGACGGTCGCCAATCGGCTGGTGACATCAGGGTTACCGACTGATCGGCAGGGCCCCGGCCCGCCCGAAGAAAAAGCCCCCGCAAGCGCAGGCCTGCGGGGGTTTTTCTTTTTTGCCACTCCGGCAAGCCCGCTCCCGAAGGGGGCATGAACGGGGATCAGGCGCGTTCGGCGTATTCCATGGTTTCGGTGTTCACCACGATCTCTTCATCCTGGCCGATGAAGGGCGGCACCATCACCCGCACGCCGTTATCGAGAAGCGCGGGCTTGAAGCTGTTGGCCGCCGTCTGGCCCTTCACCACCGGCTCCGTCTCGACAACCCTGCACACCACCTTCTGCGGCAGCGTGGCATTGAGCGCCTCGTTCTCGTAATATTCGATCTGCACCGTCATGCCATCCTGCAGGAAGGGGCGGCGCTCGCCGAGGATCTCGGCCGGCAGTTCGATCTGTTCGAAGGTTTCCATGTCCATGAAAACCAGCATGCCGTCATTCTCGTAGAGAAACTGCTGATCCTTCTGCTCGAGGCGCACGCGCTCCACCTTGTCGGCCGAGCGGAATCGCTCGTTGAGCTTGGAGCCGTTCCTGAGGTTTCTGAGCTCCGTCTGGGCAAAGGCCCCGCCCTTGCCGGGCTTCACGTGATCGACCTTGACCACGACCCACAGCCCGCCGTTATGCTCGAGCACATTGCCGGGGCGGATTTCGTTACCATTGATCTTGGGCATGTCTGGAAACCTCGGGTAAAGGTTGATTGAAGGATCTGACCCCCTATATATAGCGGAGCCAATACTGGCAAGCCAATGAAACAAGGGCAAAGGCAGGGATAGAGGGACAGGCGTGCGGGCAGGAAGAGCTATGCACGGAATGCATGGCAGATATTCCCAGAATGCAATGCAGAATCGCCTGTGAACCGTCATAAACAGCGGCACGCCCAAAAGCGCAAGAGCAAAAACAACAAAGGACGACGAGATGAGAGATTTCGTTGACGGTACAGCGTTCAATCACGAGCAGGGAAACCGGGCGCGCAAACTCTTTGCCGCGGTCGTGCTGGCCGCTCTGGATGATGCCATCGCCGATGACAAGAAATACGGCAACGGCCCCGAGCAGATCGCACGCTGGGCGCGTTCGCGCGATGGCCGTGAGGTTCTCACCTGCGCCGGAATCGATCCCAACGAGCGGGTCGTGAAGGGGCTGATGGAATTCGTGGCCCGTGGCGTGCGCACTTCCGTTGCGCTTTCGCGCGAGGAGAGCGAGCGCCGCCAGGCCGCGCTGCAGGCCGAAGCCGCCTGAGCCGTTTGTCCGGATCATGGTCATGAGTGAGATGCGCGCCCTTTCGGGGCGCGTTTTTTCTTTTCCGCCCCATCATCGATGCGCATGAAGCGTGGCCGAGCTTGTCGCCCCGCCCGCCAGGGCGCAAGCGAAAGATCGGGGAGAAGCCGGCAAGGATGGCGGCGGCTGTCAGATCCGCCCTGCCCTTCTTCCCGAAGAGGGCGGCGGCGAGCAAATATGGGTAGGCGTGTTCATCCCGGCCTTTCGCGGCGCGCGCGGGGGCGCTATTGCTGTTCTTCGAGGTTATGGCAAAGGGCGCCCATGGCAAAGGCACTGATGATTCAGGGAACGGGCTCGAACGTGGGCAAATCGCTCATCGTCGCGGGGCTTGCACGCGCGTTTGTGCGCCGCGGGCTCAGGGTGCGCCCCTTCAAGCCGCAGAACATGTCCAACAACGCCGCCGTCACGGAGGACGGCGGCGAGATCGGCCGTGCCCAGGCGCTTCAGGCGCGGGCCTGCGGGGTTGCGCCCTCGATCCACATGAATCCGGTGCTTCTGAAACCCGAAAGCGAAACCGGCGCGCAGGTGATCGTGCAGGGCAAGAGGCTGACGACCGTCAGGGCGCGCGCATACGGCGCGCTGAAGCCCCGGCTCATGGAGCGGGTGCTCGAGAGCTTTGCCCGCGTCATCGAGAGCGCCGATCTCGTGCTGGTGGAGGGCGCGGGCAGCCCGGCGGAGATCAATCTGCGCAGCGGCGACATTGCCAACATGGGCTTTGCCGAGGCCGCCGGCATCCCGGTGATCCTGCTTGGCGACATAGATCGCGGCGGGGTGATCGCGCAGATGGTGGGCACCCATGCGGTGCTCTCGGCCTCCGACCGCGCCCGCATCAGGGGATTTGCCATCAACAGGTTTCGCGGCGATCCCGCGCTCTTTGCGGAAGGGGAAGCGGAGATCGCGCGGCGCACCGGGTGGAAGGCACTCGGGGTCGTCCCGTGGTTCGAGGCGGCCTGGCGCCTGCCCGCCGAGGACGTGATGGACATCCGCTCCCACGCCGGCGGCGCTCTCAGGATCGCCGTTCCGCGCCTGCCGCGCATCGCCAATTTCGATGATCTCGATCCGCTGGCCGCGGAGCCGGGCGTGAGCGTCGAGATCGTCCCGCCCGGCCGCCCCCTTCCCGGCGATGCGGCGCTGGTGCTGATCCCGGGCACGAAATCCACCATCGCCGATCTCGAGGCCTTCCGCGTCAATGGCTGGGATATCGATCTCGCCGCCCATCTGCGCCGGGGCGGGCATGTGCTCGGCATCTGCGGCGGCTATCAGATGCTGGGGCGAAGGATCCATGATCCCGAGGGCATCGAGGGCCGCTCGGGCAGCCATGAAGGCTTGGGCCTCCTCGATGTGGAAACATGGATGCAGCCGCAAAAGCACCTCGGCGAAGTGGCCGGGAAATGCGCGCTCACCGGTGCGCCCGTCAGCGGCTATGAAATCCACATCGGCGAGACGGATGGCCCGGATTGCGCCCGCGGGTGGCTCGGTTTCGGGGGCAGACGCGCCGGCGGTTCGGCCGCTTCGCCCGATCGCAGGGTGCTCGGAACATATCTGCACGGAATATTTGCCAGCGATGCTTTCCGCCACGCCTGGCTTGCAAGGCTCGGCCACGAAGCCGAAACCGGGCATTCGCATGAGGCCGGGCTGGAGGCCACGCTCGATACGCTCGCCGCGCATCTCGAAGATCACCTCGATCTCGATGCCCTCCTTTCCCTCGCAAGAGAGCCTGCGGGCTCCCTTTCCGCCTCCGCTTGACCTGCCCACCCTTATCAGCCAATCCTCGCATGCCGACGGGAGAGGCAGGATGAGCAGCTTCGTCTTTTTCAGCGTTCTCGCCGCCGCTTTCCTGCACGCGGCATGGAACGCCCTTATCAAGCACGGGAGCAACAAATTCGCCTCCCTCCTCGTGATGGCCCTCTTCGAAGGGCTGATCGCTCTGGCCATCATCGCCACGAAGCCCTGGCCCGCGGCCGATGTATGGCCCTGGCTGCTGGCTTCGGGGGCGATCCATACGATCTACATGTATGCCCTTGCTAATGCCTATGAGCATGGCGATCTCAGCCGCGTCTATCCGATCTCGCGCGGCGCTGCGCCGATGATCGTGCTTGCGCTCGGCGCGATCCTGCTTGCCGACAGGCTGACACTGCCCGAGACCCTCGGCATCATCGTGCTCGGATTCGGGATCATGACCATGGCGCATGGGGTGTTCTCCCAGGGCGAATCCCGCCGCCTTCTGCCTTTCGCCCTGCTCACCGCCAGCGCCACCGCCGCCTATACGCTGGTGGACGGCCTGGGCGCACGCATCGCGGGGGATGCCATGGCCTTCGTCGCATGGATGTTCTTCCTCGAAGCGGTGATGTTTTCCACGCTGGCCATCGCGCTCGGCCGCGCCAGCCTGCCGCATATGGATGCCCGGGGCTGGCTGTCGGGCGCTCTGGCCGCCGCGGCTTCCTATGGCGCCTATCTGATCGCCGTCTGGGCCATGACGAAAGCGCCGATCGCTCTCGTTTCGGCGCTGCGGGAAACCTCGATCCTGTTTGCGGTGCTGATCGGCTGGCTCCTGTTTGGCGATCGGATGCACCGGGGCAAGGCCATCGCGGCGCTCCTTATCGTTGCCGGCGTGATCCTGACCCGCCTCTGAAAGAGGCTGCGCAGCCGCCCCCTATCCGCCGAAGCGCGAAAATATCCATGCAAGAATGTTGAGGACAACCGTCAGCACGACCGAAATGATGATCGAACTCATGATCGGAATGTAGATGCGCCCGTTCCTGCCCTCGATGACGATATCGCCGGGCAGACGCCCGAAGCCCATCTTCGCGAACAGCCCCCACAGGAGCCCGATCGCGACGAGGATCAGCCCAAGCATGACAAGAATTCTGGCGACAGGTTCCATCGCTCCCCTCAAGCTGCAGATTGGCAGTCTCGGGCCATGCTAACACCGGATGAGGGCCATGTCATGGCGCCTCACGTTTCGGCTCTGCCCCCTGCGCCTCAGCCCGCCAGTTCATGCGCCCAGGGCGGATCCGCCCCCTCGCGGGTGACGGACAGCGCCGCTGCACGGCAGGCAAAATGCAGCGCCCGGCTCGATCCCTCCGCGCCGAGCCCTTCAAGCCCCGCACGCCCCGCAAG
>WFVA01000048.1 GCA_015491895.1 Albidovulum sp. | reverse complement strand
GGCCCGAGGCGATCGGCGCCCTGGCGGGCAAGGAGTTCGGCGAGCCGCGCCATGGCGGGCTCGAGCTGGGCGCGGGTAAGCGATAGCCCGGCCGCCATCTTGTGGCCGCCGCCGAAGGGCTGATCGAGAAAGGCGGCGGCCACAAGATGGCGGCCGGGCTATCGCTTACCCGCGCCCAGCTCGAGCCCGCCATGGCGCGGCTCGCCGAACTCCTTGCCCGCCAGGGCGCCGATCGCCTCGGGCCGGCCGATCTGAAGCTCGACAGCCTCCTGATGCCCGCTGCCGCCAGCCCAGAACTCGTCGCCTCCATCGAGGCCGCCGGCCCCTTCGGCGCAGGCGCCCCCGCACCGCGCTTCGCCTTCGGCGAAATGATGATCCATTTCGCGAAGAGAGTGGGCGAAAATCATCTGAAGATCACCTTCTCCGATGGCCAGGGCCCCCGCCTCGACGCCATCGCCTTCGGCGCCTTCGACACCCCCCTCGGCCCCGCCCTCCTCGATCACGGCGGCGCGCGGTTTCACCTTGCCGGCCGCCTCGAGATCAACATCTGGAACGGCCGCACCAGCGTGCAGCTGCGCCTTGAGGACGCAGCCCCCGCCTGATCCGGCAACGGCACACGGAGGAGCGAAAAAATGCAAGCGCAGCAAAAAATCTGCTTGCACCAGCGCCCGGATTTGCCTAGATACCGGCGCACGGCGATGGCCCGTTCGTCTATCGGTTAGGACGCCAGGTTTTCAACCTGGAAAGAGGGGTTCGATTCCCCTACGGGCTGCCATTTCTTCCCACCATATCCCCCATACACGCAGCAAACCGGCCCATACCGCACCGCAACGGGGAAATGTGGAAACCCGCACCGGGTGACGCGGCGGCCATCTCTTGCACAGCCCCCGGCCTGCCTAAGCTGCGCGGAGCCGACGCTTGTTCAGCCCGTGGGATCTGGCGCATATTGCCGGGTTTGTCCGCCCCCGACATACGGGAGAAAGTTCACGTCACTCATGACTTCCTCCCGGCCTGGTTCTGCCCGATCAGCCTCCTGATCGCCTCGACCCTGCCGAATGCCAGAGAAGCCTTCGCCTTCTGCATTTCATGGTTTGCCCTGAGCCGTGCCAGCCGATTGTTGAGGAGCGCGCGCCTTTCCTCTTCCCATCGCCGCCATGTCTGATCCTGCCCCGCAAGAAATGCCGGATCTTCGGCGCCGCAATTCACCAGCGCCCTGGCGCGATCCGAGGCCATTTCCCGAAGGCGCCTTATCTCCCGGCCGGTTTCTTCCTGCATTCGGGCAAGACGTTTCAGAGCGGCAAGCTCTTCTTCCAGAATCAACCCCGCAATACGCTCCAGATCCCGGAGCTTCCGCATTTCCCCCGCAATCCGGCTCATCCGGGCACCTTCCGGCCGGACTTCCGGCGGATCCGTTCGGCAAAACGGATCGCCGCCGCGACGGCCTTGTAATGCTGCGGCAATATCTCCTGCCCGATATCCACCATTGCGTGCAAGGCCCTTGCAAGCGGCGGATCGCGATAGAGCGGAATGCCCGATTCGCCGGCAATTTCGCGGATCCGCGCCGCGATTTCGTCAACCCCCTTCGCCACGCAGACAGGCGCTGCCCCCGGCTCCCGGCTCCATTTCAGCGCAACGGCGTAATGCTCCGGGTTGACGACGATCACATCCGCTTCCGGCACCTGCGCAAGCATCTTGTTCATCGCCAGTTCAACAGCCTTCTGGCGCCTTTGCTGCTTCATGTGCGGATCGCCTTCGGACTCCTTGGCCTCATCCGTCATGTCCTTGCGGGACATGCGATTGCGGCGGATGTGTTCCCCGTATTGCCAGAGAAAATCGAGCACGCCGATCGTGGCTGCTATCAGGAACACGAGTATCATGAATTCCGCGATCAGGCGGAACATGAGCCGCGAGCCCTGCCCGGGCTGCAGATGGATGGTGCTCACGATCTCCGGCAAACGCCAGTAAAGAAATCCGAAAACCAGAAGCGAATAGATGACAAGCTTGACGGAACTTTTCGCAAACTCGAAGAGGCCACTGCGGCCGAACTTGTTCTTCGCATTGGCGATGATGGAAATACGCGAGATCCTGGGCCTGATCTTCTCCGGCGTGAATACAAGGCTGCGCTGCGCCACCGCGCTGAGCAGGACAAGCACGCCCGGCACCAGGAACCAGGGCGCAAGGCTCCTGACCACCGGCAGCAGAACCGAAGAAAGCAGCGGGCGGGCGCTCTCCCGGAAAAACACATCGGACATGCGATCGGGAGAAGCCAGGAAACCCATCAGCTGGCTGCCCGATACCGCAAGGATGCTTCCCCCCGCCGCGAAGGTGATCAGAATGAACCCCGCATAGGAAGACGCCGTGTTCAGATCCGCCGAGCGGGGGAGCTCCCCTTTCCTGCGCGCATCGTCCAGCTTCTTCTGGGTGGGTTCATATTGCTTGTCGTCCTCGTTGCCGGTTTCGCTCATCCCGGCCCTCCCACCGGAGAGGAGATGAATCCCGTAAAGGCAGCGATCCAGAGCTTCAGGATCAAGGGAACCGTGAGCGCGAGAAGAATCAGGCCGGCGGCCGTGATCGCGGGCGCGCCCACGAAAGCCACCATCAATTGCGGCATTGCCCGATTTATGACGCCCAGCGCCACATTGTAGAGAAGCGAAGCAATCATGAAAGGGGCGGCCAGCGAAAAGGAGAGAAGAAATACCGAGATGACCCTTCCGGTTCCCCACTCCGTGAGCATGGACGCATCCGGCATGGATCCCGGCGGGAAGAGATCATAGGAATGGATCATCAGGCCCACGATCCGCACATGCAGCCCGGACATCACCGCCAGGGCAAGCCCGCTCACCACCAGGATGTTACCGATGGCGGGAAGCGGCTCCTGGCCGGCCCCTCCCCCGAACAGTTGCGAGAGCGAGACGGATTGCGCGGCAATCTCGCCCGCCACCTGAAGGGCCATCACGAACAGGCGAAGCGCAATTCCCAGCACGAGCCCATGAGCAATTTCTGCCAGGCCCATGCGCATATGTGCCCCCGGCGCACCAATATCGTCAGGAAATGCCGGCACCACGGCCGGCGCCACAAGAATCGTGAAACACAGCGTGATCGCCAGCCGGATACGCAGGGGGATGCTCCTTTCCCCGAAGGCCGGCAGCAAGGCCATCATCGCACCGATGCGCAGGAACACCATGCCCCCGACAATCCAGGCCATGCGCCCGGCATCGAAGAGATATGCAAGAGCCTCGTTCACGCGCCCACCAGCCCGACGAGCGAGGGGCGCGCTTCCAGTGCGATCTCATCAAAGGAGAGCACGGGATTCTGGATTCCCTTTGCCGCGAGAACGGTGTGGATGAACCGCCGCCGGTGGCGGGCGGCCGCGATTGCCGGGTAGATCCCGGCTTCGGAAGCCTGGCTGATCTTTTCCGCAATCCCGCCCGCAAGACGATTGAAATCATCCGGCGGCAGCGCCACATCCACCTGCCCCCTTTCGCCCTCGATCTGGTAGGTATTGAATATCTCCTCCCATTCAGGCGCCAGCTGGATGATCGGTATCGTGCCATCTTCGCGCTTCAGATCCGCAACCAGCTGGAAACCGAGGCGCTGGCGGACATGCTCGCAGATGGCTTCGGGCGATTGCAGAAGGGATCTGACCTCCGCGATCGCCTCCAGCACAAGGGTGAGATTCCTTATCGAAACCCGCTCCTCGAGCAGCAGGCGCAGCACCGCCAGAAGCAGATCGACCGGGACCTTCTCGGGGACAAGCTCATCAAGCACGCGCCGATTGGCCGCAGCCCTGTCCGGGTCGCTCAGATTGACATGCTCGTCCAGGATCCGCCGGAGCGCCTTCAGCGTGAGAAGGCGGGGGAAATTCGCCTTTATCACTTCGAGGAGATGCGTCGCCAGAACTTCCGTGGGGTTGACGACCGTTGCCCCGGCGAGGGTCGCCGTTTCCCGTTCGTCAGCGGGTATCCACCGCGCCGGCGCGCCGTAAACGGGCTCCTTCACGTCCTCGCCTTCCGGGAGATCTGCATTGCCGTCGCCCAGAAGCGCGAGCGCGCATTCGGGGGCAAGGCGATCGCGCGCCTGTTCGACGCCCTGGATGCGGATCACATAGGTGCCCGGCGGCAGGGCGGCATCATCGGTGAGCCGTATCTCCGGGAGAATGAGGCCATATGTGCGCGCGATATGCTGCCGCATGTTGCCGATCCGCGCATCAAGCCCGGTTGCGGGATCAAGGGCCATGGCCACGAGATCCGGTGCGAATTCCACATGGATATCATCAAGATCGAGGAGATCGCCCAGGCGCTCGGGCACGGCCTCCCGGGCTTCCTGCACGGCATCTTCGGCCCGCGCGGCAATGCGCGCCGCTTCCTTCCTGCGCATGAACCAGGCCGCGCCGCCCAGCAGGGCCGCGCCCGACATGAAAGGCACGAAGGGCAGCCCCGGGACAAGCGCGAAAACGGCCATGAGGATGCCGACCGTTGCCAGTGCGGCCGGATATTTTCCCAGCTGTGAAAGCAGCGCGATATCGGTGGAGCCGGTGGTGCCGCCGCGGGCGAGGAGAAGCGCGGAGGCAATCGAAATGATGACGGCCGGGATCTGCGAGACAAGCCCGTCCCCCACGGTGAGGATCGCATATGTCTCGAAGGCCTGCGAAAAGGGCATGCCGTGAATCATCGTGCCCATGACGAGCCCCATCACCAGATTGAGCAGCGTGATCAGGAGCCCGGCAATGGCATCGCCCTTCACGAATTTGGAGGCGCCGTCGAGAGAACCGAAAAACGTCGTCTCGGCCTGTTCGCGTTCGCGCCTGGCCCTCGCCTCCGCGTGATCGATCGCCCCGGCCGACATGTCGCTGTCGATGGCGAGCTGCTTGCCGGGCATGGCATCGAGCGCAAACCGCGCGCCGACTTCCGCCATGCGCGCCGCGCCCTTGGTGATCACGATGAAGTTCACGATCAGCAGCACGCCAAACACCACGAGCCCCAGAAACACGCTGCCGTTCATCACGAAGCTTGCGAAACCTTCGATCACGGAGCCGGCGGCCCCGGTGCCGGTATGCCCCTGGCCGATGATGAGCTTTGTCGATGATACGTTGAGTGAAAGCCGCAGCATCAGCGTGGCCAGAAGGACCGTCGGAAATGAGGAGAAATCGAGCGGGCGCTCGATGAACAGCGTGACCGTGAAGATCAGAATCGCGAGGGAGAAGGAAACGGCAAGCCCGATATCGAGAACCCATGCGGGCATGGGCAGGATCATCATCACGATGACAGCCATCAGCGCAATCGCGAGGAGGACGGTCGGCTGCATGCCGGGCATTCTGGCCGTTACCGTGCTCATCAGATCTGCCCTCCCCTATCGGGCGCGCCGATCAACGGTACGATTTCCCGCTTGCCGCCCAATGGCATGAGCGAACCCATCAGGCTTTTTTGCGAACCGCCCTGCAGCAGCGGGTAGGTATTGATGCGCGGCTGCGGCGCCGCTGCGGCCTTCCTCCTGGCGGCAGGCTGCGCGGGCTCGCCTGCGGGCAGGGCCGGTATTTCATCCTCCCCGGCAAGAGCGAGGCGGAATCTTTCAAATCGTTTCCGGTAGCGCGATGCATATTTCTCGGTGCGGGAATGATATGCGCCGGCTGCCGCGCTCCAGTTCCCCTTTTCCCCGTAAAGATCGAGAAGAAACCTGGCCGCATAAAGCGCATTCTTCCCGGGATCGAACATCTCCTCGATCGAGTTGAATGCCTTTCCGTGCCATTTGTAATTTATCTGGAAGCAGCCAAGATCGAAGCTGCGGGCGCCGCGCTTGAAATGCTTGTATACATAGGCGAGCGCTGCATCCCTGCTCTCGAACCAGACCCCTTTTCCCTCCATGTTGACTGTCCAGGGCCAGGGCCGGATCACGCCCCCGTGCCGCCGCCCCGTCTCATTGAGTGAAATCGCCTTCAGAACGGAAAGCGGCACCCCTGTCTGAACGGAGGCATGGATGGCCGCATCCTCACATATCTTCGGGAGATCGGCTTGTGCCGCTGCCGAATCCGCAAATGCAGAATTCGCCAGAAACGCAAATGGAAATGCGAAAATGCCGAGAATTCGGGACGGGCGGACCACCGATCCAATCAACAGACTGTATTTCGACACGGCGCTTCGCCCCTTCCATCGCAATTCTTGCAATATCCTTGTTCGTGAGTAGGGTGATTGGGTTGATATTTCGTAAGTGCGGCGGGGAATCGCAGGCTCGTTCATCCTCAATGCTTCTTGCCGACGATCCTGCGATCGCCATGACTCGATCAGATCCGAAACGGGCTGAACCCCGCTCCCGCCCCGGGAGATTCGCGGCCGGCCGGGATTGCATGGAATTGTCAGCTGTCCTGGCGCACGATATCCGTGATCATGACATCCCGCACCGTTTTACCGAGGATCCGCACGGCCGTTTCCCTGAGCGCGTCACGAAGGATCAGCATCTTGTTCGACGCGGTGAAAGCGCCATCGAACCCGCCGGCATTCGCATGATCGAACAGAACCTGAAGAAAGGCATCCCGCAGCTTTGGCTCGACGGCAAAAACAGCCTCGTTTCCACCCTCGGTGACTTCAAGGCTTATGGACATGACAACCAGAGCCGCAACCTTGCCCGTTTTCACGACCGGAACAACGAACTGGTTGTTGAGCTTCACATAGCTTACTTTCGCAGCTGCCTCTTCGCCACTTGCACCATTGCTTTCCGCGTTCTGATCCCGTTCTCCATCTTTCGAGGGCGAAGCATCGGATCGTTGCGGGCATTCCTGCAACGCCACGTCACCGCCGGCCGGCGGACGCAGCGCGAGGCCGGCGCCGATGCCCGCACCCGCGCCTATCAGAGCCATGACCAGAGGGATCAGCTTTCCCATTGCAACCTCCTAGAATGGCAGAATTATATCGGCCACCTGCTGGCCGTATCGAGGCTGCTGAACATCCGAGATATGCCCGCGTCCGCCGTAGGAGATGCGGGCCGAGGCGATCTTGTCATAGGTGATCTCGTTCTTGCGCGTGATGTCCTCGGGGCGCACATAGCCGCTGATCAGAAGCTCGCGGATTTCGTAGTTCACCCGCACTTCCTGGGAGCCCTTGATGGCAAGGATGCCATTGCCCAGCACATCAACCACCGTAGCGGCGATGCGCAAGGTCAGTTTCTCGTTGCGCCGGATGGAGCCTTCGCCGCGTGAGGAACTGGTGGAATTCGCAGCAACCGCCGGATCCATGGTCGCCCCCTGGGGCAGATGGCGATTTATCCGCTGCGGAATTCCGAGGAGAGAGGGAATACCCATTTGCTCGCTTCCCTTCCGCGATCGGCTGGTGCTGTTGGAAAACTCGGCCTTGTCATCGATCTCGATGACAACCGTCAGGATATCCCCGCGGTTCACGGCGCGCCTGTCGCCAAGAAGCGAAGAACGTTCGCCCGTCCACAAAGAGGCGCGTTCAACGGTGCGCCTGCGTTCGATCCGCTCGGGGAGCGGGGGATTCATCATTGCCTGATATTCCCGGGTTTGGGTCTGTGGGGAGAATTCGGGCACCTTGCCGACATTTTCCAATCGGGAGCACCCCCCGGCTGCCAGCAGGAGGAGGAACGAGGCGGATATTCCGGCGATGCGCATGAGAGATCCTTTCATTTCCTGTCTGCCTGGCTGCTCACGATCACGGAGCCATCGGCAGCGACCCGCCCGCTCACCGTGACCCTCGAGGCAAGGTTCATCACGCGCAGGGTATCGCCCACGCCCCCCCTTCCAAGCGCCCGCCCCTCGACGGCGATCAAGAGGTTTCCCGATCTGTATTGGAGCGTGACGATCTGGTTGCGCCGAACGATGGCCGGCGGGCCGATGTCCGAAGGCCGGATCGGACGGCCGGCATAGAGAACGACCCGCGCCTCCTTGCCGATCACCTGGGCGGGATCGCTGACCGCACCGGGAACGGCCATGGAGAGCATGGTGATGTCATTCTCGGTGAGAATGGATTGGCTGCGAATGGTGCGTGCGGCCGTGACCGTTTCCCCGTAAAGGGGCATTGCCGGCAGCAAAAGGGCGGAAAGGATGATGAGAAACCGTTTCATCAGCGGATCTGGGTTGTTGCGCCGAGCATCTGATCGGCTGCCGAAATGACCTTCGAATTCATCTCGTATCCCCGCTGGGCCTCGATCAGCTCGGTGATCTCGCGCACCGGATCCACGGAAGAATCCTCCAGATACCCCTGCCGCAGCACGCCAAGCCCATCGCTTCCCGGCGTGCCCACAAGCGCCGGCCCCGATGCGGATGTTTCGAGAAACAGATTGCCGCCCTTTGCTTCCAGCCCGGCGGGATTGGTGAATCCGGCAAGCGTGAGCTGGCCGAGAAGCTCCGGCTCGGTGCGGTTGTTGAAATAGGCATATATTTCGCCTTCGGCATTGATGGAGATGCTGCGCACATCGGAAGGAATGGTGATATCGGGCACGACGGGATAGCCATCGGAGGTGACGATCTGGCCATCCGCGGAGCGTTTGAGCGCCCCGTCGCGGGTAAAGGCGGAAATGCCGGAAGGCAGGGTGACCTCGAAGAAGCCCGCGCCCTCGATGGCGAGGTCGAGATCGCCGTTTGTCTGGGAGAGGGCGCCCTGAGCGAGATGGACGGTCACCGAGGAAGGGCGGACTCCGAGGCCGATCTGTATGCCTGTCGGCAGGATTGTTCCGTCCGCGGCATTGACCGTGCCGGCGCGGGCGATCTGCTGATAATGAAGATCGGCGAATTCGGCACGCCTGGCATTGTAGCCGGTCGTGCTCATGTTGGCGAGATTGTTGGATATCACCTCGACCCGCGTCTGCTGGGCGCTCATGCCCGTGGCGGCAATCTTCAGGGCTTGCATCATGTTACTCCTGTGTAATCAGCGTCCCAGGGTCTGCAGGACGCCACGAATACGCTCGTCTTCCCTGTCAAGAAAATTCTGGCCAAGCTCATAGGCCCTCTGCACCTCGATCATCCTGGTAATCTCGCCCACCGGATCGACGTTCGATTCTTCCAGAAAGCCCTGTAGCATGGCGGCCTCTTCCATCGGCTCGAAGCCGCCATCCGCACGAAACAGCACCCCATCCTCGCGGATGAGCGAAAGGGGATCGGAGGGGCGGTAAAGCCCGATCTGCGCCAAGGGGTTGCCATCGGCGCTCAGCGTGCCGTCGCGCGCCACGGAGATGGCCCGCGCGTCCGGCGGGATGAAGATCGGGGCGCCGCCGGCATCGAGAAGGCGGTATCCATCGGGATTGACGAGCTCGCCCTCGCCATTCGGGGTGAAGGCGCCGGAGCGGGTCAGGCGCTGGCCGTTGGGCGTGTCCACGAGGAAAAAGCCCTCGCCTTCGATCGCAAGATCGAATGTTCCGTTGGTTTGCGCAATCGGGCCCTGGCGCTGGTCCGTGCGGCGCACCTCGGCGGCTGCCATGGAAAGAGAGCCCCCTTCATCATCCACGGGCATAATGAATTCCGAAAAGATGACGCCCTCACGGCGGTATCCGGTGGTGCTCATGTTGGCCAGATTGTTGGCCACGGTCCGCATTTCCGCCATCAGCCCGCTTTGGCGCATGAGGGTTGTGTAGCCAGCGTTTTCCATCCTTCAGATCCCCGCGATCAGGGGGATCAGCCGCCCCTGGAAAAAGCCGATGAGGGATTCCGTCATGAAGCCCATGGTGGCCCAGAAGACGATCAGCATCGCGGCGACCTTGGGCACGAATGTGAGGGTCATTTCCTGGATCGAGGTCAGCGCCTGAAACAGGCCGACGATAATCCCGGCCAGAAGCGCCACCGTGAGGATCGGCGCGGAAATCTTGACCGCGATCCACAGCCCCTGGCGCATCGTGTCGTAAAATACCATTTCTTCCATCATCACACCGGCATCCTGAGAATTTCCTGATAGGCTTCCACCACCTTGTCACGCACGGTAACGGCCGTTTCCACGGCAAGCTCCGTCTGGGCAAGCGCCTGAACGAGGGCGTGAGGATCGGCCTTTCCGGCCATGGCGCCTTTTGCGGCATCCTCGCCCTGTTGCAGGGTCTGGGCGAAATCCTTCGCAACATTGGCGAAGGCTTCGCCGGCCCCGCCCGCGGCAGGCTTCGGCTCTGTCGCCGGGCGGGTTGCGGCATATTGCCGGGCAGCGAGTGAGGAACTGATATCCATTCCGGCCTCCTCTAACGGCGAAGCAGCTCGAGCAGGCTCTGCGACATTCTGCGCGCCTGATCGAACATCTTGAGATTTGCCTCATAGGAACGCTGCGCTTCGCGCGCGTCCGCGATCTCGACCACCAGATCGACATTCGATCCATCATAATGGCCGGTTTCATCCGCAAGCGGGTTCGAGGGATCGTAGATCCTCTGCAATTCGGACATGTCCAGCTGCACTGGCCCTGTCCGCACTTCACCCGTGCGTTGCCCCCCTTCAACATGCTCTTCGAAGGCCGCCATCTTGCGGTGGTATCCGGGGGTATCCGTGTTGGCGATGTTTTCCGATGTGTAGCGCAGACGGGTGGCCTGGGCCTTCATGCCGCTGGCCGAAACCGCCATCGTCCTGAAAAGATCACTCATCCTTCATCCCTCCTAGCGCCTGCCGAGGCTGCTGCGCAGAACGCCGAGCGCGCTCTTGTAGATGGCGAGCGCCATGTCATGCTCCTGGCGCACAACGGCGGATTTCATCATTTCGGTTTCAAGCGATACGGAATTGCCGTTGGGAGATTGCCCGCCGGCCCCGGCCGTTTCGGTGATGCGGTATTGCGGCAGGGCGGAATCCGCGAGGTGCCCACTGCGCGTGGCGCGCATGGCGAGGGATTCATTGCTGCTGCGGTATGTATCGGCAAAGGAGGCGATATCGCGCGCCTTGTAGCCCGGCGTATCGGCCTGGGCGATATTTTCGGCGATCAGGGCCTGGCGTGCGGCGGCGTGTTTCGCCATGGCGCCGGCCATTTGGAATACTTCCAGTTTTTCAAACATCGGGGCTTCTCCCTCGATTGGCTTCAACCAAGCCTTAATGGTGATTCCTTTAGAAATGGTTTGCAGGGAACATCAGGAGAAACCGATGCCGTCATATCCCGGGCTTGAATGCCTCACCGCCGAAATCGCCGCCCTCGATCCGGTGCATGATGTGGGAAGGGTAAGCGAAATCAGCGGAGGGCAGATCCTGGTGCGCGGGCTTTCCCATTGCGCCTCGATCGGCGATCAGGTGGAAATCCGCGCGCGCGGCGGCGGGCGGGTGCATGGCGAGGTAACGGCCCTCGATGGCGGATCCGTCTCGATCCTGCCCGACAGCCCGCCCGAGGGCATCCTGATCGGCGATCGGGTGATCCTGATGGGGCCGGTCAGCATCGCGCCGCATGAAAGCTGGATCGGGCGGATCGTGGATCCGGCCGGCCAGCCGCTCGACGGGCGGCCGCTCCTGCGCGGCCCCGCGGCCAGGAGCTTGCGCGCCTCCCCGCCCCCGGCCGCCCGCCGCCGCGCGCTGGGCGAACGGCTGGAAACAGGCACGGCCGTTTTC
>WFVA01000047.1 GCA_015491895.1 Albidovulum sp. | reverse complement strand
CGCGCTCACCCCCGAGCAGGAAAGGGCGGCCGCGGCACTCAGGAAGGGCATCGCAGGCGGGCGATACGGCACCACGCTGCTGAAGGGCATCACCGGATCGGGGAAGACGGAAGTCTATCTCGAAGCGGTGGCCGAAGCCCTGCGCAAGGGGCGCCAGGCGTTGGTGCTGCTGCCGGAAATCGCGCTCACGGGCGAATTCCTCGAACGCGTGCGCGCGCGTTTCGGCGCGGCGCCCGGCGAGTGGCATTCCGGCGTCACCCATACCGGGCGGCGGCGGCTGTGGCGGATGGCGGGGGAAGGCGGGGTGCAGCTCGTCGTGGGCGCGCGCTCGGCGCTGTTCCTGCCGTTTCGGGATCTCGGGCTGATCGTTGTCGATGAAGAGCACGATCCCTCCTACAAGCAGGAGGAGGGCGTGATCTACCACGCGCGCGACATGGCCGTGCTGCGCGCCAGCCTGTGCGGCGTGCAGGTGGTGCTGGCCTCGGCCACGCCGAGCCTCGAAAGCTGGGCCAATGCGCGGGCGGGCAAATATCGCCGCCTCGATCTCACCAGCCGGATCGGCACAGCCACCCTGCCCGAAATGCGCGCGATCGACATGCGCGGCGAGGATCTCCCCTCCGGGCAATGGATATCGCCGACGCTCCAGCAGGCCGTGGCCACGCGCCTCGGGGCCGGGGAGCAATCGCTCCTGTTTCTCAACCGCCGCGGCTATGCGCCGGCCACGCTCTGCCGGGCCTGCGGCCAGCAGATCGGCTGCGAGCACTGCGATGCCCGGCTTGTCGAGCACCGCTTCCTGAAGCGCCTCATCTGCCATCAGTGCGGCGAAAGCCGCCCGATCCCGCGAGCCTGCCCCTCCTGCAAGGCGGAAGGGCGGCTCGCGCCGGTGGGGCCCGGGGTGGAGCGGCTGGCGGAGGAGGCGGCGGCGCTCTGGCCCGAGGCGCGCATCACCGTGCTTTCCTCCGATCTCTTCGCCTCTGCCCGGGCGCTCAAGGCGCATATCGCCGAGATCGCCGCCGGTGGGGCGGATATCATCATCGGCACGCAGATCGTCGCCAAGGGGCACAATTTCCCGCGGCTCACGCTCGTCGGGGTGATCGATGCCGATCTCGGCCTGCACGGCTCGGATCTGCGCGCCGGCGAGCGCAGCTTCCAGCTGATGCGCCAGGTGGCCGGGCGCGCCGGGCGTGCGGCCGAGCGCCCGGGCGAGGCCCTGTTGCAGACATACCAGCCCGAGCACCCGGTGCTCTCCGCCATCCTGTCCGGCGATGAGGAGGCCTTCTGGCAGGCCGAGGCCCGGGCACGGGAAACCGCGGGGATGCCGCCATTCGGACGGCTCGCGGCCCTCATCCTTTCCGCAACCGAAGCCGAGCCGGCCTTCGCCCATGGCAACGCCCTTGCGCGCGACGATGCCCCCTTGCGCGAAATCGGCGCGCGTATCTATGGCCCCGCCCCCGCCCCGATCGCCCGCATCCGCGGCCGGCATCGGGTGCGAATGCTGGTCAAGGCGCCGCGCGGGGTGCCGCTCCAGGCCGCGCTTCGCAAATGGCTGGCAAGGCATCCCACCCCCCGCACCATCCGCCTTGCGATCGATATCGATCCCCAGAGCTTTCTCTGAGCGGCCCCGCCCGCACCCCCCGCAACGCTGCGGACCCTTGACATGAACCGCCTCGCTCAGGTCAATACGCGCGCTCACGAGGCCGGGACCATACCGGCGGTTTCCCGCCACCCGCGGCCACCTGAAGGCATCCCCGCAAACCATTGCGGCGCAATGGCAATCCCATATACCCACAGGATTTCCACAGCAAATCCAAAGGCTTGTCCACAAGAAATTTTGCCGCCGCTCCTGTTCCCCCCTTGCCCGACTCGGGAGAGTCTGCCAATCTCATTTCACCGCAAGGGATCTTCGGAAACCGAGCGGACGCAACGGCCTCGGGGCCGGATCGGCAGAAAGGTTCTTCGGAACCGGAACGCCGGAAAGGCCCTTGGGGAAGCAGGCCGGATCGTGCGGAATTCACAGAATTCGGCGATCAGGGCAGCCTCCCGAAAAGGCCGGCGCGGTTGCCGATGGCCTTCGGGCCGGAAGCAATGGCGAAGGCTCTTCGGAGCCGGAGCCTTCGGGCCGCGCCCTTCGGGGCAGAGCTCGGGAAGGCGTCAGGATGTGCCGCAAGGCACAATGCGAAGACCGCGTCTGAGCACCTGGCGCCTTTTCCCGTGCCGAATTCACGAATATTTCCCGAGCATCAGCCCCGCGAACGATCCCCGACAAATGACCCGCAAATGAAACGAGGCCCGGCAGCCACCGCTCCCGAGCCTCGCGCGTCAGTCATGCATTACCGCGTCCATGCACCTGTGCGGGCAGAAATACAGGCCCGCAGGGGAGAAATCAACCACATCTTGTAGCCATGTGGCATATGGCCCCATGAAATCGGGCCACCCACATGATCTTGCGGGGATGAACGCCTGTCAGCCAGCGGAAAGCGCCGCGTTGCAGCGCGCGCAGACGCCGGGATGCTCGTGCGTGCCCACGTCCGGCAGGATCTTCCAGCAGCGCAGGCATTTCTCCCCCTCGGCCTTCTGAAACACCACGCCAACCCCTTCGATCTCGGGCAGGCGGAAGGCCTCGGGCGGGATCGGATCGCCGGTGAGGGTGATGGCCGAGGTGATGCACACATCCTCGAAGGGCACGGATCTCAGCGCCTTCAGCACGTCTTCATCGCGCACATGCACCACCGGCGCGGCTTCGAGGCTGGCGCCGATCACCTTGTCGCGCCGCGCCACCTCGAGCGCCGCCGTCACCACCCGGCGCACGCGGCGGATGGCGGCCCATTTCGCCGCCAGCGGCTCATCGAGCCATTCGGCGGGGGTGGCGGGGAAATCCTGCAGATGCACGCTTTCCTCATCGCCCGGATGGCGGGCAAGCCAGACCTCCTCCATGGTGAAGGCCAGGATCGGCGCAAGCCACGTGGTGAGGCGCGCGTGCAGAAGAGCGAGCACCGTGCGCGCGGCGCGCCGCTCGGGCGTATCGGCATCGCAATAGAGCACATCCTTGCGGATATCGAAGTAGAAGGCCGAAAGATCCGAGGTGGCGAATTCGAAAAGCGCGCGGAACACGCCCTGAAAATCATAGGCCGCATAGCCACTGCGCAGCCTGTGATCAAGCTCGGCGAGGCGGTGCAGCACCCAGCGCTCGAGCTCGGGCATGTCTTCGGGCGCCACGCGATCTTCCTCCGTGAAGGCCGAAAGCGCGCCCAGCATGAAACGCATGGTATTCCTGAGCCGGCGGTAGCTGTCGGCCACGCCCTTGAGGATCTCGGGGCCGATCCTGAGATCCGCGGTGTAATCCGATTGCGCCACCCACAGGCGCAGGATATCGGCGCCGTATTGCTGCACGATCTTCTCGGGCGCAACCGTGTTGCCGAGGCTCTTGGACATCTTCATGCCCTTTTCATCGAGCGTGAAGCCATGCGTGAGCACGCCCCTGTAGGGCGCGCGCCCCTTCGTGCCGCAGGCCTGCAACAGCGAGGACTGGAACCAGCCCCTGTGCTGATCGGTGCCCTCGAGATAGAGATCGGCGATGCCGTCGGGGCTACCGTCGGGGCGATCGCGCAGCACGAAGGCATGGGTGGAGCCCGAATCGAACCACACATCAAGCACATCCATCACCTGCTCGTATTCGTCGGGATCGTGCAGCCCCCCGAGAAAGCGCTCCTTCGCCCCTTCGCGGAACCACGCATCGGCTCCCTCCTCCTCGAAGGCGGCCTTGATGCGAGCGTTCACCTGCGCGTCGCGCAGGAGGAAACCGGCATCGTCGGGCCTTGCGTCCTTCTTCACGAAACAGGTGAGCGGCACGCCCCAGGCGCGCTGGCGCGAGAGCACCCAGTCGGGCCGGGTGGCCACCATGGAATGGAGCCGGTTGCGCCCGGTTTCGGGGGTGAATTTCACCAGCTTCTCGATCGAAGTGAGGGCGCGTTCGCGGATGGTGGCGCCGTATTCGTCCTGACCATCACCCACCTCCCTGTCGATCGCGGCAAACCACTGGGGGGTGTTGCGATAGATCACCGGCGCCTTGGAGCGCCAGGAATGGGGATAGCTGTGGGTGATGCGCCCGCGCGCGAGCAGGGCACCGGCCTCCACCAGCCTGTCGATCACCGCCTTGTTGGCGCCGCCTTCCCTGCCCTTGGGGGTGATGATGTATTCGCCGCCGAAAAACGGCAGATCGGAGCGGAAGGAGCCGTCTTCCAGCACGTTATACGTCATCTTCAGGCCGTGCTTGAGGCCCAGCTGGTAATCGTCATCGCCGTGGCTCGGCGCGGTATGAACGAAGCCCGTGCCGGCCTCGTCCGTCACGTGCTCGCCGGGCAGAAGCGGCACGTCGTAATCCCATTCGCCATCCGCGCCCTCTGCGCCCCGCAGCGGGTGGGCGGTGGTGGAGGCGGCGAGATCATCGGCAGTCACATCGCGCAGGCGCTTCCACATCCCGGGCTCGAGCCGCGCGGCGCTCAGCGTTTCTTCGGCCAGCGCATCTGCGAGGATGTAGCGATCACCCTTCCGCGCCCAGCATTCTTCGGGCGTATCGGTGATTTCATAGAGGCCGTAGGAAATCTCCGGGTTATAGGCCACGGCGCGGTTTTGCGGGATCGTCCAGGGGGTGGTTGTCCAGATCACCACGGTTTCGCCCTTGAGCGGGCCTTCGGTGACCGGGAATTTCACCCAGATCGTGTGGCTCTTGTGATCGTGATATTCCACCTCCGCCTCCGCCAGCGCGGTTTTCTCGACGGGCGACCACATCACGGGCTTGGAGCCCTGATAAAGCGTGCCGTTCATGAGGAATTTCATGAATTCGTCGGCGATCACCGCCTCGGCATGGAAATCCATGGTGAGATAGGGATCTTCCCAGTTGCCGGTGATGCCGAGGCGCTTGAACTCCTCGCGCTGGATATCCACCCAGCCTTCGGCGAATTTGCGGCATTCCTGACGGAAGGCGATGATGTCCACCTCGTCCTTGTCCTTGCCTTTAGCGCGGTATTGCTCCTCGATCTTCCATTCGATCGGCAGCCCGTGGCAATCCCAGCCCGGCACGTAGCGCGCGTCAAAACCCATCATCTGATGGCTGCGCACGACCATGTCCTTCAGGATCTTGTTCAGCGCGTGGCCGATATGGAGGTGGCCGTTGGCATAGGGGGGGCCATCATGCAGGATGAAGGGCGGGCGGCCTTCCTTTTCCCGCAGACGGTGATAGACGCCGATCTTCTCCCAGCGCTTCAGCCATTCGGGCTCGCGCTTTGGCAGCCCGGCACGCATCGGGAAATCGGTTTGCGGCAGGTTGAGCGTGGCCTTGTAATCAGGGGTTTCGCTCTTGTTTTCAGGCGTATCGGCGCACATTTGGGGCGATCCTTGGCAGGTGATGGCAGATGGGTTTTCTGGCGGGCATTTGCTGGCGAATGCGCTCTCCCGGCGGCTCTGTCGTGAAAATCAGAGCGCCGGGCCGGTAATTCGGGGTATGTGGAACCGCTGGTTCGTCATGGGCTACTCTATAGGCGCGCTTGCGGGCGGCGTCCAGTGGGGGCGGAGCACTTGCAAAGGGGAGACGGGTGGCGGATAGTCGCGCGGGAAATACGGAAAGGATTGCGGGAATGCTTCAGGGCAGGCGCATACTTCTGATCATCGGCGGCGGCATCGCGGCCTACAAGGCGCTATTGCTGATCCGGCTGCTGCGCGCCGAGGGCGCGGAAGTCGTGCCGGTTCTGACGAAAGGGGGCGGAGAGTTCGTCACGCCCCTTTCGGTGGGCGCTCTGGCGGGCGGCAAGGTCTATCGCGATCTCTTCGATCTGACGGATGAAGCCGAGATGAGCCATATCGAGCTCTCACGCGCCGCCGATCTGGTGGTGGTGGCGCCGGCCACCGCCGATCTTCTGGCGAAGATGGCGGCAGGGCTTGCCGATAATCTGGCCTCCACCCTGCTTCTGGCCACCGACAAGCGCGTGCTGGTGGCACCGGCGATGAATGTGCGCATGTGGGAGCATCCGGCCACAAGGCGCAACGTGGAGCAGCTGCAGGCTGACGGCATTCTCTTCGCCGGCCCCGGCGAGGGCGAGATGGCCTGCGGCGAGTTCGGCCCCGGGCGCATGGCCGAGCCCGAGGAGATCCTGGGCGCGATCGGGGCCGCGCTGGGCGAAGGGCCGCTTTCGGGCCGCCATGTGATCGTGACATCTGGGCCCACACATGAGCCGATCGATCCGGTGCGCTACATCGCCAACCGCTCATCAGGCGCGCAGGGGGCTGCGATCGCGGCCGCGCTGCGCGATCTTGGCGCGCGGGTAAGCTTCATCACCGGGCCCGCGGATGTGGCCCCGCCGGGCGGCGTGGATGTGGTGGCGGTGGAAACCGCGCGCGAGATGGAAAAGGCGGTGCAGGCGGCGCTGCCGGCGGATGCGGCGGTGTTTGCGGCCGCGGTAGCGGACTGGCGGGTGGAAAATGCGTCCGACAGCAAGATCAAGAAGGATGGCAAGGGCGCCCTGCCCCGGCTCGAACTTGCCGAGAACCCGGATATTCTGGCTGCCATTGCCGGCATGAAGAAGGGGCGCCCCCGCCTTGTGGTGGGATTTGCGGCGGAAACGGATGATGTGGTGGCAAATGCCGCCGCCAAGCGGGCACGCAAGGGATGTGACTGGATCGTGGCCAATGACGTTTCGCCCAAAACCGGGATCATGGGCGGAGCAGAGAATGCGGTTGTGCTGATTACCGGCGACGGGGCCGAGGAATGGCCGCGGATGGGCAAGGATGCTGTAGCCAGGAGGCTGGCGGCGCGTATCGCGGAGGCGCTGGGGTGAGAGATTTCATGCCTCCGGCGGGAGTATTTTCGCCAAGATGAAGAGGGCGGGGATGGAGACAATCCGTATCAGCTGGATTGAAGGCGCGGATTGCGCTCTGGGGCTGCCTTCCTATGCCACCCCGGGCGCGGCGGGAGCGGATGTGCGCGCGAATTTCCCGCCCGGGGAGCGGGAAGCGGGGATCGTGCTGCGCCCGGGGGAGCGGGCGCTGGTGCCCACGGGGATTGCGATGGAAATCCCGCCGGGCTTCGAGGTGCAGGTGCGGCCGCGCTCGGGGCTGGCGCTCAGGCATGGGATCATGCTGGTGAACTCCCCCGGCACGATCGACAGCGATTATCGCGGCCCGCTCGGGGTGATCGTGATGAACGCTGGGGGCGAGGATTTTCACATTGCGCATGGGGATCGCATTGCCCAGCTGGTGGTGGCGCCGGTTGTGCAGGCCCGTTTCGAATTGGCGGAAAGGCTCGGTGAAACAGAGCGCGGGGGCGGCGGATTCGGCTCCACCGGAAGGGGGTAGATCATGGCCGGCGGTTTCAGCGAGGGCGAGCTTCGCCGCTATCAGCGCCACATCATGCTGCGTGAGATCGGCGGCCCGGGGCAGAAGAAGCTGAAGGAAGCGCGCGTGCTGGTGATCGGCGCGGGCGGGCTCGGCGCACCGGCGCTCCTCTATCTTGCCGCTGCAGGCGTGGGGAAGATCAGCGTGATCGATGACGATGTGGTGGAAAACTCGAACCTTCAGCGCCAGGTGATCCATCGCCATTGCGATATCGGCGCACCCAAGGCGCAATCGGCGCGCCGGGCGATGGCGGCGATCAACCCGGATATCGGGATCGAGGCGATCGAGACGCGCCTTGACGAAGCCCTGGCCCGCGATCTCTTTCCCCGCTTCGATCTGGTTCTGGACGGCACCGACAATTTCGCCACCCGCTACATGGTGAACCGGATCGCGACGGAGCATGGCACGCCGCTCATCGCCGCTGCGATCAGCCAGTGGGAAGGCCAGATCAGCCTCTATGATCCCGCGCGTGGAACGCCCTGTTTCCAGTGCGTATTCCCCGAGGCTCCGGCACCGGGCCTTGCACCTTCCTGTGCGGAAGCGGGCGTTTTTGCACCCCTGCCCGGCGTGATCGGCGCCATGATGGCCAGCGAGGCGCTGAAGCACATCACGGGCGCAGGTGAAACCCTTGCAGGAAGGATGCTGATCTTCGATGCGCTTTACGGTGAAATGCGCAGCATCGCGCTGAAACCGCGCGCCGATTGCCCCGTCTGCGGCGAAAGCGCCTTGCCAAGCGCCTCTCTGCGGCCATAATTGACCGGGCATTCAACAAACTTGAACCACCAGGGGGAAATCATGAAAATTCTTGCAAGCATCGCGGCTGCGGCCTTTGCCGCACTGGCCACACCCGCCATTTCCGCCGATCTTCCCGATCTCGGCGGACGCGAGGTCGTCGTCGTGACCGAAAACGCCTACCCGCCGCTGCAATTCATCGAGCCGGGCACCGGCAAGGCGATCGGCTGGGAATATGACGCCATGGAAGAGATCGCCAAACGGCTCAACATGAAGGTGAAATATGAAAACATCAGCTGGGACGCAATGATCCCGGCGGTTTCCGAAGGGCAGTATGATATCGGCATGACGGGCATCACCATCCGCGATGACCGCAAGGAAAAGGTGGATTTCTCCGATCCCTACATGCGCTCGCAGATGGTGATGATGGTGCGCGGCGACGAGGATCGATTCTCGAATGCCAAGGAATTCGCCGCCAATCCCGATCTGCTGATCGGGGCACAGCCCGGCACCACGCCCTTCTATGTGGCAGTTTACGACATCCTCGACGGCAACGAGGCCAATCCGCGCATCAAGCTCTTTGAAACCTTCGGCGCCGGGGTGCAGGCCCTGAAGGCGGGCGACGTGGACATGGTGCTGACCGACGGCACCGCCGGCGAGGGCTATACCAAGGCCTCGAACGGCGCGCTGAAGCTCGTGGGCGAGCCGCTCGGCACCGAGGATTTCGGCTTCATCTTCCCCAAGGGCAGCGATCTGGTGGCGCCCGTCAACGCCGCCATCGCCAGCATGAAGGAAGACGGCACGCTTGACCGGCTCAACAGGAAATGGTTCCTCGAATACAAGATGGGCGAATGAACGCCTGAAAGCATCAGGGCCCCGGGCGCACGTCCGGGGCCTTTTTCCTTGCCAGCTTCCGAGGTCCGTCATGATAACCGCGCGCGAGAATGACAAGGATTTCCCCTGGTGGCTTGCCTTTACCGCCAGCCTGGCCGCCTATCTCTTTTACCGCATCTTCACCAATGATCTCTACACCCAGATCCAGACAACCCTGCTGAAGGGCGCCGGCATCACCATATTCGTGACCCTGATTGCCTTCTCGCTTGCCTGCGCCATGGGGCTCCTGCTGGCGCTTGGCTCGATGTCGCGCCATCTGATCCTGCGCCAGCTTTCACGCTTCTACATCGAGATCATCCGCGGCATCCCGATCCTTGTGCTGCTTCTGTATGTGGCCTTCGTGCTGGCCCCCGCGATGGTGGAGGGCTGGAACTGGCTCGCCACCCTGATCGGCCTCGAGCCCATGCGCACGCGCGATTTCTCCCTCCTTTGGCGCGCCATCATCGCCCTTTCCATCGCTTATTCCGCCTTCATCGCCGAAGTTTTCCGCGCCGGGCTGCAGGCGGTAGATCCGGGCCAGATCGAGGCGGCGAAGGCGCTCGGCCTATCGGGCTGGCAGCGCTTCCGCCATGTTGTGTTTCCCCAGGCCTTCCGCACCATCCTGCCGCCGCTGGGCAATGATTTCGTTGCCATGGTGAAAGACAGCTCGCTCGTCTCCGTGCTGGGCGTGGCCGATATCGCCCAGCTCGGCAAGGTGATCGCTTCGGGCAATTTCCGCTATTTCGAAACCTACAATTTGGTTGCCCTCAACTATCTGATGATGACAATCACCCTTTCCCTTCTCCTGCGCCGCCTCGAGCGCCGCCTGCGCAACAAGATCCCGGAGCCCCGTGCATGAAAAACCCGCTCCTCGAGAAATGGGACACCCCCTTCGAGATGCCGCCCTTCGATGCGATCAAGGATGCCCATTTCGCGCTTGCCTTCGACACCGCGCTTGAAGCCGCGCGTGCCAATGTGGCCGCGATTGCCGAAAATCCCGAGCCACCCACATTCGAGAACACCATCGAGGCGCTTGAAACCGCCGATCACGATCTCGATCGCCTGCTCGGCGTTTTCTACAATCTCGCCGGTGCCGACAGCACCGAAGAGCGCGAAGCCCTGATGCGTGCATTCGCACCGAGGCTTTCGGCCTATTCTTCGGAAGTTTCCATGAACGAAGCGCTCTGGCAGCGCATCGATGCGCTCTGGCAAAGGCGCGAAACCCTCGGCCTTTCCAACGAGCAGGCGCGCGTCCTCCACCTCACCCACCGCGCCTTCCGCCGCGCCGGCGCAGAGCTTCGGGGGGAAGATCGCGCGCGCCTCAAGGCAATCATGGAGCGCCTTTCCGTGCTGACCACCCAATTCACCCAGAATCTGCTGGCGGATGAGCGCGAATGGTTCATGGAGCTGGAAGAAGGTGATCTCGAGGGGCTGCCGGATTTCCTGATCGCCGCCGCGCGCGCCGCGGGCGAGGAAAAGGGGGTGAAACGCCCCGTCATCACGCTTTCACGCTCGCTGATCGTGCCCTTCCTGCAATTCTCGCCCAACCGCGCCCTGCGCAAACGCGCCTTTCGCGCCTGGGAAGCACGCGGCGCGAACGGCGGAGAAACCGACAACCGCGAAATCGCTGCCGAGATCCTCGCGCTGCGCCATGAGCGGGCAAGGCTGCTCGGCCACCCGGATTTTGCCAGCTTCAAGCTCGAAACCGAAATGGCGAAAACCCCGCAGGCGGTGCGCGATCTCCTGATGCGGGTATGGGCGCCCGCACGCGAGGCCGCCGAGGCGGATGCGAAGATCCTGCAGGAAATGCTGCGTGCCGACGGCATAAATGATGATCTCGCCCCGTGGGACTGGCGCTATTACGCCGAGAAGCGCCGCCACGCCGAGCACGATCTCGACGAAGCCGAGTTGAAGCCCCATTTCCAGCTCGATCGCATGATCGAAGCGGTCTTCGACACGGCCAATCGCCTGTTCGGCCTTGAATTCCGCCCGCTCGATCTGCCCCTCTACCACCCGGATGCACGCGCCTTCGAAGTCACCCGCGATGGCGAACATATGGCGGTTTTCATCGGTGACTGGTTCGCCCGCTGCTCCAAACGCTCGGGCGCCTGGTGCTCGGCCTTTCGCTCTCAGCAGAAGCTTGCCGGCAACATCCGCCCGATCGTGGTCAATGTGTGCAACTTCGCGAAGCCCGCCGAGGGCAAGCCTGCGCTTCTCTCCTTCGATGATGCCCGCACCCTGTTTCACGAATTCGGCCACGCGCTCCATCAGATGCTTTCCGATGTTACCTATCCCTCGATCTCGGGCACCTCGGTTGCGCGCGATTTCGTGGAGCTTCCGAGCCAGCTTTACGAACACTGGCTTGAAGAGCCGGAAGTGCTCTCGCGCTTCGCCACCCACGCCGAAAGCGGCGCCCCCCTGCCCGAGGCGCTGATGCGGCGCCTGCTCGCGGCCCGCACCTTTGATACGGGCTTCCAGACGGTGGAATATCTGGCCTCCGCCCTCGTTGATCTCGCCTTCCACGAAGGCCCCCCGCCCGAGGATCCGATGGCGCGTCAGCAGGAGGTGCTGGGCGAGATCGCCATGCCGCGCGCGATCGCCATGCGCCACGCCACGCCCCATTTCGCCCATGTCTTCGCGGGCGATGGCTATTCGGCCGGCTATTACAGCTACATGTGGTCGGAGGTGATGGATGCGGATGCCTTCGAGGCCTTCGTCGAAACCGGTGATCCCTTCGATCCCGAAACGGCCGCGCGGCTTGAGCGCCACATCCTTTCACGCGGCGGAGCGGCCGACCCCGAAACGCTCTACAAGGCCTTTCGCGGCCGGATGCCGGGCCCGGAAGCCCTCCTTCGGGGGCGGGGGCTGCTGAAAGCCTGACAGCCGCTGCACGGGCAAGAGCCACCTTCCGCCATCATGGGCCGCATGGCGCATGATGGCGGTTGCCGCACTCTGCCCCTTTTCAGGCCAACGGGCCGCATCCTTTGCGCCGTATCGGCACGGCCACGCAAAACAGATAGAGGCCGGGGCTGGACAAGCGCCTGCGAAACGGCAATAAAGCCCCCGGAACGGGCGGGGCGCCCTTTCCACAGCCAGCCGGCAAACAGGCAACAGCCTGTTTCCAGGGCACAGGGGCGAGTTGGCGGAGTGGTTACGCAGCGGATTGCAAATCCGTGTACACCGGTTCGATTCCGGTACTCGCCTCCAATGTTTTCAAAGAGCTGCGGCCCGGCCAGAAACCCTGCCAACAGCCTGCCACACACCCTGCCACACATTCCCGTTCTGTTTCCGTTCCGTTCCAGCGCCGGTTTCACCCCTTGTCCTTGCCTCGTTCTCTGGCGATCAGAGCTGCCTTCGCCCGCGCCTTCTGCCGCTCGGGGCCGGCATAAAGCTGGACCATTCTCGCGGTCTTGTGGCCGGTGATCGCCATGATCGTAGAATCATCGAGGCCGACGCGCGCCAGCTCCGCCATGGCCGTGTAACGGAGCAAATGGATATCATAGGCTTCAGCGCCGATCTCGCGCCGCAGGCGCATCATGGCGTTGTGCGCGCCACCATAGGACCAAGGCCTGGATCCGTCCCGGCTGGTCAGAATGAACACCGAATGACGCGGCGCGCGGTTGAGCGCGGCAAGGAGCTTCTTCGGCGCGGGGATCCACAATTTGGCCTTCGTCTTGCTCTGGCGCACGCTGATCGCCTCGCCGTCGAAATCGGACCACCGCATCCTGAGAACGTCGCCGATCCGCTGACCGGTACCGGGCAATAGTTCGAGCAGGAGCGCGGTCCGGCCCTCGGCGGTCGCCCGTGCCGCAACCACCAGTTCATCCGGCCAAGGCTGGCGCTCGATCTTGTCGTATCGCACTTCGGAAACGCCCTTGGCCGGATTGCGGCCGGTGGGCAGCAGGCCGTAGTCGATAGCCCGCTCGAGCACGATTCGCAGAACCCGCAGACGACAGTTCGCCCGGTGCGGGCTTTTCTCGGCCCAGGCGTCGCACCAGCGGATCACATGATGCCGCTCGATCGTTCACGGCTCGAGGTGCGATCGCTCGATCCGGTTGACGTCATCGCGGCCTCCCAGGCCGTGGCCAAGGAGGCCGGGGAAGCGGTGGCCGCGCTCATGGGAGCGGCGCTTTCGGCCACACCCGCCCAGCGCGCGCAGGCCTGCCGGGAGCGCCCGGGAACTTGCATGACGGGAGGCAGGCCACGGCCCGCCCGGATCGATACCATCTGCTTCTGCTACCCGGATGCAGGCCGCCCGCGCCCGGACTTCTCCAACGCCGAACCAAGCTCCGGCAGTGCCTCGGGCAGCGGTCGGGCGCTCGCGAGTTCATCATCGGTCATCTCCGGCGATCCCACCGCCTCCCAGTCTGCCCGGGTATATCCGCGCTTTACGGCATGCGCCGGATCAAACTTTGCGGTCATGGGCGTTCCTTTCCCTGCTGCTGCCGGATTGCACCCTCATCGCCGAGACGGCCTCGCCTCAGATCCGGCCGATGGCATTCATTGCTCTCGCGCCTCCAGGCCAAGGGCCTCGCGCAGGATGGCGTTGACGCGGGCCGAGACGCCGCGCCCGTTCCGGCGCAGCTTCTCCAGCACGTCCGGGTCCAGCATCAGCTGCACCCGCTTCTTCTTCGCCTCCGGCGGCAGCGGCGGGCTTCCTTCCACTCACTTTTACCAGACCACAGAGTGGCAGCGTTTCAGATACAAGTTCTGACCTGCCCCCCGATTGTCCCTCATTCATGACGAGAGTCTGCGGGTTTGATTTTCATGATCTGCGCTCTCGGGTTGGGCAAGCGCGCCGGGCGCGGAGCCCTCAAATTGCTCAAGCGTCCGGCGCGCCTGGGCCGGCGTCTGGTTCCCCAGTGATGAGTGGGGCCTGACGTTGTTGTAGTCATGGCGCCACAGGGGCAGTTTTCGGCGGGCATCGTCAAGCGCATCAAGCTCGCGCGCCACACGCGCGCCCGAGATGCTGGTGTCGGCAACCAGGCAGAGGTTTTCGCGGCAACAATCGTCGATCACCGCCAGAATGCGGAACCGGCGTGAAGCACCGAACGTGTCGGACACGAAATCCAGGCTCCATCTCTGGTTCGGCCTGGCCGCCTCGGGCATCGGCGTCCTCGACCCTCTGGCGCGCTTGCGCCCGCGCCGCCGTTTCACCGACAACCCTTCTTCCCTTCTTCGCGATACAGGCGATAGAGTTTCTTGTGGTTCATGGGGCTCCCCTTGCATTCGAGCAACACGCCGATCCGCCGATAGCCGAAACGGCGGCGCTTGCCCGC
>WFVA01000046.1 GCA_015491895.1 Albidovulum sp. | reverse complement strand
GCGCGCTTGCGCCCGCGCCGCCGTTTCACCGACAACCCTTCTTCCCTTCTTCGCGATACAGGCGATAGAGTTTCTTGTGGTTCATGGGGCTCCCCTTGCATTCGAGCAACACGCCGATCCGCCGATAGCCGAAACGGCGGCGCTTGCCCGCAATCTCCTTCATCGCTTCGCGGATCTCCGGATGGTCCGGCGGGCGTTCGCGTGCGGTGCGTCTTGGGATCGACACCGACCAGCCTGCAGGCCCGGCGCTGCGAGATGCCATGATCCCGCAGCGCTGCATCACGCCGCGCGCTCGTTCGCCATTGTGCTCGAACCAATGGCGCATCAATGGCTCACCGTCAGTTCTTTCCCGGGAGATCCTTCAGAACCGCCCTCGCCATTGTCACTCGGACCAATGGCGTTCCAATGGCTCGATCCAGCATCGTGTCGGCCAACAGGCGCTTGAGCTTGGCATTTTCGTCCTCCAGCATCTTCAAACGCTTCACGTCCGAAAGCCCCATGCCGCCCGATCGAGCAACGGGTGGCAGCGATCACGGGCTGTGCCGGGGCGTTGCAGCCCAGGCGTGCCGGGGATGAGCCGCCCCGGGAATGCCCCTCATTTCCCGTGGCCGTTTTCAACGGGTTCGCACAAAGCTCTCAGAGCATTCCCGGCACCACCAGATCGGGCGGGCGGTGGCCGTCCTGGAAGGTTCTGATGTTGAGAATCACCTTCTCGCCCATCTCGTTGCGCCCCTCAACCGTGGCCGAGCCCATATGCGGCAGCAGCACCACGTTCTTCAACTCGCGCAGCCGGGGGTTGATCTCGGTTCCGTGTTCGAAAACGTCCAGCCCCGCGCCGGCGATCTCGCCGGCCCGCAGCATCCTTGTGAGCGCGTTTTCATCGATCACCTCTCCGCGCGAAGTGTTCACGATCACCGCCTCGGGCTTCATCAGCTTCAGACGGCGGGCATTCATCAGGTGGAAGGTGGAAGGCGTATGCGGGCAATTGATGGAGATGACATCCATCCGCGCCACCATCTGATCGAGGCTTTCCCAGTATGTCGCCTCGAATTCCGCCTCCACCTCGGGGCGCAGGCGCTTGCGGTTGTGGTAGTGGATCTGCATGCCGAAGGCGCGGGCGCGGCGCGCCACGGCCTGTCCGATCCGCCCCATGCCGAGGATGCCGAGGCGCCGCCCCGCGAGCCTTCCCCCCAGCATGGCGGTGGGCGCCCAGCCCTCCCATTCGCCCGATTGCATGAGCGCCAGCCCTTCCGGGATGCGCCGGGTGACGGCGAGAATGAGGGCGATCGTCATGTCGGCGGTATCCTCGGTGACGACCCCGGGCGTATTGGAAACGAGTATCCCGCGCCGCCGTGCGCTCTCCACATCGATGTGATCCACGCCGGCGCCGAAATTGGCGATGAGCTTCAGCTGATCGCCGGCCTGCGCCAGCATGGCGGCATCTATCCGATCGGTGATCGTGGGCACCAGCACTTCCGCCTGCTGCATGGCCGCCACCAGTTCTTCGCGGCTCATGGGCGCATCATCTTCGCGCAGGCGGGCATCGAACAGCTCGCACAGGCGCGTTTCAACCGCTTCCGGCAGGCGTCGCGTCACGACAACACTCAGACGATCGGATGGCATCGCGGCATTCCCTTCTTCTTTTCAAACCCGGCCCATGGTGGCACAGTGGCGCAAGCCGGGCCGGGGCGCAAGAACCTCGGGAATAGGGATCAGGCAGGAAAGAGGCGATATGAAGGGGCAGGATCTAGGGCAACGCATGGTAATGCTGAAATCGCTGCTGCTGTGCGGGCTGTCGCTCGTGCTTCTGCTCGCTCCCCCGGGGCCCGCCCGGGCCGACAGGCCGCAACAACAGAGCGGCGCGGCGCCACAGGCCCGCGGGCCGGTGACGAACCTGCCGCTGCCGCGCTATGTTTCGCTGAAGGCGAGCGAAGCGAATGTGCGCCGCGGCCCGAGCCTCACGCACCGGATCGACTGGATCTTCAAGCGCAGGGGGATGCCTCTGCAGGTCACGGCGGAATTCGGCAACTGGCGCCGGGTGCGCGATCGTGACGGCGCGGGGGGATGGATTCACTACTCGCTGCTTTCGGGAGTGCGCACCGTCCTGGTGGAGGAGGACATGCTGGCACTGCGCACGAAGCCGGATGCGGAGGCACCGATCACCGCGCGCCTGGAGCTTGGCGTGATCGCGCGCCTCGGCAAATGCCTGCCGGACTGGTGCCGCCTGAAGGCGGGGGGCTACAGCGGCTGGGCGCCGAAGGCGGCGCTCTGGGGCGTGGATGAAGGCGAAATCCGCAAATGATCCCCGGCGGCGGTCCGCCGGCATCGCGGGAGCAGAACGTCCTTGCCCCGGCGGGGATATCTGCGGACCAGTGATGGGGGTTTTCCACGGCGCGGCATTGACCATGCCGGCCAAAGCGCCGATCAATGGCCGGTATGGCACATGACAGAAGTGAATACAGGCGGCTGAGCCTGCGCGCGGGGCTGGCCTCGGTTGCGGTGGCTCTGATCCTGACGGGGCTGAAGCTCTGGGCGCTCGGGGAAACCAATGCGCTTTCGGTCGCCGCATCGCTAGCCGACAGCGCGCTCGATCTCCTGATCTCGCTCGGAGGGCTTGCCGCCATCCTCTATGCCGCGCGCCCGCCGGACGAAGATCATGCCTTCGGCCACAGCTCGGCCGAGGATATCGCCGCGCTGGGGCAGGCCATTTTCATCCTCATATCGGCAGGCGTGATCGCCACGGCCGCGATTTCGCGCCTTCTTTCCGATAACCCGCCCTCCCTTCAGGCGGAGGGGAAAGGGATGGCAGTCATGGGGGTTTCGATCGTGCTGACGATCGCGCTTGTTCTGTGGCAGCGCCATGTGGTGAAGCGCACGGGCAGCAGGGTCGTGGCGGCGGATTCGGCCCATTACATCGGCGATCTCGTGCCGAACGTCGGCGCCATCCTCTCGCTCTGGGTTTCGCGCCAATACGGGCTTGCCGGGGTGGACAGCGTGGTGGCGCTCGCCGCCGCCGCGATGCTGGCGATCACCGCGATCCGCATTGGCAAGGGTGCTTTCGACGCGCTGATGGATCGGCGCGCCGATCCCGCCCTGATTGCCAGCATCGAGGAAATCGTGAGGAACTGGCCCGGGATCGACGGCTATCACGATCTGCGCACCCGCACCGCGGGCCCCAGGGTTTTCGTGAGCCTGCATATCGAGATGGACGGCTCCCAGACATTGGACGAGGCCCATGCCACCGGCGCGGCCCTGCGCCGCGCGATCCTGAAGGCACACCCGGAATGCGACGTGATCCTTCACAAGGATCCCACCGGGGTGGAGCCCCACCCGGAAGATCCTTCGGCCGGCTCCCGGATGTAACAAACCGCGCCTCGATACCGGAGCATTGCTGCGCAAAATCGGTGCATACCCGCCTGTTTTCGGAGATTTCGCGAACACGTTCCGTAACGGTAGCGTGTTGCACGGCGATGTGAGTGGCCCGTGATCTCCCGGATCTCATAGCCTCAGCCTGCCGCCGATTGCGGCATGAAGAACCATGAAACAATATGCAATTGAAGGAACGATACAAATGTCCGACCACATGAAAGCCATCGCCATTGCCGGCGCCGTCGCCGCCGCCGTGGCCTCCACCGCCACCCCCGCCGCCGCCGCCGGCAAGGAAAAGTGCTATGGCGTGGCGCTCGCCGGCCAGAACGATTGCAAGGCCGGCGAGCGCCACGC
>WFVA01000045.1 GCA_015491895.1 Albidovulum sp. | reverse complement strand
CTCTACCGCCACGGAGAGCGGGAGATCGAGCGCATGGTCTATCCTTCTTCGGTGCGCGGGCCGCGCACCATGGGGCGCCACCTGCGGCGCAACGGCGCCTTCATCGCCTGGGTGGCCTTTTCGCTGTTTGCGCTCTCGATCGCCTCGCTGATGCTGCTGCTTTCCCTTGCCGGGCTCGATTTCGAGGCGGCCAGCATCTTCTCCATCGCCGCCTTTACCAACACCGGCCCGCTGGCGGGCCTCGCCGGCGATCACCCGCTGCCGTGGTCGGAAACGGGCGACGCGGCAAAGGCCGTTCTCATCCCGGCCATGGTGCTCGGCCGCCTCGGAACGCTGACCATCATCGCCCTTCTCAACCCGGATCTGTGGCGGCGCTGATCCCGGCAACGCCCCGCCATGCCCCCGCCACGCGGCGCATCCCTGCAACAGCACCGTTTACTCTCCGGCAACAATCTGTTTTGGGGGTGGAATCTTGCGCCAAGCCGTTCCATAATCGCGCCGACAAGCGATCCGGGGGCCGGCAAGCAGCCGGCAGATAACAAAAAAAGGTGAATATACATGGCTGGTGACAGACAGAATTTGCAGGATGCCTTTCTCAATCACGTCCGCAAGACGAAAATTCCGGTCACGATCTTTCTCATCAACGGCGTGAAGCTGCAGGGTGTCATCACCTGGTTTGACAATTTCTGCGTTCTGCTGCGCCGCGACGGGCAATCGCAGCTTGTCTACAAGCACGCGATCTCCACCATCATGCCGAGCCAGCCGATCAGCCTCTACGACGGCGAAGAATAGCCTTGGGCGAGGGGCGTCGGGCGGGGGATATCCGCGCCTTCGTGCTGCACCCCGATATCCGGGGCCACCGGCGCGGCCAGAGCCCCGAACACGCGCTCGGCGAGGCCATGGCGCTGGCGCGCGCGCTGCCGCATGTGGAGGTGGCGGGGGGCGAGATCGTCAGCCTGCAGAAGCCGCGGCCGGGGCTTCTCTTCGGCAAGGGGCGGGTGGCGGAGCTTGGCGCGAAATTCACCGCCGAAGGGATCGATCTGGTGCTGGTGGACGGCCCGCTGACGCCGATCCAGCAGCGCAATCTCGAGCGCGAATGGGATCTCAAGATCCTCGATCGCACCGGGCTCATCCTCGAGATCTTCGCCGATCGCGCCCGGACCCGCGAAGGCGTGCTGCAGGTGGAGCTGGCCGCGCTCTCCTATCAGCGCACCCGGCTGGTGCGCGCCTGGACCCACCTCGAGCGCCAGCGCGGCGGGCTCGGCTTCGTCGGCGGCCCCGGCGAAACCCAGATCGAGGCCGACAGGCGCGCCATCGACGAGGCCATCCTGCGCCTGCGCCGCCAGCTATCGAAAGTGGCGAAGACCCGCGCCCTGCACCGGCGCGCGCGCGCCCGCGTGCCCTATCCGGTGGTGGCGCTTGTGGGCTATACGAACGCCGGCAAATCCACCCTCTTCAATCGCCTCACCGGCGCGGAGGTGATGGCGAAGGACATGCTCTTCGCCACCCTCGATCCCACCATGCGCGCCATCACCCTGGCCGATGGGGCTGAGGTGATCCTCGCCGATACGGTGGGCTTCATCTCCGATCTTCCCCATGAGCTGGTGGCCGCATTTCGCGCCACGCTCGAAGAGGTGCTCGACGCGGATCTGATCCTGCATGTGCGCGATATCGCCCATCCAGAAACCGAGGCGCAGGCCGCGGATGTGCGCGCCATTCTCGAAAGCCTCGGGGTGGGGCAGGCAACGCCGGTGCTGGAGCTTTGGAACAAGACGGATCTGCTCGCGCCCGAAGAGCGCGCGGCACTGCTGAAGCGCGCGAGCCGCGCCGGCGACGTTCTTGCGATCTCGGCCGTCACCGGAGAGGGGATGTCGGCCCTGCCGGCCTTCCTCGCGCGCCATCTCGAGGGCGAGATGCGGGAGGCGGAAATCCTGCTTGCGCATGACGCGGGCCGGGAGCGGGCCTGGCTCTACGCGCAAGGTGTCGTGCGTGGTGAAACGCAGGAGGAAGGCGGCACGCGGCTTGCTCTGCGCTGGAACGCGCGCCAGGCGGGGCAATATGCGGCGCAGTTCGGCGAATTGCGCGAAGAGGGCGCGCCGGAGGCCAGCGGCTGAAGGCAGTGAAGGCCGGGCGCCGGCGCCCAAACACCCTCAGCCGTGATCCTCGCGCGCCTCGCTTGCCAGCCGGCTGGTGAGCAATTCGCCGCTTTCCTCGAGGATCGGGTAGGCGACGATGGAGAAGGAGGCGTTGATCTGCTTCAGCGCGCGCAGCGTCTCCTGATGGATGTTGCTGCTCTCGATGCTCTCCGCCAGCCCCGCGCGCAGCCGCTCCATGTGGCGCTGCTGGAGCTTCTGTTCGAGATCGCGCACGGCGTCCTTCTCCTCCACAAGCCGGCGCGCGGCCTCGATATTGCCCGTCATCAGCACGTTGAGCGCAAGCTGCACGTTGGAAAGCACCCGATCGTGGAAATCGCACAGATCGCGCCAGCCCTCGGGCGAGAAGGTGATGGCGCGATCGCCCACCTTCTGGGCCATGGAGAGCATGTTCTTCGCGATCACGTCGCCCGCCGATTCGAAATTGGTGGCGATGGAGGAAAGCTCCATCGCGCGGCGGGCGAGATCCTCGGGCAGCTCCTGCTGATTGAGCTTGGCGAGATAGAGCTTGGTATCGAAATACATGCGGTTGACCTCCGCCTCGCGGGCGCGGATGGCCCTGGCGAGCGGATCGTCCCAGTTTTCGTAGAGCCGCATCACCGGGGCGAGCATGGCCTCGATGGTTTCGCCGATCCTGAGCACTTCGCGGCTCGCGCAGGCGAGGGCGCGTTCGGGATCGGCGAGGGCCTCCGGGTCGAGCGCGCTCAGCCGTCCGATTTCGGCCTCTCCGGCATCGGGCTTTTCCAGCAGCGAGGCGAGCAGGCGCGTGATCGGCCCGGTCAGCGGCAGGCCGATCAGGGCGACGGCGGTGTTGTAGGCAAGGTGGAGGTTGATCACCTGACGCGCGGGGGCGGCGCCGAGGAAGGCCCAGTCCACCGGCAGGCGGGATATCGCGGCCAGGCAGAGGAGCGCCCCGCCGCCGCGCAGCAGGAGATTGCCGAGCACGATGGCGCGCGCCTCCACGCCCGCCCCCAGGGTGAGCAGCAGGGGGATGAAGGAGCCGCCGAGATTGGCGCCGAGCACCAGGGCCATGCCGGCGCTGGCGGGCAAAAGCCCCTCGGCCACGAAGGTGACGAACATCAGCACCGCCGCCACGCTCGAATGCATCGCCCAGGCCAGGAGCGCGCCGATCAGGAAGGCGGAGATCACGTCATTGCCGAGATAGGCGGCGACGGGCGCGATGGCATCGCTTTCGCGCAAGGGGAGGGTGGCGGCGCGGATCATGTCGAGCGAAACCAGAACGAGGGCGAGCCCCGTCAGGATCCGCCCGCCCTGGCGCACCGGGCGCCGGCGCCCGCGCAGGAACATGGAGACCCCGAGCAGCAGAAGAAGCGAAACCACCCAGTCGGCGCGCAGCAGCAGCACCTGGGTGATGAGCGCCGAGCCCACGTCGGCGCCGAGGATGATCGCAAGGCCGAGCGCCGCCGTGAGCGTGCCCTTGGAGGCGAAATTGGCCACCAGAAGCACCACCGCGGTGGAGCTTTGCAAGAGCATCGCCGCCAGAAGCCCGGAGCCGGCGGCGAGCGGCGGGTTGCCGGCGCTGCGCCGGATCCATTTGCGCAGCTGCGCCGAGAAGGCGCGCTCAACCCCGGTGCGGATCATCCGCACCGACCACAGAAGAAGCGCAGCGGCCCCGGCGAGATGAAGAAGAAACAGCAGCAATTCTGGCCCGCCTGTCGGTAATTTGCTTGTGGTTCGCGCGAGCCTATGAGGCAGGGCAGGGGAATGCAAGGGGGCCCTCGGGGGCCCCGCGATGGCCTGAAGCTTCAGGCGGTTGCCGGCCGCAAAGGGCATCCGCTGGCCATCCGGCTATCTTCCGGCCGTCTTCCCCTCAGCCGCGCGAAAGCGCCGCGACGCCGGTGCGCGCCACGCTTTTGAGCCCGAGCGGGCGCATCAGCTCGGCGAAGGCGTCGATCTTTTCCGGCGTGCCGGTGATCTCGAAGGTGAAGCTTTCCAGCGTGCTGTCCACCACATTGGCGCGGAAGATGTCGGCCAGGCGCAGCGCCTCCACCCGCTTCTCGCCCGTGCCGGCAACCTTGAACAGCCCCAGTTCGCGCTCCACGCTCGGGCCGTTCACGGTGAGATCCTTCACCTCGTGCACCGGGATGATGCGCCCGATCTGGGCCTTGATCTGCTCGATCACAGCCGGCGTGCCGGTGGTGACGATGGTGATGCGCGAGCGGTGCCCCTCGTGATCGATCTCGGCCACGGTCAGGCTCTCGATATTGTAGCCGCGCCCCGAAAACAGCCCGATCACGCGCGCCAGCACCCCTGCCTCGTTATCCACGATCACCGCCAGCGTATGGCGCTCGTCGCCGGCCGCATTGGGATCGCGCAGATCGTAGGCCGAATGCTTGGAGGAGCCTTTTTCTATATTGAGTGCAGTCATTTGCAGGCCTTTCCTAAACCAGAACAGCGCCCTTGGCGCCGATCGCGTCCTCGGTGCTGGCGTCGCCCATCAGCATTTCGTTATGGGGTGCGCCGGAGGGGATCATCGGGAAGCAGTTCTCGTGCTTTTCCACCAGGCAGTCAAACACCACCGGGCCGTCATGCGCGATCATTTCCATGATCGCGTCATCGAGATCGGCCGGATCGGAGCAGCGGATGCCCTTGGCGCCGAAGGCCTCGGCGAGCTTCACGAAATCGGGCAGCGATTCCGACCAGCTGTGCGAGTAGCGCTCGCCGTGCAGCAGCTGCTGCCACTGGCGCACCATACCGAGGCGCTCGTTGTTCAGGATGAACTGCTTGACGGGCAGGCGGTATTGCGCGGCCGTGCCCATTTCCTGCATGTTCATCAGCCAGGAGGCCTCGCCGGCCACGTTGATCACCAGCGCGTCGGGGTGGGCGATCTGAACGCCGATCGAGGCGGGGAAGCCGTAACCCATGGTGCCGAGCCCGCCCGATGTCATGAAGCGGTTGGGGGCCTCGAAGCCCATGAACTGCGCCGCCCACATCTGGTGCTGGCCCACCTCGGTGGTGATGTAGCGATCGCGATCCCTGGTCAGCGCCTCGAGGCGCTGGAGCGCGTATTGCGGCTTGATGATCTTTTCGCTGTTGCGGTAGGCGAGGCAATCGCGCTTGCGCCACTCCTCGATCTGCTGCCACCATTTCTTCAGCGCGCCCTTCTGCACCTTGCGCCCGCGCGCCTTCCAGACCTTCAGCAGATCCTCGAGCACATGGCCCACATCGCCCAGGATCGGCAGATCCACATGGATCACCTTGTTGATCGAGCTTGGATCGATGTCGATATGGGCCTTGCGGCTGTTTGGGCTGAAGCTGTCGAGCCGGCCGGTGATGCGATCATCGAAGCGCGCGCCGACGGCGATCATCAGATCGCAATCATGCATCGCCATGTTGGCCTCGTAGAGCCCGTGCATGCCGAGCATGCCGATCCAGTTCTTCCCCGAGGCGGGGTAGGCGCCAAGGCCCATCAGGGTGGAGGTGATCGGAATGCCGGTGGCATCGACCAGCTCGCGCAGGAGCTGGCTTGCGGCGGGGCCCGAATTGATCACCCCGCCGCCGGTGTAGAACACCGGGCGCTCGGCCTGTTCGATCATCTCCGCGAGCGCCTCGATCTCGGCTTTCGAAGCCTTGAGGCGGGGGGCGTAATCGCCCTTTTCGGCCTTCCGGGGCGGCACGTATTCGCCGCTCGCGAACTGCACGTCCTTCGGGATGTCGATCAGCACCGGGCCGGGGCGGCCGGTGGTGGCCACATGGAAGGCCTGGTGCAGCTTGTGGGGCAGATCCTCGGTGCTCTTCACCAGCCAGTTGTGCTTGGTGCAGGGGCGGGTGATGCCCACGGTATCGGCCTCCTGAAAGGCATCGGTGCCGATCATGAAGGTGGGCACCTGGCCGGTCAGCACGATCAGGGGGATGCTGTCCATCAGCGCGTCGGTAAGGCCGGTGACCGCATTGGTGGCGCCGGGGCCGGAGGTGACGAGCACCACGCCGGGCCTGCCGGTGGAGCGGGCATAGCCCTCGGCCGCATGCACCGCGCCCTGTTCGTGGCGCACGAGGATGTGGCGGATGTCGTTTTGCTGGAAGATCTCGTCGTAGATCGGAAGCACGGCGCCGCCGGGGTAGCCGAACACGACGTCCACACCCTGATCCTTCAGGGCCTGAACCACCATCCTTGCTCCGGTCATCTGACGTGTCATCTTCCTGTGCTCCGTTTCAGATCATGCGCATCCCTGCGATGCGCGACATGGGCAATAAAAAAAGCCCCCGTTCCGGCGGGGGCGCATTGGGTCCTGATATGGTTGCCGTTACCGACCCATGCGCCAATTTCCCACAATGACTACAAGACCGTTCATCCCGAGGGCTCCTTCCAGTGTGGCGAGACCTTAAGAGGGGGATTTGCGGGCGTCAACAGGGAAATGCGGGAATGATATGTCGCAAATGCCGCAGGTGCGGGATTTTTTGTTGCGCTGGAAGCGAAGCTGGCGAAGTTTTGATAAAAGGCCGGGCGGAATCGCGCCTCCCGGGCCGTCGGCCCCACGGCCCTTCATGATGCGCTGCTTCCCGATCGCCCCGCCCGGAGGCGCGCAGCGGCCGGGGCGGGGCAGGCTGGCTCCTTCACAATCCCCCCCGCCCGGTGCCCTGGAGCACGCCGTGTTCGAGCGCGTAGCGGGTGAGGCCGGCGGTGGAAGAGATGCCGAGCTTGCGCTTGATGTTCTTCCTGTGGGTTTCCACCGTGCGCACGGAGATATCGAGCTCACCTGCCACCTGCTTGTTGGATTTGCCCTGGGCGAGTTGCAGCAGCACGGTCTGCTCGCGCGAGGTGAGGGGCTCGCGGCCGTCCTTCGTGGTGAGGCGGGAGGGGGCCGCCTCGAGCACCGCGCGCGTGCCGGGGCAGAGATAGCGCTCGCCGGCCATCACCGTATCGATGGCGCGCCGGATCTCCTCGGTGGGCACGTCCTTCAGGATGTAGCCCATGGCGCCGTGGGAAAGGGCGGTGTTCACGTATTCGGCGTTGTCGTGCATGGTGAGCACGAGGATGCGGGTTTCGGGGCGGCGCTCCAGCAGGATCTCGGTGACGGTGAGGCCGTTCATCCCCGGCATGTTGAGATCGAGAAGCACCACATCGGGCGCAAGGCTCTCGATCCGGTCGATGATCGCCTCGCCGTTGCACAGGGTGGCGACGACGCGGATATCCTCGTAGGTTTCGAGGATTGCCTCGATCCCTTCGGCGACCATCGGATGATCATCGACGATAGCGATGGTGACGGGCTCCCGCCCTCTGCACGCGTTTTCGCTCATGCGCTTTCCTTTCCGATTTCCTCGGGCGGCAGCATGTGGGAAAGCGGCACCGTGGCCTCGATCGCCAGCCCCGAGCGGCTGGAGAGCACGCGCAAGGTGCCGCCGATCTGCTCGATGCGCTCCTGCATGTTGCGCAGGCCGAGGCCGTTGCCGCTGCCCTGACCATGCGCGCCGCCCTCGAAGCCTCGGCCGTTGTCGCTGATGCGCAGGGTGGCGCCGCGCTTGTGACCATAAAGCTCGATCTTCACCTCGCTGGCGCCGGAGTGGCGCTCGATATTGGTGAGCGCCTCCTGGGCGATGCGGTAAAGGGCGATGCGGGCTTCTTCGTCCAGGCGGTTGCGGAAGACGACCGTCTGGAGCGTGCAATGTATCCCGGTCCGGCGCTGGAAATCCTCGGTAAGGGTCTGCAGCGCGGGGCCGAGGCCCAGATCATCGAGCACGCCGGGGCGCAGCGCGTGGCTGATGCGGCGCACCTCGCGGATCGCGCCCTTCAGATGCTCGATGCCCCGCGCGAGGCTCTCGCCGGCGCGCCCGTCGCCCGCCTTCAGGCGGCGTTGGGCCAGCTCGAGCGCATAGCGCACCCCCACGAGGATCTGGCTGATGCCATCGTGCAGCTCGCGCGCCACCCGCGAGCGCTCCTCCTCCTGGGTATCGACGATCCTCTGCGTCAGCGCCATCAGCTTGGCATCGGCAAGGCGGCGCTCGCGCAGGGTTATGAAGAGGCCGGAGAGGAATACCAGCAGGAGCGCCGCCATGGTGATCGCGCCGATATAGAGGAAGGTGCGGCGCACGCGCTCTTCCACCTCGGCGCGCTCGGCGGCGACGGTGGCGAGCACGTCATCTATGAAAACCCCGGTGCCCACCGCCCAGCGCCAGTCCTGCAGGCCGATCACGTAACTCACCATCTTTTCCGGCTTGCCGGTGGAGGGCTTTGGCCATTCATAGGTGAGATAGCCGCCGCCCTTGCGGGCCACCTCGATCATGCGGTCCACCACCTTCCGGCCGTCGGGGCCGGGCTTGCCGAGCCAGTTCCTGCCGATCATCTCGGTGCGCCGCGGGCTGACGAGATTGTTGCCGTCGTAATCATAGACGAAGAAATAGCCGTCCTGGCCGTAGAGCATGGCCGAGAGTGTCTGGGTGACCTTGAGCTTGGCTTCCTCGTCGTCGGGAAGGGCGCGGCCGTAGGTGATGCCGAAGGCGGTGCGCGCGAGAGAGAGGTAGTTCCTCAGCTCCGCCTTCTTGGCCGCGATCAGCTCGTTTTCGAGAAAGGCGATTTCCTGGCGCGCGGTCTGGCGGGACTGCGCGGCCACGAGGAGCGCGATCGAGAGGGCGGAGAGCAGAAGCGGGACGGTCGCCAGAAGAAAGATCTTCTGGGCATAGCTGAGGCGCGCCCCGCGGGGCGGCCTGGCCTGGGGCCGGCGCATCTTCGCCATGCCTGCGGTGCTCCCCTCTTCTCGCGCTTCGTTCCGCGTTTCGCGCACGGGCGTTCGCGCGCGGACGCAATCTGGCTGCGAATCATCCATCCGCGGACGGGAATCGCAAGAGAAAAGCGCCGCAAGGCGCTGACGGAGGCGCAAATCGCGCCGAAAGGCGGCCGCCGAGGGGGGCGGGGCGGGAA
>WFVA01000044.1 GCA_015491895.1 Albidovulum sp. | reverse complement strand
GGCATGTCCGCCCCCGCCGGGGCCGCCGGGGGCGGACATGCCCCGGCCGCCGGCGTGGCGCCCGAGGGCGCGATCTTCATGGCGCCCGGCAATCATGTGCTCGAGCGCGCGCATGAAGCGCCGAAATGGGTGAAGCTCTCGCCCTTCTTCGCCATGCTCGGCGGGCTCTTCCTCGCGTGGCTGTTCTACATCCGCGACACATCCCTGCCGCGCCGCCTCGCGGAGACCTTCCGCCCGCTCTACCTCTTCCTGCTCAACAAGTGGTATTTCGACGAGATCTACGATGCCCTCTTCGTGAAGAACGCCTTCCGCCTCGGCCGGCTGTTCTGGAAGGTGGGCGACGGGAAGATCATCGACGGCACGATCAACGGCATCGCCATGGGCCTCGTGCCCCGGATGACCCGCTTCGCGAGCCGTCTGCAGAGCGGATACATATTCACCTATGCCTTTGCCATGGTGGTGGGGATCGTCTTCCTCCTCACCTGGATGGCGATCAGCGGAGGGGCAGAGTAATGGAAAACCTTCTCTCCATCGTCACCTTCATTCCGCTTCTGGGGGCGGTGATCCTTGCGCTTTTCCTGCGCGGTGACGACAGAGCCGCGCGCGGCAATGCGAAATGGGTGGCCCTCATCACCACCCTCACCACCTTCATCTTCTCGCTCTTCATCCTCACGGGCTTCGATCCCGCCGATACCGGCTTCCAGTTCGTCGAGGAGAAGGCGTGGATCCTCGGCCTCACCTACAAGATGGGGGTGGACGGCATCTCGGTGCTGTTCGTGATGCTCACCACCTTCCTGATGCCGCTGGTGATCCTTTCGTGCTGGAACGTGACCGACCGCGTGAAGGAATACATGATCGCCTTCCTGGTGCTCGAAACCCTGATGATCGGCGTGTTCACGGCGCTCGATCTGGTGCTGTTCTACCTCTTCTTCGAGGCCGGGCTCATTCCGATGTTCCTCATCATCGGCATCTGGGGCGGGCAGAACCGCATCTATGCGGCGTTCAAGTTCTTCCTCTATACGCTCTTGGGCTCGGTGCTGATGCTGGTGGCGATGATCGCCATGTACATGGACGCCGGCACGACCGACATCCCGACCCTGCTCAACCACCAGTTCTCGAGCGCGCCGGTAGAGGTGCTGGGCTTCACGGTGATGGGAGGGATGCAGGCGCTCCTGTGGCTCGCCTTCTTCGCCTCCTTCGCGGTCAAGATGCCCATGTGGCCGGTGCACACCTGGCTGCCCGACGCCCACGTGCAGGCGCCCACGGGGGGCTCGGTGGTGCTGGCGGCGATCCTGCTGAAGATGGGGGGCTACGGCTTCCTGCGCTTCTCCCTGCCCATGTTCCCGGTGGCGAGCGATCTGTTCACGCCGCTCATCATGTGGCTCTCGGTGATCGCCATCGTCTATACCTCTCTGGTGGCGCTGGTGCAGGAAGACATGAAGAAGCTCATTGCCTACAGCTCGGTGGCCCACATGGGCTATGTGACGCTGGGCACCTTCGCCGCCAACCAGCAGGGGGTGGACGGCGCCATCTTCCAGATGCTGAGTCACGGCTTCATCTCCGGCGCGCTGTTCCTCTGCGTCGGCGTGATCTACGATCGGATGCACACCCGGGAGATCGCGGCCTATGGCGGGCTCGTCAACCGGATGCCGGCCTATGCGCTGATCTTCATGTTCTTCACCATGGCCAATGTGGGCCTGCCGGGCACCTCGGGCTTCATCGGCGAATTCCTGACCCTCGTGGGCACCTTCCACGCCAATACCTGGGCCGCGGCGGTGGCCACCTCCGGGGTGATCCTCTCGGCCGCCTATGCGCTCTGGCTCTACCGGCGGGTGGTGTTCGGCGAGCTGATCCGCGAGGCGCTGCGCACCATCAGCGATCTCACGCCCCGCGAGAAGCTGATCTTCGCGCCCCTGGTGGCGATGACATTGCTGCTCGGCGTCTATCCGGGGCTGGTGACGGACATCACCGGGCCTTCGGTCGAGAAACTGGTGGCAGACTATCACGAGGCCGTCGGCGCGGATGGCGGGGCTGAGCCCGGCACGCAGGCCGGCGCGGCGGCAGAGCATTGAGGGTGGAACAGACCATGACGAGCGACATCACCACCGGAATGGCAATCCTCGCCCCGGAAATCACCCTGGCCGTCTATGCGATGGCGGCGCTTATCTTCGCGGTCTACACCGGCAAGGACAGGCTCACGCCCATGCTCACCTGGCTCACCGCGGCCGTGCTCGCGGGGCTGGCGCTCTGGATCGGGATGCGCGCCCCGGCGGCGCGCGAGGCCTTCAATGGCGCCTTCATCGATGACGGCTTCTCGCGCTTCGCCCGCATCACCATCCTGCTCGCGGCCGCCTCGGTGCTGCTGATCGGCCAGGATTACCTCGCCCGCTGGCGCATGATGCGCTTCGAGTATCCGATCCTGCTGGCGCTTTCCGTGGTCGGCATGATGATGATGGTTTCGGCGGGCGATCTGATCGCGCTCTACATGGGGCTCGAGCTGCAATCGCTCTCGCTCTACGTGCTCGCCGCCATGAACCGCGACAGCGTGAAATCCAACGAGGCCGGCCTCAAGTATTTCGTGCTGGGCGCGCTGAGCTCGGGGCTCCTCCTCTACGGCGCCTCTCTGGCCTACGGCTTCGCCGGCTCCACCCGCTTTGACGTGCTGATCGCCACGGTGGAGTATGGCCGCGTGCCGATCGGCCTCCTCTTCGGCCTCGTCTTCATCCTCACCGGGCTCGCCTTCAAGATCTCCGCCGTGCCCTTCCACATGTGGACGCCCGATGTCTATGAAGGCGCGCCGACACCGGTGACGGCCTTCTTCGCCAGCGCCCCCAAGATGGCCGCGATGGCGCTCATTGCCCGCGTCCTCTTCGATGCCTTCGGCAATGCGGTGGGCGACTGGACCCAGATCCTCGCGCTTCTCGCGGTGCTCTCCATGCTTCTGGGCGCCATCGCCGCGATCGGGCAGAAGAACATCAAGCGACTGATGGCCTACAGCTCCATCGCCCACATGGGCTTTGCGCTGATGGGGCTCGCCGCCGGCGGTGCCGGGGGCGTGCAGGCGATGCTGATCTACATGGTGATCTACGTGACGATGAACATCGGCACCTTCGCCTTCATCCTCTCGATGAAGCGCGATGGCCGCCCCGTCACCGAGATCGCCGCGCTCAATCAGTATTCCCGCCACGCGCCCCTGAAGGCGCTCGCCGTGCTGATCCTGATGTTCAGCCTCGCCGGCATCCCGCCGATGCTGGGCTTCTTCGGCAAGTTCTACGTGCTGAAGGCGGCGGTGGACGCCGGGCTCGTCTGGGTGGCGGTGATCGGGGTGATCGCCTCGGTGATCGGCGCCTTCTACTACCTGCGCATCGTCTATTACATGTATTTCGGCGCGGAGGCCGAGGCGCTCGATACCTCCATGCCCTTCGTGCAGTGGCTGTTCCTGATGGCGGCGGCGGCGGCGATGCTCTTCGGGGTCGTCAACCTCTTCGGCATCGAGGGGCTCGCTGAGGCGGCAGCGGCGGCCCTTGTGCGCTGAACGCAGAATCGCGGGCGGGGCTGGCGCCTGGCCCGCGGGCACGGGGCGGCGCATCCTTGCGCGCATTGACAGCACCAACGACGAAGCCCGCCGCATGGTGCTGGCGGGCGAGGTGGCGGGGCCCTTGTGGATCCTCGCGCATGAGCAGACGGCCGGGCGCGGGCGGCGCGGGCGCGCCTGGATCGCGCCAGGGGGAAATTTCTCCGCCACGCTGGTGATGCCGGTGAGCGATCCGCCCGAGCGCGTCGCCCTCAGAAGCTTCGTCGCCGCGCTGGCGCTCGATGAGGCGCTCCGCGCGCTGCTCGGCCCGGCAACGGCGGGGCTCGCGCTGAAATGGCCCAATGACGTGCTCCTCAATGGCGGCAAGCTCTCGGGCATCCTGCTTGAAACGATCTCCGCCGCCGGGCGGGGCGGGGCGGGGCGCAAGGAGGAATCCGGGCGGCCAAGCCACCTCGCGATCGGCGTGGCCGTCAATCTCCTCGATGCGCCGCCGGCAGAGGCGCTCGAAGCCGGCGCGCTTCGCCCCGTGTGCCTGCTTGGCGAAACGGGCCTGCGGGTGGCGGCGGAGGATTTCCTCGATCTCCTCGCGCCGGCCTTTGCCGGCTGGGAAGAGCGACTGGCCGCTTATGGCTTCGAGCCGCTGCGCAATGCCTGGCTCGCGCGTGCCGCCGGGCTTGGCGAGGCGATCACCGTGCGCACGGGGCGGAGCGAGCGGCGCGGCCGTTTCGAGACGCTGGACGAAACCGGCGCCCTTGTTCTAAACACGGGGAACGGCACTTGCTGCATTGCAGCGGGCGAGGTTTTCTTCTGAAAGGAGCGGCCATGCTTCTGGCGATCGACTGCGGCAATACCAATACCGTCTTCTCGCTCTGGGACGGCGAGAAATTCCTCTGCACGCTGCGCACCAGCACCGAGCACCAGCGCACCGCCGATCAGTATTTCGTCTGGCTCGATACGCTCCTGCGCCATCACGGCATCCCGCTCGATGTGGATGCTGTGGTGATCTCCTCCACCGTGCCGCGCGTGGTGTGGAATCTGCGCGTCTTCGCCGATCGCTACTGCGGCTGCCGCCCGCTGGTGGTGGGGAAGCCCGATTGCCTGCTGCCGGTGGATGTGCGGGTGGATGCGGGCACTCAAGTTGGCCCCGACAGGCTGGTCAATACCGTTGCCGGTTTCGATCGCCACGGCGGCGATCTGATCGTGGTCGATTTCGGCACCGCAACCACCTTCGACGTGGTCGATACCGACGGCGCCTATATCGGCGGCGTGATCGCGCCCGGGGTCAATCTCAGCCTCCAGGCGCTGCATGAGGCGGCCGCCGCGCTGCCGCATGTGGATGTGACGAAGCCCGAGCGCGTGATCGGCACCAATACGGTTGCCTGCATGCAATCGGGGGTGTTCTGGGGCTATGTGGGGCTCATCAACGGCATCTGCGAGCGGATAGAGGCCGAAAGGGGCCGGAAAATGAAGGTTATTTCCACCGGGGGGCTTGCGCCCCTGTTCCAACAGGGCCATGCCCTCTTTGACACATTCGAAGATGATCTGACGATGCACGGGCTGACCGTCATCCACAAATACAACAAGGACCGGGGCAACATATGAGCCAATCCGAAAAGAACGACGAGAAGAAAGCGAAGAAGCCCGCGAAGGGGAAGGCCGCAAATGGCGGCCGCGGCCGGGGGCGGCGCGGCGGCGGCCGGGGCAAAAAGAAGGAACGCCTGATCTTCCTGCCCCTTGGCGGCGCCGGCGAGATCGGCATGAACTGCTATGTCTATGGTTACGGCGAGCCCGGCCGCGAGCGGCTGATCGTCGTCGATCTCGGGGTCACATTCCCCACCATGGAGGGCACGCCGGGCGTGGATCTCATTTTCGCCGATGTCGCCTGGCTGGTGGAGCGGCGCGCGCAGATCGAGGCGATCTTCATCACCCATGCCCATGAGGATCACATCGGTGCGGTGAGCCTGCTGTGGGATCAGCTGCGGGTGCCTGTCTATGCGCGCCCCTTCACCGCCCATATCGCGCGGCGCAAGATGGAGGAGCGCGGCGAACCGCCCGACGAGGTGATCACCGTGCGCCCCTGGCCGGAGATGATCGAGGCGGGGCCGTTTTCCGTCTCCTTCGTGCCGATCTCGCATTCGATCCCCGAAAGCTCCGGCCTCGTGATCGATAGCCCGGCGGGCCGGGTGGTGCACACGGGCGATTTCAAGCTCGATGAAACCCCCGTCGAGGGCGAGCCCTTCGATCCCGCTCTCTGGGCCGAGATCGCCGCGCCGGGCGTGCAGGCGCTGGTGTGCGATTCCACCAATGTGTTCACCGAGCGGCCCAACAGATCGGAGATGAGCGTCGGCCCCGAGATCCGCAAGCTGGTGGCAAGCGTCGAGGGGATGATGGTGGCCACCACCTTCGCCTCCAACGTCGCGCGCCTCAAGACGCTCGCCGATGCCGGCATCGCGGCGGGGCGCAAGGTCTGCCTCATGGGGCGGGCGATGCAGCGGATGATCGAGGCGGCGCGCGAGACCGGGGTCGTCACCGATTTCCCCGCCACCATCAGCCCCGAGGAGGCGAAGGACGTGGCGCGCGAGAAGCTGATGCTGATCGTCACCGGCAGCCAGGGCGAGCGGCGCGCGGCCTCCGCCCAGCTCGCGCGCGGCAAGTATCAGGGGATCAGCCTGAAGGAGGGCGATACTTTTCTCTTCTCCTCCAAGACGATCCCCGGCAACGAGCGCGGCGTGATCGCCATCATGAACGCCTTTTCCGAACTGGGGGTGGACGTGATCTCGGAAGACATGTCGATCTTCCATGTCTCGGGCCACGCCAACCGCCCCGATCTCGAGCGCATGCACGAGATCGTCCGCCCGAAGATGCTGATCCCCATGCATGGCGAGCACCGCCACCTGCGCGAGCACGTGAAGCTCGCGCGCGCCAATGGGCTTCAGGCCGAGGTTGTGACCAACGGCATGATGGCCGATATTGGCGGCGAGCGCCCGAAGATCGTCGAGCATGTGGAGGCGGGGCGCATCTATCTCGATGGCAAGTTGCAGATCGGCGCGCTCGATGGCATCGTGCGCGATCGCCTGCGCCTCGCGATGAACGGCCATGTCGCGGTGTCGCTCATCCTCGAGGGCGACGAGCCCCTCGGCGAGCCCTGGGTCGAGATCATGGGGCTGAGGGATATCGATCGCTCCGGGGCGCCGCTCGCGGAACTGATCGAGGCGGATCTCGATCAGCTCCTGCAGCGCGCCGACGCCCGCACGCTTCACAGTGATGAAAAGCTCGAGGAAACCCTGAAGCGCGCGGTGCGCCGCCTGGTGAGCGACGAGATCGGCAAGAAGCCGGAGGTCACGGTGATCATCAGCCGCCTGGAATAGGCTCCCCGCGGCCAATCGCCTGCGGGCCGGCCACTTCCCGGGCCGGCTCACGTCACTGCTGCGCAAATATCCCCGCCGGAGGCATCCTGCCGGCGCCGTCGCGCGCATGGAGCGGATTTCGGAGATGCGGGGCCGCAAGGCCGGCGATCCGGCGCTCAGCCCGCCTTCCCGCCTGTGGCGCGCACCAGATCCTTCAGCGTGGCAAGGGGCGCTGCGCCATCGCCGCGCAGGGCGAGGAAGCGGATGGAATATTCCGGCCCGAAAGCCCCGGCGAAGCCGCGCAGATCGCCGAAGCCGGAGAAATCCTCGGCATTGGGGTAGATCCAGCGCCCGAAGCGCTGCCAGAGGCGGGCGCTGTCGCGCAGGCCGATATCCTCGGGCGGCACCAGCCCGAGGCCGAGGCTTGCCGCGCCCGCCTCCCCGAGCGCGCCGATCAGCCCTTCCACCAGCGCCCGCTTCACCCGGTGATTGCCGTCATCGAGCGCGCGCATGAGGTCGATGCGGCAATTCAGCCGCGTCGGATCCGCGATCAGGCTGGCAAATCCCCTGACCGTGCCGTCTCCGCCCTCCCGGATCACGCCAATCGGGCACTGATCGAGCCAGGCCGGGGAAAACGGCCCTTCTATGAAATGCCTTTCCCCATCCGGGTGAGCCTTGCGCCATTCCCCGTTCATCCGTGCAAGAGCGGCGTGGCGGGCCTGATCGTGGGGCGGCAGCCAGAATTCGAAGCCCGCTTCGCCGGCCGGCCGCTCTTTGCCCCTGTCCCCCGACGCGAGCGCGATCACCGCTTCCGCGCCGATAGCCTGAAGGATCAGCCCCAGTTCGCGCCCGAGCGGGCGGAAGGAGTCGGTGACGGCATGGAACACCGGCCGCCTTCCGGCCCGTGCGGCGGCATCGGCGAACTGCCAGGCGATTTCGCGCTGGCTCATGGGCGGGCCGGCAGGATCGCCAAGCGCGATCCACGATCGCCCGGCGGCGCGAAAGGCGATGAAGGCGTCTGCCTCGTCGGGCATGAAGAAATCCTTGTCGCCGGTGAGGGCGAGGGTCGCCTCGGGGGGTGGGGCGCCCGTGCCATCGCCGGCGCGCGCTTCGAGGATGGCACGGGCCCTGGCACGGGCCTGCGGCGTGGGCTTCACGATACGCGCGCGGCGCGGCTCAAGCGCGAGATAGACGAGGCCGAAGGTGAGCAGGGCGGCGGCGAACAGCCCGGCGCGCATGGCCCGCGGCATGGCGGCGAGGCTTCCCGGCTCGGACCATACCCCGGCCACATAGGGGGTGGCGGCATGGATGAGCGCGAGAAGCGCGATCACGCCCACCGCGATCCCGCCGACGAGGGCAAACCATGAGAGGGTGAAGAGATTGCGCGTCAGCCGGCCGTTGCGGAAGAATTCGCCCCTGAGCGGCCACAGCAGCAGCATGGCAAGCGCGAGAACGAGCGCGCTTTTCACATCGAGCCCGTTCAGGAGCGAGGCGATGATGGCGGCCAGAAGGGTTGCCTGGGTCAGCCAGTAGGCGGCGGAGCTGCGCCGGATAAGCCCCTGGGCGAGGAGGATCAGAAGCGCCCCGAGCGCCGCCGAGAGCATGGCGCCGCTCTCCATCAGGAAGGCGACGAGCCAGCTTTCGCGCACCGCGCCCTCGGGGCGCACATCGGGAAGCACCGACATCAGGATGAGATAGATCCCGAGCCCGAAAACGGCGCTTCCCGTCACCTTCGGGGTGATGGCGCTGATCGCCCGGCTGATCGGCTGGAACCACTCGGGCGTGGCCCCCAGCATCCGCGCGATCGGCCCTGAGGCGAGGCGCGCTTCGTTCAGCGCCACCACGATCATCGCCAGAACGAAGGGCAGGATGTAGTAGGTCATGCGGAAAAGGAGGAGCGCGGCGGCGAGCTTGGCCACCGGCATCTCCCCCGGCATCGCCGCCACGATGATCCCCTCGAACACCCCCACGC
>WFVA01000043.1 GCA_015491895.1 Albidovulum sp. | reverse complement strand
GCTGCTGCATTTGATCTCGATCATTGATCGCACGCTTCCGGTGCTGTTCATCGACACCGAAATGCTGTTTGCCGAAACATATGAATACCAGCAACGGCTCGCCCGTGATCTGGGGCTGACGGGGCTGACCATCGTCAGGGCTCCTGCCGGCGAGATAGCTACCGGGGATCCCGAGGGCAGCCTGCATGCGCGCGACCCGGACGCCTGCTGCGCTCTGAGGAAGGTCCGCCCGCTGCGGCGCGCGCTTGCTGGCTTCGATTGCTGGATCACCGGGCGGCGGCGCGCGCAAGGCAGAAGCCGCCGCCACCTCGCCCCTTTCGAGCGCGACGGCGCCGGGCGGCTCAAGTTCAATCCGCTCGCGGGCTGGAGCACGGCAGAGGTGAACGGTTACATCGACACCCACGCCCTCCCCCGCCATCCGCTGACGGCGCGCGGCTTCCATTCCATCGGCTGCGCCCCCTGCACGGTGGCCGGCCTCGGGCGCGCCGGGCGCTGGCCCGACCACGAGAAGGAGGAATGCGGCATCCATATCGCTGACGGCAAGGTGAAGCGCGGCCCCGATCCCGAAGCGCCGGTGATCGTGCGCGATGAAGGCTTCACCGGCGATGATCTCCCCCCCACCGCCGCCATCCTCGATCTGCCGGGCGATACGCCCCCCGATGCGCTGCCCGAAAATCCGACGGATCACGCGATGATCCGCATCACCTTTGCCGCCTTCCACGATGGCCGCGGCTTTTCGCTGGCCCGCGCCCTGCGCGATCGGGGATATGGGGGCCGCCTGCGCGCCGCCGGCCCGCTTCTGGCCGCGCAATATCCGCTCGCGCGCCGCGCGGGCTTTGACGAGGTGGAAATCCCCGCCGCCCATGCCGCCCGCCAGCCCGAATATCTATGGCAGGCGGGGAGCGGCTGGCGGGCGCATGATCATCGGTCACAGCGCTTTGGATGGACCAGCCCGCCCGAAAGCACTATATAACCCCGACACCCTTTCACGATACGGAAGCGAGCGCATGAACGAGCAAACCACCCCGGCAGAGACAAGACGCGCCCCCGTGCTGCCCGATGCCCAGACGGTCACCCATGTGAAGCACTGGACGGACAGGCTGTTTTCCTTCCGCGTGACGCGGCCGCGCAGCTTGCGCTTCCGCTCCGGCGAATTCGTCATGCTCGGCCTGCCCGACGACAACGGCAAGCCGATCCTGCGCGCCTATTCCATCGCTTCGCCCTCCTGGGCGGACGAGTTGGAATTCTACTCGATCAAGGTGCCCGACGGCCCGCTTACCTCGCGCCTCCAGCACATCAAGCCCGGCGATCAGATCATCCTGCGCCCCAAGCCCGTGGGCACGCTCGTGCATGACGCGCTGCTGCCGGGCAAGCGGATCTGGTTCTTCGCCACCGGCACCGGCATCGCCCCCTTCGCAAGCCTCGTGCGCGATCCCGAAACATATGAGAAATACGATCAGGTGATCCTCACCCACACCTGCCGCAACGTGGCCGATCTGGAATACGGCCGCCAGCTGGTGGAAGGGCTGAAGGATGATCCCCTGATCGGCGAATTCGTGGGCGACAAGCTTACCTACTATCCCACCACCACCCGCGAGGAGAGCCCGAAAATGGGCCGCATTACCGATCTTCTGAAGGATGGCACGGTGTTTCGCGATCTCGGCATCGAAGGGCTCGATCCGGATGTGGATCGCGCCATGATCTGCGGCTCGCTCGCCTTCAACAAGGACATGCAGGTAATCCTCGAGGATGCAGGCCTGCGCGAAGGCGCCAATTCCGATCCGAAGGAATATGTGGTGGAAAAGGCCTTCGTGGGCTGATCCGCGCCGAACGCCCGCCGGCCGGGCGCAGCGTCAATGCAGATCCCGCGCGATAAGCTTCGCGCGGGTTTTCTCTTTCCTGCGAATGCCCCCGGGATCACATCCCCAGCGCGGCCTTGATCTGCTGGATCACCGTGGCGACCATCTCCGGATTTTCGGCGGCTTTCGCCACCAGATCCTTCAGCTTGGTTTTCTGGTCCGGGGCGATGTCGGCGCTTTCGAGCAGCGCGGAGACTTTCGCAGGATCGAAATTCTGGGGATCAAGGAGAGATGCCGCGTCCATGGCGCTCCCCGCTGCCTCGCTGGCAGCCCCCATCGCTGCATTCGTGGCATCACCGGCGGCATCCGTCACCGCACCGGCCGCATCGCTGGCGGCGTCCGTCACGGCATCAGCGGCATTGCCGGCGGCATCCGTTGCGGCATCAGCCACATTGCCCGCCGCTTCACTGGCCGCACCGGCCGCATCGCCGGCAGCGTCCGTCACGGCGTCGACGGCATTGCCCGCCGCTTCTCCAGCGCCCTCCACAGCATCGGCCGCCGCGCCGGCCGCATCGGAAGCCGCATCCTTGGCGGCCTTCATCGCGCCATCCCCGCCTTTCATGTAATACCACCCGCCGATGCCGAGCACCGCGAGCAGAAGGATAATGATTACTGATCTGTTCATGACAGAGCCCCCTTTATTGTGCGTCCCCATTGTGCCCCGCATTCCCCGCCATTGACAGGCGCGGGCCCCGGCACCCTCCAAAGCAGCGGCGAATTGCTCAAACCCATGCTTTTAGCGGGTTGAAACACGCCGCCCGCCCGTCTAATTTGCCAGCCGAAGACGCGAAGCAACCGAAGGAACAAAGCCATAGCCCGCAGACCTCACAATGCCCCGCCGCAGCGCGATACCGGACCACGCGCCAACGAGAGAATCACAGCGCCTGAAATCAGGCTGATCGGGGCCGACGGCGAAAACCTTGGCGTTGTTTCCCCCAGGAAAGCCCTTGAACTGGCCGACGAGGCCGGGCTCGATCTTGTCGAGATCTCTCCCAATGCCAATCCGCCGGTCTGCAAGATCATGGATTACGGCAAGTTCAAATACGAACAGCAGAAGCGCGAATCCGAGGCGCGCAAGAAGCAGAAGACGATCGACATCAAGGAAGTGAAATTCCGCCCCAACACCGACAAGCACGATTACGACGTGAAGATGCGCAATGTCTTCCGTTTCCTCGAAAACGGCGACAAGGTGAAGATCAGCCTGCGCTTTCGCGGCCGCGAAATGGCACATCTCGATCTCGGCCGACAGCTTCTGGAGCGGGTGGCGGATGACGTGGAAGAGGCCGGTATCGGCAAGATCGAGAACATGCCCAAGATGGAAGGCCGCCAGATGATCATGATGATCGGCCCGACGGCGAAATAACCCTTACCTCACGGATTGCCCGAAAACCCCGCCCCGCGCGGGGTTTTTCCTTTTCAGGAGCCACGCGCCCTGGCAGGATCGCCCCATGGCAAAGGCGGTTTTCACCCAGAACCCGGATTCACCCTATGATGATGTCCCGGGCCTGAAATACCACTTTCCCCGCCAGTATCTGGGGAGCGTGCGCAAAACCATTGGCGATTGGGTGATCTTCTACGAAGGCCGAAAGGGCGCCTTCGGCTATGTAGCGGTGCAGAAGGTGGCGGATGTCGTGCCTGATCCCACGCTCCCCGATCACTACTTCGCCATCATGGATCCCGCCACGCTCCTTGAATTCGAGCGTGTGGTGCCCCGCGCCCGGCCAGATGGCATGGCCTGGGAAAAATCCCTGCGCGGAGAGGGCGGGCGGCCGATGGCGGGCGGGGCCAGCACCTCTTCGGTGCGTATCCTTTCGGATGTAGAGTTTGCGGGGATCGTGAATTATGGCTGCTCGGAGATCACGGACGCCGACGCCCTGCCCCGCGAGGCGCCGCCTCCCGGAGCCGGCATGGCCGGCGCGCCCGGCATGGCCGAGGCATCGGCCCCCTTCACCGGCCCCGCCGATCTGCTTCATTCACGCGAAAGCATCCTGGTTTCGCGCAAGAAGCGCGATCAGCAGTTCGCCCGCATGGTGAAGCGCGCCTATGGCGGGCGCTGTGCGATCAGCGGGCTGAGCCTGCGCAACGGCGGCGGCCGGGCCGAGGTGCAGGCCGCTCACATCCGCCCCGTCAGCCACGGCGGCCCCGATACCGTGAACAACGGCATCGCGCTTTCGGGCACGCTGCACTGGATGTTCGATCGCGGGCTGATCTCTGTCGCCCCAGACATGCGCGTCCTCGTTTCTCACAACAAGGTGCCGCAGGACGTGGCAGAGCGGCTGATCGCGCCAGAACAAAGGCTGCTCCTGCCCGAAAACCCGCGCCATCACCCGCACCCCGAATACCTGCGCTATCATCGCGAGGAAATCTTCGGCCGGGTCGAGTAGCCACGCCAGCGCGAGGAAGGCCCTCCCGCAGGGCGAGAGGGCCTCATGATCTGCCGGACGAAATCCGCGTTCAGCCCAGGGCGGCTTCCACGGCCCGTTTCGTCATCACGCCCACCAGATGCGCGCGATATTCGGGCGTGCCATGGAGATCGCCGATCATGCCGGAAGGATCGGGGCTGAGCCCCTCGATCGCGGAGGGGCTGAAATCCTTCGCAAGCGCCTGTTCCGCCGCGTCCCAGCGGAAGACCCCATCCTCGCCCGCGCCCGTCACCGCCACGCGCACCACGCCGCCCCCGGCAGCCACGAACACGCCGGTGAGCGCGAAACGCGAGGCCGGCTGATCGAATTTCGCATAGGCCGCGCGTTCGGGAATCGGGAAGCGCACCCCGGTGATGATCTCGCCCTCGAAAAGGGCGGTTCCGAACATGCCATCGAAGAATTCATCCGATCTGATCTCGCGATCATTGGTGATGATGGTGGCATCGCAGGCCAGCACCGCCGCCGGGTAATCGGCGGCCGGATCGTTGTTGGCGAGAGAGCCGCCGATGGTGCCGCGGTTCCGCACCGCCGGATCGCCGATCCCGCCGGCAAGTGCGGCCAGCGCGGGGCAGGCCCCGGCCACTTCGCGCGCCACATCCGCGTGGGTGGTGGCGGCGCCGATGGTGATCTCTCCATCGCCGATGGTGACGCCCGAAAGCTCCTCGATCCCCGCGAGACTCACCAGCACCTCGGGCGCGGCAAGGCGCTGCTTCATGGTGGGGATGAGCGTCTGCCCGCCGGCAAGCGGCGTGGCGTTGTCGTCGCCCAGCGCCTCGATGGCCTCGGCCAGGCTGCGGGGCCTTGTGATGATCACTTCATACATCGCTTCTCTCCTCCTCAGCCCTGCATCGCCGCCCAGACGCGCGCGGGCGTCAGCGGCATGTCGATATGGGTCACGTCATGGCCGGCGCGCTGCAGCGCATCCACCACCGCATTGACGATGGTGGGCGGCGAGCCGATCGCCCCCGCCTCGCCGCAGCCCTTGACGCCCAAGGGATTGTGGGTGCAGGGCGTCTGGCAGCTGTGATCCACGGTATAGAAGGGCAGATCATCGGCCCGCGGCATGGCGTAATCCATGTAGCTGGCGCTCAGAAGCTGGCCGTCGTCGTCATAGACGCAGTTTTCCAGCAGCGCCTGGCCGATCCCCTGGCCAAGCCCGCCGTGCACCTGGCCATCGACGATCATCGGATTGACGATATTGCCGAAATCGTCCACCGCATGGAAGGAGCAGACATCGACCTTCCCCGTCTCGGGATCCACCTCCACCTCGCAGGCATAGGCGCCGGCGGGATAGGTGAAATTGGACGGATCGTAAAAGGCCGTTTCCTCGAGCCCCGGCTCCAGATCCTCGAGCGGATAGTTGTGGGGCACATAGGCCGCCAGCGTCACATCCCCCCAGGCCACGGATTTATCCGTGCCCTTCACGGTGAACTGGCCGTCCTTCAGCTCGATATCGGCCTCGGAGGCCTCCATCAGATGGGCGGCGATCTTACGCGCCTTGTTGATCACCTTCTCGGCCGCGCGCACCATGGCGCTGCCGCCCACCGCAAGCGAGCGCGAGCCGTAGGTGCCCATGCCCATCGGCCCCTTGGCGGTATCGCCATGCACGATCTCGACCTGCTCGGGATCGATGCCGATCATGTCGGCGATCACCTGGGGGAAGGCGGTTTCGTGGCCCTGGCCGTGGCTGTGGCTCCCCGTCATCACGGTGATCGAGCCGGTGGCGTTGACGCGCACCGTGGCGCTTTCGTAAAGCCCGGCACGCGCGCCAAGCTGGCCCACCAGATTGGAAGGCGCGATGCCGCAGGCCTCGATATAGCAGTTGACGCCGAGCCCGCGCAGCTTGCCGCGCTTCTTCGATTCCGCCGCCCGCGCCTCGAAGCCCTTGAGATCGGCGAGCTCCTCGAGCTTGTCCATGGTGGCGTGGTAATTGCCGGTGTCATAGGTGAGCGCCACCGGGGTTTCATAGGGAAACTCGGTGATGAAATTGCGCCGCCGGATCTCGATCGGATCGATGCCGAGCTCGCGCGCGGCCTTGTCGATCACGCGCTCGAGCTGGAAGGTGGCCTCGGGCCGCCCGGCGCCGCGGTAGGCGTCCACCGGCACGGTGTTGGTGAATACCGCCTTCACGTTCACGTAGATGAGCGGCGTGGTGTAATTGCCGGCCATCAGCGTGCCGTGCAGCCAGGTGGGCACGCTTGGCGCGAAGGTGGAAAGATAGGCGCCCATGTTGGCCAGCGTATTGGTGCGGATGGCGAGGAACTTGCCCTCTTCGTCAAGCGCCAGCTCGATCTTCGTGACGTGATCGCGCCCCTGCGCGTCCGACATGAAGGCCTCCGAGCGCGAGGAGCGCCACTTCACCGGGCGATTGACCGCCTTGGCGGCGAAGGTGCAGAAGGCTTCTTCCTGATAGTGGAAGATCTTGGTGCCGAAGCCGCCGCCCACATCGGGCGAAACCACCCTCAGCTTGTGCTCGGGAATGCCGAGCACGAAGGCGCCCATCAGGAGCCGGATCACATGCGGGTTCTGGCTGGTGGTGTAGAGCGTATGCTCGTCGCCGGCGCGATCATAGACCCCGATCGCCACGCGCGGCTCCATCGGATTGGCCACCAAGCGCTGGTTCCTGAGCTCAAGCGTGGTCACATGCGGGGCGTTCCTGATCGCCTCGTCCACCGCCTCGCGGTTTTCCTCGACGAACCCCCAATCGAAGCAGAGGTTGGATTTCAGATCCTCATGCACCTTCGGCGCACCTTCCTCGAGCGCCGCGGCCATGTCCACCACCGGGGGGAGCTCTTCGATGTCAAGCTCGATCGCCTCGGCCGCGTCGCGCGCCTGTTGCAGGGTTTCGGCCACCACGGCGGCGATCGGCTCGCCGACGTGGCGCACGAAGCCCTCCGCCAGCACCGGATGCTTGGGCTCCTGCATCGGCTCGCCGAAGCGGTCCGTCACCTGCCAGCCGCAGGGGATGCCGCCCACGCCCTCGAAATCCTTGCTGGTGAAGATGCGGATGACGCCGGGCATCTTCTCTGCGGCGGCGGTATCGATGCCGTTGATCTTCCCATGCGCCATGTCCGAGCGCAGGAAGAATACATGCGCCTGGTTGTGAATGTTGATGTCGTCGGTGTAATTGCCCTGTCCGGTCAGAAACCGCACATCCTCGCGCCGCCTGGTGCTGGCGCCGATGCCTCCGTCTGCTGGCATTCTCTTTCCTCCCTGAAATTCCGCTGCGCCGGGCCGGAGCCCGCGCCCATATCCTCGCGCCGCTTACTCGGCGGCGATCTTGCTCACATCCTGCCCACTCGCGGCCATGATCGCCTTGACGATATTGTGATAGCCCGTGCAGCGGCAGATATTGCCCTCGAGATATTCGCGGATCTCGGCCTCGGTGGGCTTCGGATTCTCGGCCAGAAGCGCCTTGGCGCTCATCACCATGCCCGGCGTGCAGAAGCCGCATTGCAGCCCGTGGTGATCCTGAAAGGCCTGCTGGATCGCGCTCAGGGTGCCATCGGGTGCGGCCTCACCCTCGATGGTGGCCACTTCGGCGCCCTCGGCCTCGAGCGCGAACATCGTGCAGGCCTTCACCGCGCGCCCGTTCACATGCACCACGCAGGCGCCGCACTGGCTGGTATCGCAGCCCACATGGGTGCCGGTCAGCTCCAGCGTTTCGCGCAGGAAATCCACCAGCAGCGTGTTGTCGGGCACATCCCCGCTCACGGGCTTTCCGTTCACGGTCATCGAGACCTGTGTCATCTCATCCTCCCTGTGGTCGTGTTCTTGTTGATTCATCCGCGAGTAAACCATGCAACAGCCGAAATGCGAAGCGATTTCCCCGGCCCCCGCCGGTTTTCGCCACTCCGGCGCGCCCCGCTCACCCCCGGCGCAGGCGGGCGGTGATCTCGGCCAGTATGGAAACCGCGATTTCGGCCGGCGTGCGCGCCCCGATATCGAGCCCCACCGGCGCATGGATGCGCGCAATCGCCGCTTCATCGAAACCCGCCGCCACAAGCCGCGCCACGCGCTTTGCATGGGTGCGGGTGGAGCCAAGGCAGCCGAGGTAGAACACCTCCGAGCCAAGCGCCGCCATGATCGCCGGATCGTCGATCTTGGGATCGTGGCTCAGCGTCACCACCGAGGTGCGCGGATCGAGGCCAATCCGGGCCATGGCTTCGTCGGGCCAGTCATCAAGGATGGTTTCACCGGGGAAGCGGGCGACGGCGGCGAAGGTTTCGCGCGGATCGATCAGGGTCACGTCATGGCCCGCGATCCGCGCCATGGGCACAAGCGCCTGGGCGATATGCACCGCGCCCACCACGATCATGCGCAGGGGCGGATTGTGGATGGCGATGAAGGTTTCGCCGTCCTCCATGAACCCCGAGCGATCGGCGCGGAAACGCTCCGGGAATGCCTCGGGCCCCGCCAGCCGGCGCGCCCATGTGGCCGTGTTGACAACATACCCCACCGGCCGGCGCGCCGCGCGCGCTTCCACAAGCCCGGCCAGCATCTCTTCCGGGATCTGAGCGCCCACGGGCTCGAGCAGGATGCGGATGGTGCCGCCGCAGGCCAGCCCCACCTCGAAGGCGGTTTCATCGGCGACGCCGAATTCGAGCACGCGCGCCCTGCCGTCCTTCAGAGCATCCTCCGCCTCGACGATCACCGCCCCCTCGACGCACCCCCCCGAAACCGAGCCCATGATCTCGCCCGCGCCCGAGATCGCAAGCTGGCTGCCAACGGGCCGGGGCGCGCTCCCCCAGGTCTGCACCACGGTTGCGAGCACTGCCCCCTTGCCGCCGCGGTGCCACGCAAGCGCGGTTTCGGGGATCGCATCATGCTGCGGCGGGCCGGCTTCTGTGCGCATCTTCACTCCTCTCCTGCCTGATGGCCGCGAGGATGCCCCTGCGCGCCGCGCCCCGCAAGCCCCTTCACCTTGGCCCAAATACTCATTGCCCCCGCCATGCCACCAAAGAAGCGGTCGGACATGCGAAAAACGGCCGCGAGGCTTCCCCCGCGGCCGTCTTCCCGTTTTCCGGTCTGGCCGAATGGCTATTCCGCCGGCTGCGTGTCACCTTCAGGCGCCCCCACGAGCCGATCGGGCAGGGCAAAGGCCACCACGATGAACACGATCCCCAGAACGATGCCGAGGATATCGCCCGGCAGGCTGGTCAGCCCCTCATACTTGGAGCCCGGGACGGTGCCCAGCGTCACCTTGCCGCCGGCGATGGGCTCAAGAAGCCCCATGGCCTTCACGCTCGGATAGGTGGCCATGTAGGCGGCAGCGCCCAGGAGGCCGCCGGCGATGAAGAAGAGCGCGTCCTTGCGCCCCGTCGCCGCCGCCGCCACGCCGGTGCCCGGGCAGAAGCCCGAAACCGCCCAGCCGATGCCAAGAAGCGCCCCGCCGACGATCACGCCCACATAGGCCGTCTTCACCGACATGTGCCCCACATCCACAAGGCCGAGCATCTGCCCGCCGAACATCAGGATCGAGCCCACGCCGATCGCCAGCAGGATGGCCTTGGCCAGATGCAGATTGGTAAGATTGAGCATCTTGATGATGAATTGCGGGTTGGCGGCGCCCACGCGGTCAAGAACGAAGCCGAACAGCGCACCGATGATCAGAGCAAGAATTACGGTTGTCATGGCTCAGCCCTCCTTCCTGTACATCATCAGCGCCACGGGCACCGCCGCGCCAAAGGCGCCAAGGGCAAAGAGATACCCCGAAAGCGATGTCTGCATCATGCCCGACATCATGTGCCCCGAGGTGCAGCCCCCGGCAAGGCGCGCGCCGTAAAGCACGATGAACCCACCGACGAAGGCGGCAATGTAGCGCTTCATGTGGCTGTCACCGAAATTCGCGCGCCAGATGGGCGGCATCACGCGCTCGCTGGGCGGCACCCAGCCGCGCAGACCCGCCGAAACCGCCGCGCCGATCGCCATGGCGATCACGAAGACGAAGCTGTAGTTCAGCGGATTGGCCACGTTTTTCGCGTATTTCCCGCCCGATTTCGCCAGATAGGCGTTGGTCGAAGTGTATTTGCCGTCTTCCGTCTGGGTCACCACCGAAGGATCGACCATGTCCCAGACGATCCCGTCAAGGATCACGAACTGGGTCGAAACCCCGATCGGCTTCACCAGAAGAACGGCCAGGAAGAACACCAGCCCGAGAGCCAGCCCTCCTGTTTTCCAGTTCCACATCTCGAATACTCCCTTTGAAGGATGTGTTAATGTATTCACGATGATGAATAGTATCAGGAGTTGCATTTTCAAGGCTTGATCTGCATCAAGCCGGCGGCAATCGCGCATTTCGCGCGCCCGGCCCTGCTATGGCCGCTCCATGAGCCGCATCAGGCGGGCCTTCTCGCCCATGTCGTCAGGGCGCGAAAGCGCTTCAGCCAGGGCTTCGAGCGAGGCGATGTTGTGGCCGGCGCGAAAGCTGTCCACATGGGGCAGCATGGCCCGGATGCCGGCGGCGCGCGGCGCGAATCCCTCCCAGCGCAACAGGGGGTTGAGCCAGATCAGCCGGCGCGCGCTCAGACGCAGACGCTCCATCTCGCGCGAAAGCGCCTCCGGCTCGCCGCGATCGAGGCCATCCGTGATCAGCAGCACCATGGCGCCGCGCCCCAGCACCCGGCGCGCCCAGTCACGATTGAACTCGTGCAGACACGCGCCGATCCTTGTGCCGCCCTCCCAATCCTGGGCCTCCGCGCCGGCCGCAGCCAGCGCCTGATCCACGTCGCGCGTTGCCAGATGGCGGGTGATGTTGGTCAGTCGCGTGCCGAAGGTGAAGCCATGCACCCGCGCCCAGGAGCCGCCCTTCTGGTTGGATACCGAATGCAGGAAATGCAGCACCGCGCGCGAATAGGCCGACATCGAGCCCGAAATATCGCAGATCACCACCAGATCGGGCCAGCGGATGCGCCGCTTCTTCATCGCCGGCGCCCGCATCTCGCCCCCCCTGCGCATCGCCTCGCGCATGCTGCGCCGCCAGTCCACCGCCCGCCCGCGCGGATCGGCCATGTGGCGGCGCGATTGCAGGGGCTTCACCGGCAGCGAAAGGCGCGCCAGCATGCGCTTCGCCTCGGCCATTTCCTCGGTGCTCATCAGCTCGAAATCAAGGCTGCGCAGGCGCTCTTCCTCCGATACGGTGGCGCTCGCATCGATCTCGATCTCGCTCTCGTCTCCTTCCTCGAAGGCCGGGAGATCGCGCGCCACCCCCGCCAGCAACGCCTCCGCCGCGCGCTTTTCCGCCGGCTTCGCCGCGCGCTCCTCCTGCACTCCGCGCATGGCCGGCAGAAGCATCGCCATCATGTGCTCCAGAAACCGCGGATCGCGCCAGAACAGGCGAAACACCTGCGCAAACACCGCCCGCTGCTCGGGCCGGTTCACAAAACAGGCCTGCAGGCAGTAATAGAAATCGCGCTTGTCGGAAAAACCCGCCGCCGCCACCGCCCGCACCGCGCGCAGCACCGCCCCCG
>WFVA01000042.1 GCA_015491895.1 Albidovulum sp. | reverse complement strand
GGCTGGGCGCGCAGGCGGGCATGGGCGGCCGGGGCGAGGGGCTCGGCGGGGGTGATGAGCGCCAGCCCGCGGGCGGGATCGGCGGCCTCGAGGCGGGCCTCGTATTCATCATCGATGGTGATCCGGCCGCACCGGCCGGCCGCATCGAGGGTGGTCAGCACGCTCCCCCTGCCGTCCACGAAGAAGCCCGAGCGCGAGAGGCGGGGCTTGCGGATTTCGAGCCCGGCCACGAGATCCACGCTCTGATCTTCGCCCGGGGGCTGGGCGAGATCGTCAAGGCTGATGCCGGGCAGGGCCCTGAAGCTCGCGCGCATGTCATCAAGCACCCTTGCGCGCCGCGTTTCATCGCCGGCGGGCCACACGAGGATGAAGCCCTTGATCAGGCCATCCTCGAGCCGCGCCTCGGCGTGGCTGGCGATCCTTTCGTCCGCGCCCTCGATCATGAACTCCCGCCCCTTCAGGAAGCGTTCGCCTTCGGGGGGGATGATCTCGAGGCTCTGGAGCACCTCGTAGAGCCCCGCCAGCGCCGTTTCATCGCCTTCCTGGGAGATCAGGAACACGCGCACGCCGGAATCGTTGCGGCTGTCGTAATGGGCGAGCGGGGGGGCGTAGCGGGTGAAATCGACCAGCTTCAGCGGCAGATTGATTTCAATGCCGGCGCTCATGTCGCGCAGCTGCTTCATGCCGGCCTCGATGAGCGGGCGGCGCCAGTCGTGCAGGAGCGCGCGGCGCTGGGCGGTGGTGAGGATGCCGGTGGGGCTGAGCCCCCGTGCCGCCTGCCAGGCGCGCATGGCGGCGCGGGTGCCGCGGCCGAAGGCGCCGTCGATCCCGCCCCTGTAGAAGCCGGCCCATTTGAGGGCGCGTTGAAGCTCCATGCGCTCCTCGCGGGTGAGGCGGGCCTCGCCGGCCCTGGCCGCGCGCGGGGTTTCGTCATCGAGCGCGAGATCATCCTGCGCGGATGGAGCATCGCCGGAGGCAGGATCTTCGGCGGGCGGGTTTGCGGGCGTTTGCGCATCCTCTGCGCCATCTTCGTCCTGATCGCTCGGCTCAAGGCCTCCGTCGGGTGTTTGCGCCCGTGGCACGCCCCCATTGCCCGCGGGCGCAAGCGCCCCGGCGCCGACCGGCCAGAAGCGCTGGCGGAAATAGCGGCCATCGGTAGTGAAACTGTCGGCGGGGATGCGGCCTGCGCCCTTGAGGCGGGCGAGGCGGCGGGCGGCTTCATCGGGCGCATAGGGGCCGAGCGCGATCGCATACCACCCCCTGCCGATGGAAAAGCCGTTCACATCCTCCAGACGGGCGCTGTAGTGGCGCGCGCGCGCCTCGGCCTCGCGCAGGCTCGGGCGGGCCTCGATCTGGATCCAGGAAAGCACCTGGGCGGAGAGCGGCGCCACCGCCCCCGCCAGGAGGATCACGCCGAGCGTCAGCGCCAGCATCGCCGGCAGGCTCCTTGCCGCCCGCTTCGTGTTTCTTCCGCTCATGCCGTTTTTCCCCCCGTTACCTGCCCCGTCACATCGCCGCCAGCCCGGCATATCCGCCCCTGATTAGCAGAGTTTTCAGATTTTGCACCCCCTTTGCCCGCCCCGGGCGATCCGCGCCGTCCCCGGGCGCTTCGATTCGATTGACCCTGCCGCGCCGGTTGCCTATGGAGAACGCGCCTTGAGAGTGGAGCGCGATGCAAGATGGCGAAGCCGGAAAAGACGACCAGACCGAAGAGCTTCCAGGAAGTGATCCTGCGCCTGCAGGGATACTGGGCCGGGCAGGGCTGCGCCATACTGCAACCCTATGATATGGAGGTGGGCGCGGGCACCTTCCACCCCGCCACCACCCTGCGCGCGCTGGGGCCGAGGCCCTGGACGGCCGCCTATGTGCAGCCCTCGCGCCGCCCCACCGACGGCCGCTACGGCGAAAACCCCAACCGCCTGCAGCACTATTACCAGTATCAGGTGATCATCAAGCCTTCGCCGGAGAACCTTCAGGATCTCTACCTCGGCTCCCTCGAAGCCATCGGCATCGACATGGCCATGCATGATATCCGCTTTGTGGAGGACGATTGGGAAAGCCCGACGCTCGGCGCCTGGGGGCTGGGCTGGGAAGTGTGGTGCGACGGCATGGAGGTGAGCCAGTTCACCTATTTCCAGCAGGTGGGCGGGCATGATTGCCGCCCCGTCTCGGGCGAGCTGACCTACGGGCTCGAACGGCTCGCCATGTATGTGCTGGGGATCGATCACGTTATGGAGATGCCCTTCAACGCCCCCGATGCCCCGATCCCGCTTTCTTATGGCGACATGTTCCGCCAGACGGAGGAGGAATATTCGCGCTACAATTTCGACGTGGCCGATACCGACATGCTGCTGCGCCATTTCGAGGAGGCCGAGGCCGAATGCCGGCGCATCCTGGCCGAGCCCGAGGTGGATCCGAAAACCGGCAGGAAGATCGTCATGGCGCATCCGGCCTATGATCAGTGCATCAAGGCCAGCCACATCTTCAATCTGCTGGACGCGCGCGGGGTGATCTCGGTCACCGAGCGTCAGGCCTATATCGGCCGGGTGCGGGCGCTGGCGAAGATGTGCGCCGATGCCTTCCTGCGCACCCCGGCCGGGGGCGCGGCGGCGTGAACGGCGGGCGCGGGGAGCATGTAACGGATACGTGGCCGGTATGGCGCGATGTTCACAACAGCCAGATACGGGAGGCATGCGGCCGGGAGAATGGCACAGGCGATTCGTTGAGGCGTGGTTCTCACCCGGCTGCCTTTTTCATGTTTCAGCTCTGTCCTGACGATGCCGGCTCCGTAAGATCCGTGAACGGGAAACATCCCATTCTCGAACATGTTGCGCCTGATCGGATTTGTTCCGTCCGGGGCGCAGAGCGGCCCGGGCCTGCGCCCGCCCGCCCCCTCGGCGGGCGCATTCGCGCCCACCCGGGCAGCCGCAGGCCCTCAGTCGGAGAAAAAAGCCGGCGCAGCCCCCATACTCCCCATGCCTTGGCGGAATGTCGGAAGATTCAGGGAAATCGGGCGCCGCGCGGCGTTGTCCATGGGCTGATGCACAAGGCGCTGGATACCGGTGATTGCGGTTGCCCGTATTGTCTGACGAGGAACGGAGGGTCAGGATGAATGGCAGGATCATCGGGATCGGGCTGGTGGTGATCGCTCTGATTGCGGGCGCGGCCCTCTATTATCTCCAGCTCTATGCCTATTACCGCGAGGTGCCTCCCGAGGCGGCCCGGATCGAGATGGTTTCCCTCACCTCCGGCCAGCCCGAGACCATCCCGGTTGACGATTTCCGGGGCATAGATGCCGATAACGCCCCGATCCGCTTTCGCGCCTGTTTCACGGTGCCGATGTCATTGCCGATGCTGAGCGAAACCTTCGTGATCTACGATCGCCCCGAGCCGCTGACCGGCCCTTCGTGGTTCGATTGCTATGATGCGAAAGCCATCGGGCGGGCGCTGGAAGAGGGCGAGGCCGTCGCCTTTCTTTCGCGCAAGAATATCCACTATGGCGTGGATCGCGTGATCGCCGTATATCCCGACGGGCGCGCCTATGCCTGGCAGCAGCTCAACGAAAAATTCGATGAAAAGGGCCCCTTCGATGCCGGATCTGCTGATTGAACTCTTCTCCGAGGAAATCCCCGCCCGCATGCAGGCGCGCGCGGCCGAGGATCTGAAGCGCCTCGTCACCAACGGGCTGGTGGAGGCCGGGCTCACCTATTCTTCCGCCGGCGCCTTCGTCACGCCGCGCCGCCTCGCGCTCGCCGTCGAAGGGCTGGCGGGCGAAAGCCCCGCCACCCGCGAAGAGCGCAGGGGCCCGCGCGCCGATGCGCCAGAGAAGGCGATCGAGGGATTCCTGCGCAGCACCGGCCTTTCGCGCGATCAGCTGGAAAGGCGCGAAACGAAGAAGGGAGAGGTGCTTTTCGCGGTGATCGAGCGCCCCGGCCGCCCCGCGCCCGAGATCGTGGCCGAGGTGCTCGAAGCCACGATCCGCGATTTCCCCTGGCCCAAATCCATGCGCTGGGGCAGCGGGAGCTTGCGCTGGGTGCGCCCGCTCCACTCCATCCTCTGCATCCTTTCCGATGACGAGGGCGCGCGCGTGGTGCCCCTCGAGGTGGATGGCATCGCCGCCGCAGATACCACCCGCGGCCACCGCTTCATGGCGCCCGAGCCCTTCGCCGTCACCTCCTTCGAGGATTACCGCGAAAGGCTTGCCCGCGCCCGCGTGGTGCTCGATGCAAGCGAGCGGGCCGATCGCATCCTGCACGATGCCACCAACCAGGCCTTCGCCCAGGGGCTCGAGCTTGTGGAAGACAAGGGCCTTCTTTCGGAAGTCGCCGGGCTGGTGGAATGGCCGGTGGTGCTGATGGGGGAGATCGCCGAAGATTTTCTCTCCCTCCCGCCCGAAGTGCTGCAGACCTCCATGCGCGAGCACCAGAAGTTCTTCTCGGTCAGGAACCCGAAAACCGGCCGCATCGAGAAATTCGTCACCGTCGCCAATATCGAAACCCCCGACAACGGCGTCACCATCCTTGCGGGCAACCGGAAGGTGCTGTTCGCCCGGCTTTCGGACGCCAAGTTCTTCTGGGAAAACGATCTGCGCGTGGCGCGGGATGAAAGGATGGCGCCCTGGATCGAGGCGCTCGCCCATGTGACCTTCCACAACCGCCTCGGCAGCCAGAAGGAGCGTATCGCCCGCATCTCGGCCCTCGCGCGCGAGATCGCCCCGCGCGCCGGCGCCGATCCCGATCAGGCCGCGCAGGCCGGCGAAATCGCCAAGGCCGATCTCTCGAGCGAGATGGTCTATGAATTCCCCGAGCTTCAGGGCACCATGGGGCGCTACTATGCAAAGGCCGCGGGCTTCGCCCCCGAAATCGCCGCCGCCTGCGAAGAGCATTACGCCCCCCTCGGCCCTTCCGACGCGGTGCCCACGGCGCCGGTCTCCGTCGCCGTGGCGCTGGCCGACAAGCTCGATACCCTCGCCGGATTCTGGGCCATCGATGAAAAGCCCACCGGCTCCAGAGATCCCTTCGCCCTGCGCCGCGCCGCGCTTGGCGTGATCCGCCTCATCCTCGAGAACGATATCCGCGCGCCCCTCCGCGATCTCTTGGCGAAAACGCCGCATGAAGCCGATGCAGAGGATCTCCTCGCCTTCTTCCACGATCGCCTCAAGGTGTTCCTGCGCGATCGCGGCATTTCCCACGATGTGATCGATGCCTGCCTTTCCATGCCGGGCGCCGATGATCTGGCGCTTCTCGTCAAGCGCGCCGAAGCGCTGCAGGCCTTCCTGCGCACCGATGACGGCGAAAACCTGATCCAGGGCTTCCGCCGCGCCAACAATATCCTGCGCCAGGCCGAGGCGCGCGACGGTGTCGAATATTCCTTCGGCCCCGATCCGAAATTTGCCGAAACGGACGAGGAAAAGGCTCTTTTCAAGGCGCTCGATGAAGCCGAACGCAAGATCGCCCCGGCGATGGAAGCGGAGGATTTCGCCGCCGCCATGGCCGAAATGGCCCGCCTGCGCGCGCCCATAGATGCCTTCTTCGAGGCGGTGCAGGTCAACACCGACAACGAAATCGTCCGCCGCAACCGTCTCAACCTCCTCAACCGCATCCGCGCCACCTGCCAGAGCGTGGCCGATCTCACCCGCATCGAGGGCTAGCCCTTCATCTTGGCCGAAATACTCCCGCCGGAGGCATGAAATCTTTTGCACGCCCCCGCCGGATCGCGCTATGCTGCGAGGGCGCAAAGAGGGGTGCCGCAGTGCAGAAAAAACACAGCATCGCCTTTACCGAGGTCACGCCCACGGCGAAAATCGCCGCCGATACCCACGGCGGGCGCGCCAAATGCCTGCAGCGCCTGATCCGCCTCGATCTGCCGGTGCCGCGCACCATCGCCCTGCCGTTCGAAGCGGTGCATGCGATTGCCGCCGGCGAAATGCTGGATACGGAAAGGCTCCTCGCCCCCTTCGGCCCCGATGCGCTCCTCTCGGTGCGCCCGAGTTCCGAAGATCCAGATTGGGGCGGCCCCGGCGCGATCCTCAACATCGGCATGAACGATGCCCGCCACGCCGCGCTCTGCGAGAGCTTGGGGCGCGAGGCCGCCACCGCGCTCTACCTGCGCTTCGTGCAGGCTTTCGCGGTGCATGTGGCGCGGCTCGATGCGGAAATGTTCGATCAGCGCGGCGAGGATGGCGAGGCGGCGCTCGCCGCCGCGCTCGCGGCCTACGAGGCCGAAACGGATGAGCAATTTCCCCAGGATCCCGCCCATCAGCTTTCCGAGGTGCTGCGCTCCATGGCGCGCGCCTGGGAGGGCACCAGCGCGCGGCTTCTGCGCCAGGCGCGCGGCGCGCCGGTCGATGCCGGGCTCGGGCTCGTGGTGCAGCAGATGGTGCTTGGCGTCGGCCCCGGCGAAAGCGGCTCGGGGGTGATCCAGTTCATCGACGAGATCACCGGCGAGCCCCGCATCAAGGGCCGCTACCTGAGCCAGAGCCAGGGGCGCGATGCGCTCGTGCAGGGCGAGGGCGCGCTTTATCTCACGAAGGATCCCCGCGGGCCCTCCCTCGAAGAGCGCTGCCCTGCCTGCTTCGCCGCGCTGATCGAATACGGCCGCATCATCCGCAGCCGCCTGCGCGAGGAGATGCAGATCGAATTCACCATCGAGAACGGCCGCCTCCACGTGCTCGATGCGGTGCGCCTGCGCCGCAGCCCGCGCGCGCTCCTGCGCTCGGTGGTGGCGCTGGCCGAGGATGGCATCATTCCGCGCGAAGAGGCGCTCTGCCGCATCGATCCCCACGCGCTGACGGAGCTGCTCCACCCGCAGATCGATCCCGAGGCGCCGCGCGAGGTGCTGCTCGAGGGCCTCGGCGCCAGCCCCGGCGCCGCCACCGGGCGCATCGTCTTCACCGCCGAGGCGGCGCAGGCGGCAGAGGCGCAGGGCGAGGGGGCGATCCTCGTGCGGCGCGAAACCACCCCCGAGGACGTGCGCGGCATGCATGCGGCGCGCGGCGTGCTCACCGAAAAGGGCGGCATGACAAGCCACGCCGCGGTGATCGCGCGCGGCATCGGCGTGCCCTGCATCGTCGGGGCCAGCGCCATGAGCCTCGATCTGCGCGAGCACAGGATCACCCTTCCCGATGGCCGGATTCTGAAGGAAGGCGATCTGATCACCATCGACGGCACTTCGGGCGCGGTGCTTGGCGGTGCGGTCCCGCTCCTCGAGCCCGCGCTTGACGATGCCTTCAACAGCCTCATGCGCTGGGCCGATGCGGCGCGCGATATCGGCATTCGCGCCAATGCCGATACGCCGGGCGATGCCCGCATGGCCCGCACCTTCGCCGCCGAGGGCATCGGCCTTTGCCGCACCGAACACATGTTCTTCGAGGAAGATCGCCTCACCCTCATGCGCGAGATGATCTTTGCCGACGCACCCGAGGATCGCGCCGCGGTGCTCGAGCGCCTGCTGCCCCTGCAGCGCGCCGATTTCGAGGAACTTTTCGAGATCATGCAGGGCCAGCCGGTGTGCATCCGCCTCTTCGATCCGCCGCTGCACGAATTCCTGCCCGCCACCCGCGAGGGGCTGCGCGAGCTGGCCGAGGCGCTCGATCTGCCGCTTTCCGACGTCACCCGCCGGGTCGAGGCGCTGAAGGAATTCAACCCGATGCTGGGGATGCGCGGCGTGCGCCTCGGCATCACCATCCCCGAGATCTACGACATGCAGGCGCGCGCCATTTTCGAGGCCACGGCGGAGATTGCCCGAAAGGGCGGCACGGTGGTGCCGGAAATCATGATCCCGCTGGTTTCGGCGCGCCGCGAGGTGGAGATCGTGAAGACGAGGATCGGCAGCACGGCCGTTGCCGTGCGCACCGAAACAGGGCAGGATTTCACCTGGCGCCTTGGTGTGATGGTGGAAACCCCGCGCGCCGCGCTCAGGGCCGGCGATATCGCCCCCAATGCCGAATTCCTCAGCTTCGGCACCAATGATCTCACCCAGATGGCCTACGGGCTTTCGCGCGATGACGCGGGGCGTTTCATGTCGGATTACGTGCGCCTCGGGGTGTTTGACGAGGATCCCTTCCACCGGCTCGATACCGAAGGCGTGGGCGAGCTGCTGATGATCGGCGCCGAACGCGGGCGGCGCGCGCGCCCCGATGTTGTGCTGGCCGTGTGCGGCGAGCACGGCGGCAATCCCGAATCGATCGAATTCTGCCGCAAGGCGGGCTTCGATTATGTTTCCTGTTCGCCGTTCCGCGTGCCGGTGGCGCGTCTTGCCGCGGCGCAATTTGCCCTGCGCGAAGCGGCAGGCAAGAAAAAATCCCGGCTTTCCCAGAGGCTTATCGGCGTATTCGCCAAGCCTGCGGAATAAGGTGATCCTTTCCCGCCCGCAAACAATCCGCCGGGTTGACATGTGATCGTTGCCTGCCCATCTGGCAGGGTGGACGCATATGGCCATTTCGATTAAAAGGCGGGCTCGTCGCATCCTGCTGGGGGGCGCGGCACTGCCTTGTGGCATGTTTGAATAGGGGCGAAAGATGTTTCGTGAATTGCTGTCGGCTCTCGCGCCGGCGATCGGTTTCTCGGTCTTGCTGACCGGGCTGGCCTGGGGCGAGCCTGTCGTCAGCCGCTCGAACGCGCCCGACGGGCAGATCCATTCCCGCCTGTCGGCGCTTCTGGGCCAGGAGCGCGCGGTGCTCGGCGCCATCGGTTCGCAGGAGATGAGGAAGCTTGTCCGCCCGCCCGAAGCGGGCCGGGGCGACAAGCCGTTTTCCTATGATGAGGAATGGCTGGCCGCGCAGCCAGAGGCCACCGGCGACGAGCAGTTCAGATGCCTCGCCGAGGCGCTCTATTTCGAGGCGCGCGGCGAGAGCCTGAAGGGGCAGTTCGCGGTTGGCGAGGTGATCCTCAATCGCGTGGACGCGCCCGATTTCCCCGATACCGTCTGCGGCGTGGTGAAACAGGGCACGGGGCGCAAGTTCCGCTGTCAGTTCACCTATACCTGCGATGGGATCAAGGAAGTGATCCGCGAGCCGAAGGCCTATGAGCGTGTGGCCAAGGTCGCGCGGGCGCTGCTCGACGGCGCGCCGCGCGGGCTGACGAGCGGGGCCACATATTACCACACCCGCAAGGTGAATCCGCACTGGGCCCGGAAATTCACCCGTACCGCCGCCCTCGGGCAGCACTACTTCTACAAGCCGCCGGTGCGCCTTTCCATGCGCTGACGCAAGGGGCTGGCGCATCCCGCGCCCGCGCGCTATTGCGGCGGGGGCGGGAATGCCCGGTCTGCTGACAGCGGGGATGGCTGAGATGGCCGATGAAAGGTCGCAGATACGCGAGGCGCTCGGCGCGCTTGATGAGCGTGGCGGCGGCGGCGCGCGCGATCGCATCAGCCTGCGTGATTACGTGGTGGAGGCCGAAATCGGCGCCTTTCAGCAGGAGCGGGGGCGCATGCAGCGCCTGCGCTTCAACGTGGTTGTCGATCTGCCGCCGCCGGGGCGGCTGATCGAGGATGACGTGGACCGCATCCTCTCCTATGACGTGCTGACGGATGCGATCGCGGCCGAGCTTTCCGCCGAGCGGGTCAATCTTCTGGAAACGCTCGCCGAGCGCATCGCGGCGCGCATCCTGCAGGTGCCGATGGCCGAGCAGGTGATATTGCGCGTGGAGAAGCTCGATCGCGTCGCCGGTGCGCTCGGGGTGGAGATCCTGCGGCGCAGGGGCGATATCGAGCGCATGGCGCGCGCCGCGCAGGGTGGGCCGGAGCGGATCGTCTGGCTGGCGCCGGAGCTGCTCGGGGCGGAGGGGCCCGGTGTGGAAGAGCTCGGGGCGGGTTTGCGGCGAATTGTCGGGGAGACGCCGGCCTGCGTCATCCTTGTCGGGCCGCCGGGCGCGGGGCTGCCGGAGGCGGGTGAGGCCGCGGCCGAGCGCAGGATCGCCCTTCTCGCCATGGGGCAGATGGCGGTGGCGCTGGGCGCGCGGGTGCCCGGGCTCGAGGTGATCGAGAGCCGCACCGAGCTTGATTGGGCGATGGCGCGGCACAGCCCGGTGGTGCTGGCGCCCGAAAAGATCGTGCGCGATGCGGTGGCCCATCCCCTGCCGGAAGGCGCGGAGAAGGGCCCCCGGATCGCCGCCTGGCTCGCAAAGCGCACCGGCGCCCCCCGGATCCTGATCGTCGGCGGCGATCTTCCCGATCTTCCCGAGGCGACGGGGCTTGCCGCCGAGCGGATCGATCCCGCCGATCTCGCCCATGGGCGGGCCTGAACCCGCCTGAACCCGCCTGAACCGGCTTTAACGGGCTTGATAAGCCCCGTGAAATGGCACAGACACCGGCCATGACCGATCCGCAGGGATATTATTACCGCCCACTCGTGCAATGGGGCCGGCCACGCCCGCCAGGCGCGCTGGCGCTTGCCGGCGGGCCGCTTTGGTTTGCGCATGTGGAGCGGCTGGAGCGGCGCGCGCGCGGGCGGGCAGGCGAGATCATCGCGGCCGAAGCCCTGCCCGGGGATGTCCGCGAAGCGCTCACCGCCCCGCGCGCTCCGGTGGCCGGCATCGATCTCATGCGCCCCGGCGCCCGGATCATGGGGATCCTCAATGTCACCCCCGACAGCTTCTCCGATGGCGGGCGCCATCTCGCCCCCGAACGCGCCATCGAACACGCCCGCGCCATGCGCGATGCCGGTGCGGAAATCATCGACATCGGCGGCGAATCCACCCGCCCCGGCGCGCGCGAGGTGCCGGCGGATGCTGAAATGGCGCGGGTGCTGCCGGTGATCGAGGCGCTTTCGCGCGAGGGCATCGGGCCGATCTCGATCGATACCCGCAAGGCCGGGGTGGCGCGCGCGGCGCTTTCGGCGGGCGCGGCGATCGTCAATGACGTATCGGCCATGCTGCACGATCCGGCGATGGCGGAGGTGGTGGCCGTGGCGGGCGCGCCCGTCTGCCTCATGCATGCGCAAGGGAGTCCCGAAACCATGCAGCAGGCCCCGCATTACGATGACGTGGTGCTCGATGTTTACGATCATCTCGCCGCGCGCATCGCCGCCGCCGAGGCCGCCGGTATTGCCAAAAGCCGCATCATCCTCGATCCCGGCATCGGCTTCGGCAAGACGATCGCCCACAATCTCGCGCTCCTGCGCGCACTTTCGCTCTTTCACGCGCTCGGCTGCCCGCTTCTGCTCGGGGTTTCGCGCAAGCGCTTCATCGGTGCGCTCGGCGGCGGGGCGGCGCTCGAGGATGCGCGCGCGCGCATGCCCGGATCCGCGGCGCTCGCGGTCATGGCGATGCAGCAGGGGGTTCAGATCCTGCGGGTTCATGATATTGCTGAAACGCAGCAGGCGCTCGCGCTGGCGCGGGCGGTGATGCTGGAGGAAACGGACGCGTGAACAGTATGCGTGAACGGGATGAGTGAACAGGATGCGTGAACGGGATGAGTGAACAGTATGCATGAACGGGATGAGTGAACAGGATGCGTGAACGGGGGGCGAGGGCTGCAGGCATGGCAGAAACGGCAGAAAAACTTTTCGGCACCGATGGCGTGCGCGGGCGGGCCAACAGCTGGCCGATGACGGCCGATGCGGTGCTGAAGCTCGGCGCCGCCGCCGGGCGCTACTTCCGCCGCGACGGCCAGAACCGCCACCGGGTGGTGATCGGCAAGGATACGCGGCTTTCGGGCTATATGCTGGAAAACGCGCTCACCGCCGGCCTCACCAGCACCGGCATGAACGTGCTTCTCCTCGGCCCCGTGCCGACGCCCGCCGTGGGCTTTCTCACCCGCTCCATGCGCGCCGATCTCGGGGTGATGATCTCGGCCAGCCACAACCCCCACCACGACAACGGCATCAAGTTCTTCGGCCCCGACGGCTTCAAGCTCTCCGACGCCGCGCAGCACGAGATCGAGGCGCTGTTTCACGGCGAGATCGCGCCCGCGCGCCCCGATAACATCGGCCGCGCGAAACGCATCGATGACGGCCTCGGCCGCTATGTGGAATATGTGAAGACGACCTTCCCCGGCCAGGGCCGGCTCTCTGGGCTGAAGGTGGTGGTGGATTGCGCCAACGGCGCCGCCTATCGCGCCGCGCCCGAGGCGCTGTGGGAGCTGGGGGCCGAGGTGATCCCCGTCGGCGTTGCGCCAGATGGGTTCAACATCAACCGCGACTGCGGCTCCACCCACCCCGAAACCGCCGCCGAGGCGGTGGTGCGCCACGGCGCGGATGTGGGGATCTCGCTCGATGGCGATGCGGACCGGGTGATGATCATCGATGAAAACGGCCATGTGGCCGATGGCGATCAGATCATGGCGCTTCTCGCGCGGCGCTGGAAGGAGGCGGGGCTTTTGCGCGGGGGGGCGCTGGTGGCCACGGTGATGTCGAACCTCGGGCTCGAGCGCTACCTCGAGGCAGAGGGGATCGGCCTCGTGCGCACCCCGGTTGGCGATCGCCATGTGGTGGAGGCGATGCGCGAAGGGGGCTACAATCTCGGCGGCGAGCAATCGGGCCATATCGTGATGACGGATTATGCCACCACCGGCGATGGCCTGGTGGCGGCGCTGCAGTTCCTCGCGGCGATGGTGGATACGGGGGCGCGCGCGAGCGAGCTTGTGCGGGTGTTCGATAGAGTGCCGCAGGTGCTCGAGAACGTGCGCTATGGCGCGGGCGGCGATCCGCTTGCGGCGGCGGGCGTGCGCGCGGCGATCAAGGCCGGAGAGGCGCGCCTTGGCGGGCAGGGGCGGCTCCTGATCCGCAAATCGGGCACCGAGCCCCTGATCCGGGTGATGGGCGAATGCGAGGACGAGGCGCTCTTGCGCGCGGTGATCGGCGAGATCGTGGCCGCCGTGCAGGCGGTGGCCTGAGGGCGCGCCTTCAGCCTCTCACCCGCCCCGGGCGCAGGTGATGCAGGTGGGCACGGTGGGATCGAGATCGAGGCGCGCCGGGGCGATTTCCCCGCCGCATTCCACGCACCAGCCGTATTCGCCTTCCTCCATGCGCAGGAGCGCGGCGCGGATGCGTTGAAGCCGGGCGGCGCGGCGGGCCTCGGTGGCCCGGGCCATGGCCTGCTGCTGGAGGGCGTCCATCCGGCTGAGGCGGCCCACGGATTGCTGATCGAGCGTCACCGTGGCCGTGCCGGCCTCGCCAAGCGCGGTTTCGCCCACAAGCGCCGCGCGCATTTCCCCGAGCCGCTTCCGGTAGCGTTGCAACTGATCCTCGCGCATCGGCACATCCTCGTGATCGGCGGTTTCCGTTTCCGCGCTTCCATGTGTATTATGGGGTCGAAAGCGATGAAAGAGCGATGGGAAAAGAGCGATGGCCGAGGCACGCACCAATCTTGAGGAGCTGGATCCCGTCTGGCAGCAGATCCGCGACGAGGCCCGCGAGGCGATCGCCGAGGAGCCGATTCTGGGCGGGCTCATCCATTCCACCATCCTGCATCACTGCACGCTGGAGGCCGCGCTTGCCTATCGCATTTCGCTGAAGCTCGGCTCGGGGGAGATGTCGGAGCAGTTGCTGCGCGAGATCGCGGATGATTGCTATGCGAGCGATCCCGATCTCGGCATCGCCGCGCGCGCCGATCTGGTGGCGGTCTATGATCGCGATCCGGCCTGCCACCGGCAGATGGAGCCGCTGATCTTCTTCAAGGGCTTCCAGGCGCTGCAGGCCTATCGCGTCGCCCATTGCCTCTGGCGGCGCGGGCGCAGGGATTTCGCCTATTTCCTGCAGATGCGGATTTCGGAGATGTTCGGCATCGACATCCACCCGGCGGCACGGATCGGCAAGGGGCTGATGATCGATCACGGCCATTCGATCGTGATCGGGGAAACGGCGGTGGTGGGCGACAATGTTTCCATGCTGCACGGGGTGACGCTGGGGGGCACCGGCAAATGCGAGGGCGACCGCCACCCGAAGATCGGCGACGGGGTGCTGATCGGGGCGGGGGCGAAGGTGCTCGGCAACATCAGCGTGGGGAAATGTTCGCGCATCGCCTCGGGCTCGGTGGTGCTGAAGGACGTGCCGCCGCGCACAACCGTGGCCGGCG
>WFVA01000041.1 GCA_015491895.1 Albidovulum sp. | reverse complement strand
GATCGAGGATGTCATCCACCCATTTCTGCGCTGCGTCGCAGCCGTCGCCCGGCGGCGGAGGAGGCTGATCCTTGCAGGCGCGCGCGCCCTTCGGGCATTTCAGGCGCACATGGAAGTGGTAGTGGTGCCCCCACCAGGGGCGGATCTTGCGCAGCCAGCGGCGATCGCCCTTCTCATCCTTGCACATCTGCACCTTCGCGCCGGGAAAGATGAAAATGCGGGCCACGCGCGGATCCTGCGCCGCGGCTTTCAGGATTTCATGCTGGAAGCGCCCCCAGCGCTCGTTGACGAAAGCCCCTTTCATCCGGCGCATGGAAACGGCCGAGAGTTTCTCGCGCGCGTCGCGACCGAGATCGAGCCGCATGGCCGGCATCAGCCAGATATCCGCATCCAGCCCGATCTGGTGCGAGCGGTGCCCGCTTTTCATCGGCCCGCCCCGGGGCTGCGACATGTCACCGATATAGAGCCCCGCCGCACCGAGCGCGCGCGCCTTGCGGCTCAGATCCCTGACGAAATCCACCATCTCGGGATGCGCCCAGTTGCGATTGCGCGAAAGGCGCATGGCCTGCCATGTAGGCCCGCTCTCGGGAAGCCGCACCGCGCCGGCGAGGCACCCCCGGGCGTAGCTGCCAAACGGCGAAGGCTCCATGTGCGCCGGCCCTCTGGCTGCCCCGAAATACTTCTTTGCCGGCGCCTCGGCCCGCAAGGCGCCGGCCCATGCAAGGGCAAGTATCGCGATCAGGAAGGCTGCTCGGCCCATTCGTTTCTGTCTCCTTCCGCCTTGACCCAGCGTAACAGGAAAAGGGCCAGGATGAACAGCCCGATCAGCGGGGAAACCCCGATTCGCGGGCTGTTGCTGAGGTAGGTCACAAGGCCGATCATGGCCGGCGCAAGAAAAGCCGTGGCCTTCCCCGAAAGCGCGTAAAGGCCGAAGGCTTCGGTTGGCCTATCCGGGTGAGCGTGGCGCACCATCATCGAGCGCGAAGCCGATTGCAGCGCGCCGCCCGCGGCTCCGATGGTCGCGCCGAGGACATAGAACACGATATCGGGCAGCGACGAGCCTTCGGCCAGCGGGATGCCGAAGAAGGATTTGCGCGACATCCCGACGATCACCGCCGTCACCACCACCAGCACGATGATGTTGAAGCGGATCACGGGCTTGGGGCCGAAGGCTCTGTCGGCAAGCCCGCCAAGCCACGTGAAAAGCGCGGCGCTGACGGCGCCGATGATGCCGAACACGCCGATATTGGTGATCGACCAGTTCAGCACCAGCGTGGCATAGACTCCGCCAAAGGCATAAAGCGCGTTCAGCGCATCGCGGTAGAACATCGAAGATGCCAGATAGGCGGCGAGGCTTCTGCGCCGGGCGATGGATCTGATCGAGTGCATGAGTTCTGAAAGCGCGGCGCGGGTATTGCCCGGGTTCTTGGTGCGCGTGTCCTTCACCCACAGGAAGAAGGGCACCATGAACACGATATACCAGATCGCGGTAAACGGCCCCACGAAGCGCGCGCCCTCCCGCATCGCAGGATCAAGGAGGCCGAAGCCCGGATCAAGGCCGATCAGGGTCTTTCCATTGGACTGCTCGACAAAGAACAGGAGCATGATGAAGAGCGAGATCACCCCTCCGAGGTAGCCAAGCGCCATGCCGGAGCCCGAAATATGGCCGACTTCCTTGTCATCCCCGAGGCCGGGAAGCATGGCGCTCACGAAGATCAGTGAATATTCCGCCCCCAGCATGGCGATGCCGAAGGCAATGAGGGAGAGCCAGAGGGTGGAGCCATCGGGCATTGTCCACCACAGCGCCCAGGTGCCAGCCACATAGAGCACCGAAAACGCCACGATCCAGGGGATGCGCCGGCCGGTGTTATCTGCAAATGCGCCGAGGATCGGGGCGGTGAAGGCGATGAACAGCCCCGTGACAGTCTGCCCGAGCGACCACACGCTTTGCGCGCGCGCATCGGCCACGTTTTCCGCAAGCCCCGTGCCCATGAAATACTCGGTGGCGACGGCGGCGAAATAGGGGCCGAATACGAAGGTGAGGATCAGGGTATAGAAGGGCTGGCTGGCCCAATCGAAGAAAAACCATCCCCAGATGCGCTTGCGCGGCGAAATCTCTGCCATATCGTTACTCCGTCCCTGTTCCTTCGTGCCGTTATGGCAGGCAACTCCCCGACCGCGCAAGCCAAGGTTGCGTGTGTTTTCCCTATTTCCGGGGCGGCCAGGGCCGTGTTGTTTCCGCCTCGATCCAGTTGCGGGCCCATTCGGGCAAGGACGGGCTCTCCTCTCCGATCCCCATGGCAGCCGCCACTTTCGCGGGAGGCACGATGCCTTCCGGCCCGGTTGCGGCGGCGCGCAGGAGCATGTGATTGGCACATTTCTCCCCAAGCCAGATGCTTTGCTCCAGATAGAAGAAGCGCTCATCCCAGCCGATTGCGCGCGAACGCATCTCGAAGCGCTGCATGGCCCGAACCCGGGCACGATAGCGGACCGAAACGCCCGCCACCGTCAGCCCCCAGCGATTCCGGCGCAGCGCGGTCACAAGCCCGAGGCGCCGGGCCATCGGAATGCGGCCGAGATCATAGAGGGTGAGCGTGCGGCCGTTGTTGAGCTCCCGCCACGGATCGAGATCCCAGGGCCAGCAGATGTGATGGGAAACATGCGCCTCCCCGATGGCAAGGGGCGGATCCTTGCGGTGCACCCAAAGCTCTTTCGCCATCCTGAAAAACGGATACATTGCGCCCTCCCTGCCGTGGCGGCAGGATTGGCATCCAACACGACAAGGTCAAGCCGGACGTTACGGAACCCGGCGCGGCGAACCGCTTGCACATCGGCCTTCGCCCCATTACCTCTTGGCAGACGCAAGACAGCCACCGGAGACCAACCACATGCAATCCCTTTTCGAAATCATCATGATGCTGCTCAATCTCCTGTGGTTCATCATGATCGTGCATATCATCATGAGCTGGCTGATCAGCTTCGATGTGCTCAATCTCCGCCAGCCGCTGGTGGCTCAGATCTGGTATGCGCTGAACAGGCTCCTCGAGCCGATCTATCGCCCGATCCGCCGCATTCTGCCGCCCACCGGCGGCATCGATTTCGCACCGCTCGTGGCCTTCATCATCCTGATCATCGTGCAGACGATCCTGATCAACAACGCGGATTTCTTCTATCGATAGCAGGCCCGCGCCATGAACGCCGAAGCCCATCTTGCGGAAATTTTCGGCTTCAATGCCTTTCGTCCGGGCCAGCGCGAGATCGTCGAGGTGGTGGCGAAGGGGCACGATGTGCTGGCGATCATGCCCACGGGCGGGGGCAAATCGCTCTGCTATCAGCTGCCGGCGCTGTTGCGTGATGGCGTCACGCTGGTGATCTCTCCCCTGATTGCGCTGATGCGCGATCAGGTGCGGGCGCTGCGTGAAGCCGGGGTGGAAGCCGGTGCGCTCACCTCGCACAACAGCGAGGCGGAGAGCGAGGCGGTTTTCAAGGCCCTGCACGAAGGCCGGCTGAAGCTTCTCTATCTCGCCCCCGAGCGGCTCGCCTCGGTAGCCGCGCGCGACATGCTGCGGCGCGCCGCCATAAGCCTGATCGCGGTGGATGAGGCCCATTGCGTTTCCCAATGGGGCCATGATTTCCGCCCCGATTACCTGCGCATCGGTGATCTGCGCCGCGCGCTCGATGTTCCCCTCGCCGCCTTCACGGCAACAGCCGATGCCGAAACCCGGGCCGAGATCATCGCCCGCCTCTTTGACGGCCGCGAGCCGGAAATCTTCATTCAGGGATTCGACCGCCCCAACATCCACCTCGCCTTCGAGGCAAAAAACGGCCCCCGCCGCCAGATCCTGGCCTTTGCCGATGCGCGCCGGGGGCGGGCGGGGATCGTCTATTGCGCCACACGCGCGAAGACGGAAACGCTCGCCCGCGCCCTCTCCGAAGAAGGCCACCCGGCCTGCGCCTATCACGGCGGCATGGAGGCCGATCAGCGCCGCACCGTGGAAGCGCGCTTTCAGCAGGAGGACGGCCTGATCGTTGTCGCCACCGTGGCCTTCGGCATGGGGGTGGACAAGCCCGATATCCGCTGGGTGGCCCATGTCGATCTGCCGAAATCGATCGAGGCCTATTATCAGGAGATCGGCCGCGCGGGCCGCGATGGCGCTCCGGCCGAAACGCTCACGCTTTTCGGCGCCGACGATATCCGCCTGCGCCGCGCCCAGATCGATGAAAGCCTCGCGCCGCCCGAACGCCGCACCGCCGATCACGCGCGCCTCAATGCCCTCCTCGGCCTTGCCGAAGCGCAAACCTGCCGCCGTCAGGTGCTCCTGCGCTATTTCGGGGAGGAAAGCGGCCCTTGCGGCAACTGCGACAATTGCGAGCGCCCGCCAGAGGTGTTTGACGGCACAACGGCCGTGCGCAAGGCGCTTTCGGCGATTCTGCGCACGGGCGAGTGTTTCGGTGCCGGGCACCTGATCGACATCCTCATCGGCAACGAGACGGAAAAGGTGCGCGCCCGCGGCCATGATCGCCTGCCCACCTTCGGCGTGGGGAAGGAACACGGCCGCGCCGAATGGCAGGCCATCTTCCGCCAGATGATGGGCCATGATCTCGTCCGCCCCGATCCCGAGCGCCACGGCGCGCTCAGGATGACAGAAGCCGCCCGCCCGATCCTGCGCGGCGAAGCGGCAATCACGCTACGCAAGGACGCGCTCAGGAAAGCCGCCCAGCGCCGCCCGGCCGCCAAGGCGCTCGTGAACGAGGAAGACGCGCCGCTGCTCTCGGCGCTGAAGGCAAAGCGCCGCGCCCTGGCGGAAAGGGCCGGCCTGCCCGCCTACATGATCTTCAATGATCGCACCCTGATCGAAATGGCCGAGGCCCGCCCCGCGACGCCCGACGAGATGATGAAGATCACCGGCGTTGGCGCGAAGAAGCTGGAAAGCTACGGGGCGGATTTCCTCGAGGTGATCAACGGCGCGGTCCCGCCCGAACAGCACCCGGCGCGGCGAAGGCTTGCCGGGCGCGAAGCAGGCAGCCTCTATGATCGCCTGGCAGAAGCGCAGCTTCGGTTGGCGCGGGGGGGCGACGGGCTGCAAAAGCCGATGAGCTGCTCCGCATCGCTTCTGGCAAGGGTCGCTGAGACGCGCCCGCGTGACGAGGCTGCGATGCTGCGCATTCTCGGCGAGCGCCGTGCCGAGAGGTTCGGCGCCGCCTTCATGGAAATCCTGCGTGAGTTCGATTAGGCTCGCGGCGCGCAATCAGGGAGGGCAAGGATGCTTGTTGTCATTTCTCCGGCCAAGAGGCTTGACATGACGCCGGTTTCAACACCGGGCGCGACGCAGCCCCGCTTCGCGGCCGAGGCATTGGAGCTGGCCGAAATTGCGCGCGGGCTTTCGCCCGGTGATCTCATGAAGCTGATGAGCATCAGCGAGAAACTCGCCCGCCTGAATGCCGGGCGCTTCGCGGCTTTCAGCCAAGATCCGGCGCCGGACGCGCAAAAACCCGCCATCCTTGCTTTTGCCGGCGATACCTATACCGGCCTCGATGCCGGCACGCTGGACGAGCCCGCGCTGGATTGGGCCCAATCGCACCTGCGTATTCTCTCCGGGCTCTATGGCCTGCTCCGCCCGCGCGATCTCATCCAGGCCTACCGGCTGGAAATGGGCAGCCGGTTTGAAAATCCGCGTGGCCGCACGCTTTACGAATACTGGGGGCCGCGCATCGCTGAGGCTCTCAACGCAGATGCGCAGGCCGCCGGGACGGATGTTTTGGTGAACTGCGCTTCTGTGGAGTATTTCAGCGCGGTCGATCCCGATGCGCTGAGCCTGCGCGTGATAACGCCCGTGTTCATGGAAGAGCGCGGCGGGCAGGCGAAGATCGTGAGCTTCTTTGCCAAGAAGGCGCGCGGTGCCATGGCGCGCTTCATGGTTGAAAATCACCTGACGGACCCCGAAAGCCTCAAGGAATTCGATACCGGCGGCTATCGCTACATGCCCGAAATGAGCGAGGGCGATCGCTGGGTTTTCTTGCGCGACTACCCGGAAGGCTGATCCAGAAGCGAGGGATCGAAGGCCACAAGCTCCACCGTGTGCCCTCGGGATCTTCGGTGAACATCCCGCGCCAGCCGACCCAGCCGAAATGCTTCACCCGGAAGGGCTGGCCGATCTCCTCATGCCAGCGTATCATCGCTTCCTGCTCGCCAAACGGCAGGGAAGGGGCGCTGTGATGCAAGGCGTGGGAACGCCTTCAGGCACCCCCCCTGAACAGCGCAAGGATCGCCCTGTGCCCGCCAAAACCTGTGCCGATCCGCAGAAAGACGATATCGGGGCTGTGACGCCCTTCCATTCGTTCAAGCCCGATGGCTCCCTCGTAGAAGGCGGCCACCCCCTCGGGATCACGACATCGCAGCGCGATCTCACCCAATGCGCGGGGGCGAAAGCCGTGCCGCACCGTATAGCCGGGCTTTTCCATCCCGCTTCATCGCATGGGCGGGAAAGGACCGCAACTCACTCGGCTGCCGGCAAGGCAGCGCCGGCTTCCCTTTCAGCCTCGGGCAAAACGGGAAGCGCCTCCTCGGGCCGCAATTCCTCTATCTTGCCGATGATTGCCGCCTTGCGCAGCGGCTTGGTGAGATAATGATCGAGCCCTGCCGCCATGATTTCCTCGCCATCGCCATCCATCGCATGAGCGGTGAGCGCCACGATCGGCACATGCGCCCCGGTTTCCTTCTCGATCTCACGAATGGCACGGGTCGCCTCCTTGCCGTCCATCTCGGGCATGGAAATATCCATGAAGATCATGTCGGGCCCGAATTCCCGATAGACCTCCACCGCTTCGCGGCCATTGTTGGCAAAGCGGAGCTCTATCTCCAGATTCTTGACCATCTTGGAGAAAACAAGCTGATTGGTGCGGTTGTCCTCCGCCGCCAGCACGCGCATGCGGCGCGGGGCCGGATTGCCGCCCGCTTCATCGCCATCCTGACCATCCACCTGATCCGAAAAGCGGAATTCATCCGTTGCAGCCGGATCATTATAGGGGGGATCTTCGTCGATCCCCTGCATTTCGCCTCTTGCAGGCTCCGCCATTTCCGCAGCGTCGTTGCCGGGCGCAAGCAGCTTTTCCTCAAGCCTTTGCAGGGCGGTATAGAGTTCGCGCGGCAGAGCCGGCTTCCTGATCACCAGATCCGCAACACCACCATCGGGATTGGCATCGGAAGCAAGAAGCACCACCGGCGCTTCCCCTGCCGCCGCTTTCAGGGCAGAAATCAGATCCGAAACGTCCATGTCCGGCGGTGTCTGATCGGCGAAGATCACATCAAAGGCCCCGAGATCATGGTTGAGGGCTGCCTCGCCGGATTTGAGACACTCGACCTCCAGCCCGAACACCTCGAGCTGACGTGCAAGCAGGCCCTGCGCGGTTTTCTCGGCATCGATGATTAGTGCCCTCCGCATCCGGGAAAGCGGGCGCAGCTCCGGCTCTTCGCCCTCGTCCGCGACCGGAAGCGTGACATGCAATCCGAAGCAGGAGCCCTTCCCCGGCTCGGATTCGACCCAGATCTCGCCCCCCATCTTTTCAACCAGCTGGCGGGTGATCGCGAGGCCCAGCCCCGTGCCATCAAAGCTGCGGTTGCGCTCATCCTCCACCTGATTGAACTCGCCGAAAATGTGATCCACCATGTCTTCGGGGATGCCGATGCCGGTATCTTCCACGGTGATGTGAATGCGCCGCGCGCGCCCCTCATCCACCTCGAGCCCCACAACCCGCACCAGAACATGGCCTTCGGCAGTGAATTTCACCGCATTGCCGAGGAGATTGGTAAGGATCTGGCGGATCCGCCCGGGATCGCCGATGTAGGTTGTCGGCATGAACATGTCGAAATCTATGAGCAGATCGACGGGCTTTTCCTGAACGCTCGGCTTCAGCAGGGTCACGATATCATGGATGCAGCGCTCCAGATCGAAGGGCTCGGGGTGCAGCACCAGCTTGTCGGCCTCGATCTTGGAGTAATCGAGCACGTCATTTATGATCACGAGCAGCGCTTCGCCGGAGCGTTTGATCGTATCGACGTAAAGGCGCTGCTCTTCGTCCAGCGCCGTATCCATGAGGATATCGGCCATGCCAACCACCCCATTCATCGGGGTGCGGATCTCATGGCTCATGTTGGCAAGGAAGGCGGATTTGGCACGGTTGGCCGCCTCGGCCTTCTCCCGCGCTTCCTTCAGGCGTTTTTCGTAGCGGATCGTATCGGTGATGTTGAGCGCGAGCGAAACGGTATCGCCATCCTTGGAGCGGCGATCCACAAGCTTGATATAAATGCCGTTCCACAGCTTGATCACCTCCGGCTGGATCGGATCCCCATACCAGCGCTCCAGCATCTTTTCGCGCCACTGATCGGGCCGCAGATCCCCGATATCGACGATCCCTTCCTCCACCATAAGCTGCGTGATGCGCGGATAGCTCACGCCGGGGCGGATCTCCTCGAGGCCATCGAAGGCGGAGAGATAGGCGCTGTTGGCGGCGATCAGGCAATCATTGAGATCGAAAACCGCGAAGCCGTCCTGAATGGTTTCGATCGAATCCCACAGCCGGCGCTCGGCAATCTCGACCTGCACCTCGGCTTCCTTGAGCTGGGTCAGCGCCTCGTTCTTCTCGCCCTTCAGCGCCTCGGCCACGGACCGGACTTCCTCCACCTCATGGCGCTTTTCGACAATTTCTTCGGAAAGCGCCATCGCGTGCTTGCCGAGCTTGCGGTTGGCCTGAAAAAGCTCTTCCTGCTTCTGCTTCAGAAGCCGCTCCGCCGCCAGCCGCGCGCGCCGCTCCTGTGCGAGTTTGTCAATAAGGCTCATGCTCATTCCTCCGCCCCCTGCGGGATTCGTTCCCCATGATTCCCAAATCAGGGTGAACAGGGTGTTAACCGGCGAGAATGAGGTGGCTGAAAGGATGAAAGAATGCGATGTTGCGCCCGTGCCGGGATTTGTGTGATCGTCAGGCCGTGAATCATTGGTGCTGATTTGGAGAATCGCGATGCGTTTTCTTGTTGCTTTCATTCTTGCAGCAGTTTTCATTTCCAGCGGGATTGACGCAAAGGCCGAAAGCCCGATCCCCGAGAGGCGCCATATCCTGAGCAAGGATGTCGATTTCTACGGCTCCGATCTGGCCACCCTGTTTGACAAGACCTTCCAGAGCTGCCGCCGCGCCTGCCTGCTTGACAAGCGCTGCAAGGCCTTCACCTACAATCGGCGCTCCAATGCCTGCTTTCCCAAAAGCGCGGTGGAAGAGGAGCGCCCGTATGCGGGCGCGATCTCGGGGCGGGTGGTGGAAACGCCCGCTGCCCTGATTGCCCGCGCGGAAGTTCGCCAAAGGGAGGCGGATTTTCTCCATGAACCGGATTTCACAGCCGCGCGCGATCTGGCCGAGCGCATCACCACGCTTTATTTCCCCGCCCAGACGAACGCGGAAGAGCTGATCGGTGAAGCCTATGCCCGCCAGGATCCCGCCGAGGCGCTCCGCTATGCCGGCGCCGCCCTCGTGCTGACCGACAGGGCCGGGCTCTGGATCCGATATGCGGAGCTTGCTCTGAAAGTTCCCCGCGAGGAAACGGAAAGATACCGGGAGATCCGCGCCGAAGCCCTGCCGGCTGCAGTGAATGCCTGGCTGCGCAGCGAAGGGCCGGGGGAAAAGGCTGCGGCGCTCGTGGTCATGGCACGGGCGCTCGAAAGGGATGGCCGCGGGCGCGACATGATCCCCGCGCTCACCCTCGCCAGCCACTTCGTGGATGATCCGGCGATCACGAAAGCACTTGAGCGGGCGATCGCGAAATACGGCTTTCGCATCGTCGAGGATACGGTCAACAGCGATCTCGCCGAGCCGCGCATCTGCGCAACCTTCTCGGAAGATCTGGTGCAGGCGGGGCTCGATTACAGGCCCTATCTGAAACTGCCGTCCAACGACATGCCGATCGAGGTCGCTCAGCGCCAGATCTGCGTGGGCGGGCTGGAACATGGACAGCGCTACCAGATCACCTTCCGCGCCGGGCTGCCGGCCGCGAATGGCGAGAAGCTTCTGAAATCGGTGACGATCCGTCACTACGTGCGCGATCGCAGGCCGATCGCCCGTTTCCCGGGGCGCGGCTATGTGCTGCCAAGGGCGGCGGATGCGGCCCTGCCGATCGAAACCGTCAACCTGACCGAAGTGGATCTCGTGCTGCGCCGGGTCAGCGATCGCAATCTTCTGCGCGCCATGCAGGATGGCTATTTCGCCCGCCCGCTCTCGATCTGGGAAACCGAGAGCTTCGCCAGCGATGTGGCGGAGGAGATCTGGCGCGGCAAGGGCGAGGTGAGGATGGAGCTCAACCGCGAGGTCACTACCCGCCTGCCCATGGGCGAGATCATTGCCGGACTGCCGGCCGGGATCTATGCGCTCGAAGCCCGGGTGCCGGGCGCCGATCCATATGACAACCCCGCCAGCACGCAATGGTTTGCCCTCTCGGATCTCGGAATGACCAGCCTGAAGGGGGTGGACGGCGTTCATGTGTTCATCCGCTCCCTCCTCGAGGCCACGCCGAAACAGGGGGTGAAGGTTACCCTGCTCTCGCGGGCAAATGCGGTGCTGGCCGAAGCGGAGACGGACGCGCGCGGTTATGCCCGCTTTCCTGCGGCGATCGCGGCCGGCACGGGCTCGCGGGCGCCCGCGCTCCTGATCGCGCGTGAGGAGGATCGGGATATCGCCTTCCTCTCCCTTTCCGGTCCCGCCTTCGATCTTTCCGATCGCGGCGTGGAGGGGCGCGCGCCCGCGGAGGCGATCGATGCCTTCGTGACGACGGACCGCGGCGCCTATCGCGCCGGGGATACCGTGCATGTTACCGCTCTGCTGCGCGGGCCGAAGGCGGAAGCGCTCGAAGGCATCCCCCTCACCGCCATCCTGCGCCGCCCCGACGGCATCGAATACACGCGCAAGGTTTCCGCCGGTGATCTCGCCGGCGGGCATGTGTTTGCCTTTCCGATCGGCGCCACGGCCCAGCGCGGCGGCTGGCGCCTCAGCCTTCATGCCGATACCGATGCGCCCGCCCTGGCAACAGCCAAATTCCTCGTGGAGGATTTCATCCCCGAGCGGATCGATTTCTCCCTTTCGCTTCCCGAAGGCCCGCTCGATCCGGCCGCTCCGCCTCCCCTCACGCTCGAGGCGCGCTACCTCTTTGGCGCACCTGCCGCCGATATGAGCATCGAGGGTGAATTGCGCCTCAATGCGCGCGACGAGATCGAAAGCCATCCCGGCTACCGCTTCGGGCGCCACGATCAGCCCTTCGAGCCACGCAGCGAAGCCCTGCCTGTCGGCATCCGCACCGACAAGGCCGGCAAGGCCCTGATCCCGCTCGTCTTCCCCGAAAGAGAAGCCACCACACACCCGCTCGAAGCCACCATCACGGTGCGCGTTTCGGAGGGCTCGGGAAGGCCCGTGGAGCGCGAGATCACCCGCCCGCTTGCCCCGGCAGCACCTATGATCGGCATCCGGCCCCTTTTTGATGACGTGGTGGCGGAAAACGGCACCGCCCGCTTCCGCCTGATCGCCCTCGATACGGGCGGCAATGCCGCCGAAATACCGGTGCGCTATACCATCAACCGCGTCAATACCCGCTACCAGTGGTATCAGAGCGGCGGCCGGTGGAACTGGGAGCCGGTCACGACCCGCACGCTTGTCAAGAGTGATGAAGTCGTCATTCCCAAGGATGCGCCGCTTGAGATATCGGCGCCCGTCGAATGGGGCGAATACGAGATCCGGGTGGAGCGCCTGGCAGAGGGGGCTGGCGGGCAATATGTGGCCTCGTCCGTCCCCTTCGCTGCCGGCTGGTATGCCGCCGCCGATGCCGCCGCCACGCCCGATGTGCTGGAGGTTTCGCTCGACCGCACCGCCTACCGCCCCGGCGATACGGCGCGCCTGCGCCTCGTGCCGCGCACGGCGGGCAAGGCACTGATCACGGTGATGTCCAACCGGCTGATCGACATGAAGGCGGTTGATGTCACCGCCGGGGAAAACATCGTCGAGTTGCCTGTTACCGATGAATGGGGCGCCGGCGCCTACGTGACGGCCACGGTCATTCGCCCGATGGATGTTGCCGCGAAACACAATCCGGCCCGCGCCCTCGGCCTTTCCTACGCCGCTGTCGATCCCGGCGATCACCGGCTCGCGGCAAGCCTTTCCCTCCCCGGAGAAATCCGCCCGCGCGGGCCGCTCGATGTGGCGCTGAAGGTTGCCAATGTGAAGCCGGGCGAGCAGGCCTATGCCACCATCGCCGCAGTGGATCTCGGCATTCTCAACATGACCCGCTTCAAAAGCCCCGATCCGGCCGGCCATTACTTTGGCCAGCGACGCCTCGGCATGGAGATCCGCGATCTCTATGGCCGCCTGATCGACGGCATGAACGGCGCCATGGGCCGGGTGCGCTCGGGCGGCGATGCCGAGAGCGATGCCAGCCCCGCCTCGCCGCCGCCCACGGAAGAGCTTGTGAGCTTCTTCACCGGCCCGGTGGAAATCGGCGCCGACGGCACGGCGCGCGCGCGCTTCGATTTGCCGGCCTTCAACGGCACGCTCAGGATCATGGCCGTGGTGTGGTCGAAAACGGGTGTGGGCGCGGCCTCGGGTGATGTGATCGTTCGCGATCCCGTCGTGCTGACGGCCAGCCTGCCCCGCTTCCTCGCCCCCGGCGATCAGAGCCGCCTGCTGCTGGAAATCACCAATGCGGATGCGCCGGCCGGCGAAATCGGGATCGATCTGCAAGCCGAAGGGCTGCGGATCGACAAGAGCGCCATGCCAGCCAGCATCGCGCTTGGCGAAAAGGAAACCGCGCGCCTCTCCGTGCCGATTTCGGGCACGAAGCCCGGCACATATGAAATGACGGTCGCTCTTGCCCTGCCGGGCGGGGAGCGGCTTGAAAAGACTCTCACCCTCGCGGTTGTCGATAACGATCCCGTCGTTACCCGCACCAGCCGCTTCGATCTGGCGCCGGGCGATACCTTCACCTTCACCCCCGATGTCTTTGCCGGGATGCGCCCGGGCACCGGCTCGGCCACGCTGGCCGCCGGCCCCCTGGCCCGGCTCGATGCACCGGGGCTGCTCACCGCTCTCGATCGCTACCCCTACGGCTGCACCGAGCAGATCACATCGAAAGCCCTGCCGCTCCTCTATCTTTCCGAAGTGGCCGAAGCCCTGGGGCTCGGCCAGCGAAAGGCCATTCCCGAGCGGGTCAGCCAGGCCATTGAAAGCGTGCTCAACAATCAATCGCCCAATGGCGCCTTCGGCCTCTGGCAGCCCGATCAGGGCGATATGTGGCTTGATGCCTATGTGAGCGATTTCCTCTCGCGCGCCCGCGCCAGAGGCTATGCCGTGCCCGATACCGCCTTTCGCATGGCGATGGACAATCTCCTCAACCAGGTCAATTACTACGGCGATTTCGATAAGGGCGGAGAGGATCTCGCCTATGCGCTGATGGTGCTGGCGCGCGAGGGCGCCGCGGCAATCGGCGATCTGCGCTATTACGCCGATGTGAAGCGTGACGCCTTCACCACCCCGCTTGCTGCCGCGCAGCTTGGCGCCGCGCTCGCCTTCTACGGCGATCAGCCCCGCGCCGACCGAATGTTCGCACAGGCCGCAAGGCTGATCGCCCGTGATGCGGCAGAGGGCGAGCCGCCTCTCTGGCGCGCCGATTACGGAACTGCGCGGCGCGATGCTGCGGCCGTGCTGGCGCTGGCGAGCGAAGCGGGCAGCACGATGATCGACCGCGAAACGGCGGTGAAATTCATCGCCGCCGGCGGCGCGCCCGGAACCCGCTCCACCCAGGAAGCCGCCTGGGCTCTGCTCGCGGCGAAAGCGCTCGTGGCCGATCCCTCGATGGCCGGTTTCACGATCAACGGCACGCCCGCCTCCGGCCCGATCGTCCGCCTGATCGAGGATGATGCCGCCGCCGCTCCGCTCGCCATCACAAACGAAACCGGAAAGCGGCAGACCCTCACCCTCACCACCTTCGGCGTGCCCGAAAGGCCGCTCCCCGCCGGCGGCAACGGCTATGCAATCGAGCGGCGCTACTACACGATGGATGGTATCGAGACGGACATCACCGCCCACGAGGGGATGAAGGTGGGCACAAGGCTTGTTGCCGTGATTACGGTGCATCCTCTGAGCGCGCGCGAAGCGCGGCTGATAATAAACGATCCCCTGCCCGCCGGCTACGAGATTGACAATCCCGACATTCTGCAGGGCGGGAATGTGCGTGCCCTTGACTGGCTGGAGCTCCCCGATAGCGTCCGCCACAGCGAGGCGCGCAGCGATCGCTTCATCGCCGCGGTGGACTGGTCATCCGACAAGCCCCTGCGCCTGGCCTATATCCTGCGCGCCACGACCCCCGGCGAATATCACCAGCCCCCCGCCAGCGTGGAGGACATGTATCGCCCCGAAATGCGCGCTCACAGCGATCCGGCCCGGGTGCGCGTGGTGAAGTGAGATGCGCCGCCGCGCCCTTCTTTTCGTAGCCCTGGGGCTCTTTCTCCTGGCGGCGGCGCGCGATGCCTTCGATGCCTGGATCGATGCCACGAAGCTGCCGCCGCTCGCGCTCGAAACCTCCCCCGAGATGCGTGATCGCAATGGGCGGCTGCTACGCGCCTTCACGGTGGATAATGGGCGCTGGCGCCTCGCCACCCGGTTCGGGGATGTGGATCCAGACTACATCCGAATGCTCATCGCCTATGAAGACAAACGCTTTTACACCCATTCAGGCGCGGACCTTCTGGCGTTTCTGCGCGCCGCGGGGCAGGCGATCGCAAACGGGCGGATCATCTCGGGCGGCTCCACGCTCTCCATGCAGGCCGCGCGGCTGCTGGAAGAAAGCGGAACGGGTTCTCTCTGGGGGAAGCTGCGCCAGATCCGGGTGGCGCTTGCACTCGAGCGGCGCATGTCCAAGGATCAGATCCTGGAACTCTACCTGAACCGCGCCCCCTTCGGCGGCAATCTCGAAGGGGTGCGCTCGGCGAGCTTCGCATGGTTCGGGAAAGAGCCGCGCCGCCTCACCCCGGCAGAGGCCGCATTGCTCATCGCCCTTCCACAAGCCCCCGAAAGCCGGCGGCCCGATCTCCATCATGCGCACGCCACTGCCGCGCGCAATCGCATTCTGGAGCGGCTCGCATCGAATGGCGCTATCAGCGAAAGCAGCGCGCAGGCCGCCATGAGCGAGCCGGTGCCAACCCGAAGGCGCCCCTTTCCGGCCCTGGCACCCCATCTGACAACCCACTTGCACCTGCGCCACCCGGATCTCACGGCCCTGAGCCTCACGCTTGACGCCACCCTTCAACGGCAACTCGAAACCCTGGCCCGAATGGCCCTTCGCCGGAAGGATCCCCGCCTTTCCATCGCGATTCTTGTGGCCGATCATCGCAGCGGCGAAATCCTCGCCTCCGTCGGCTCTGCCGCCTATCGCGCCGATACACGCCAGGGCTTCGTTGACATGACGACCGCCCTGCGCTCCCCCGGCTCCACATTGAAGCCCCTGATCTACGCCATGGCGTTTGACGAAGGCATCGCTCACCCGGAAACGATGATCGAGGATCGCCCGACCTCCTTCGGTTCCTACACACCGAGCAATTTCGATGGCCGGTTTCGCGGAACGATCCGCCTGCGCCGGGCGCTCCAGCTCTCGCTCAACATCCCGGCCGTGAAGCTCCTCGATGCCATCGGCCCGGCCCGGTTTGTTGCCCGCCTGCGCCGGGCGGGCGCAAACCCGGCACTGCCCGCAGGCAGCCGTCCGGGGCTTGCCGTCGGGCAGTGCCGGGTTTGCGCCGGCCCGGCGCAGGCGTGCCACAAACCGCGCCGGGCCGATGGCATCGAGGAGCTTCACGGCCGGGATGTTAAGCGAGAGCTGGAGCGCCCGGCGCAGGCGGATCGTTCCGCGAAACCGGCCATCGAAATTGCTCGGCGTGTAGGAACCGAAGGAGGTCGGGCGATCCTCGATCATCGTTTCCGGGTGAGCGATCCCTTCGTCGAACGCCATGGCGTAGATC
>WFVA01000040.1 GCA_015491895.1 Albidovulum sp. | reverse complement strand
GCGATGGGCGCTCTCGTGGCGGAGGGCGCGGGCGGGGCGAGCAGGCTCCCCGGGCTGGCGATCGGCTCGGCGGGCTGCGAACGCAGGATCCTGAGATATTCCAGCCGCTCGTAATCGGCCGCGAGATGCACCCGCAGGCGCCTGTCGGCCCCCTGAGCGACGCGCCCGACGAGCAGACCGGCCGGGAAAACCCCGCCATCGCCCGAGGAGATCACGCTGTCGCCCGGGCGCACCAGCTCCGGTTTTTCGAGGAATTCGAGCGGCGGAGCGGCTGTATTGTCGCCGGCGAGGATGGCCTTCTGGCCCGAGGGCTGGATGGTGACGGGAATGCGGCTGTTGCTGTCGGTCAGGAGGATCACCCGGGCGGTGCGCTGCCCGAGCCCCGAGATCCGCCCCACGAGGCCGAGCCCGTCCACCGCTGCCCAGCCATCGCGGATGCCATCCCTTGCCCCCACGTTCACCAGCACGGACTGGCGGAAAGGCGAGCCGCTGTCGGCCAGCACCACGCCGGTGATATAGGTGAGCTTGGGATCGAGGCGCACCTTGTTGAGATCCAGAAGCTTCGCGTTCTTCTGCTCGAGCTGCAGCGCGGCCTCCTTCCAGGCCTTCATGCGCTGGAGTTCGCGCCGCAATTCCTGGTTCTGCTCATAGAGCTTCTGGTAGGACTGGAAATTTTCCGCCATGTCGGCCAGTGCGGTGACCGGCGTCATGGCCCATTCGAAACTGGGTACGATCCGATCGACGATCTGCGCCCGAAACCGCTCCACCCGGGGGCTGTCGATCCGCCACAGGATGAATGTGCCGGCCAGGAAAAGCACCACAAGCGCCGTCAGGATCCGCCTGATCGGGCGTATGTAGAGCTCGGATGCGTTATCCTTTGCCACTGGCCTTTTCCCCGGGCCGGACGGCCCTAGCTGTCGTAATCGATCACATGACGCAGGCGTTTTTCGTGCTCCAGCGCCTTGCCGGTGCCGAGCGCCACGCAGTTGAGAGATTCATCGGCAACCGAAATCGCAAGGCCCGTCTGCTCCCTGAGCGCCAGATCGAGCTCTCCCAGAAGCGCGCCGCCGCCGGTGAGCATCACCCCGCGATCGACGATATCCGCCGCCAGATCGGGCGGCGTGGCCTCGAGCGCCGTCATCACCGCTTCGCAGATCTGCTGCACCGTTTCCGAAAGCGCCTCGGCCACCTGGGCCTGGTTGATCTCGGTTTCCTTGGGCACGCCGTTGAGAAGATCGCGCCCGCGGATCTGCATCACCGCGCCGCGGCCGTCATCGGGCATGCGGGCGGTGCCGATCGATGTCTTGATGCGCTCGGCGGTGTTTTCGCCGATCAGGAGATTGTGCTGGCGGCGCAGATAGGAAACGATCGCCTCGTCCATTCGGTCTCCCCCCACGCGCACGCTGCGCGCATAGACGATATCGCCAAGGCTGAGCACCGCCACCTCGGTGGTGCCGCCACCGATATCCACCACCATGTTGCCGGTCGGATCGGTGATCGGCATGCCGGCGCCGATGGCCGCCGCGATCGGCTCGGCGATGAGCCCGGCGCGGCGTGCGCCCGCCGAGAGCACGGATTGACGGATCGCCCGCTTTTCGACCGGCGTCGCGCCGTGGGGCACGCAGACGATGATCTTGGGCTTGGAGAAGGTGGTGCGCTTGTGGACCTTGCGGATGAAATGCTTGATCATCTCCTCGGCCACGTCGAAATCGGCGATCACGCCCTCGCGCATCGGGCGGATGGCCTCGATCGAGCCGGGCGTGCGGCCAAGCATCAGCTTGGCGTCCTCGCCCACCGCAAGCACTTTCTTGACACCGTCCTTGACGTTGTAGGCCACGACGGAGGGCTCGTTGAGGATGATCCCCTTGCCCTTGACATAGACAAGCGTGTTCGCCGTCCCGAGATCGATTGCCATGTCCGACGAAAACAAACCAAATCCAGCCATGCGGAGGGTGCCCCTTGTCCTTTTCCAACATTTTCGAATGTCACGGGTGCCTGCGATGCACCGCGGATCCCTGCTCTTATAGGCGCGGGCGCGCGGGGCGGTAAAGAGGGGGGAGGGGCGGGATCAGCACCTTTTTGCTGCCCTTCGCGTCAGAACGGATGCGGGAGATGGAGGCCGATCCGGTGAGTATATCGCATTTTGTAAAGTGACGAAGAATATTGCCTGATATTATGGGCCGGCATGATGAAAAAGTGAAATACATGCCGGCCCGGGATCATCTCTTCAGGGGCGTTATGCGGAATGTGCCGCATCCTCGGGCTTGCCCTTCTCGCGGCGCACGAACAGCTTGTTGAGCGCCTGGATATAGGCCTTGGCCGAGGCCACCACGGTATCCGTATCGGCCGATTGCCCGGTGACGATCTTGCCGTTTTCCTCCATCCGCACGCTCACGGTGGCCTGCGCATCGGTGCCCTCGGTAACCGCGTGCACCTGATAAAGCTGGAGGCGCGCGTCATGGGGCACGAGCGCCTTCACGGCGTTGAAGGTGGCGTCCACCGGGCCATCGCCGGTGGCGGTGACGCTGTGATCCTCGCCGTCGATCTCGAGTGACATCTCCGCCGTCTGCGGCCCGGACGTGCCGCAGACCACGCGCAGGTGATTGAGCTGGATGCGATCGTGATGGGCCTCGGTGGCGCTGTCGTGCATGAGGGCGATCAGATCGTCGTCATAAACTTCCTTCTTGCGGTCGGCGAGCGCCTTGAAGCGCACGAACACATCCTTGAGCTGGTTGTCGGAAAGCTCGTAGCCGAGATCCTTCAGCTTGGCGCGCAGGGCGGCGCGGCCCGAGTGCTTGCCGAGCACGAGGTTCGTTTCCTTCAGCCCCACATGCTCGGGGCGCATGATCTCGAAGGTTTCCTTGTTCTTCAGCATGCCGTCCTGATGGATGCCGCTTTCATGGGCGAAGGCGTTCTTGCCCACGATCGCCTTGTTGTATTGCACCGGAAAACCCGAGACCTGCGCCACCCGGCGCGAGATGTTCATGATCTTCGTGGTGTCGATATTGGTGGTGTAGGGCATGATGTCATTCCTGACCTTCAGCGCCATCACCACCTCTTCGAGCGCGGTGTTGCCGGCCCGTTCGCCAAGGCCGTTGATCGTGCATTCGATCTGGCGCGCCCCGCCCTCGACGGCCGCAAGCGCGTTTGCCGTGGCCATGCCGAGATCGTTGTGGCAATGGGTGGCGAAGATCACATCTTCGGCGCCGGGCACCTCGGCGATCAGGCGGCGGATCAGCTCGGCGCTCTCGCGCGGGGCGGTGTAGCCCACCGTATCGGGGATGTTGATGGTGGTGGCGCCGGCCTTGATGGCGATCTCCACCACCCGGCGCAGGTAATCCCATTCAGTGCGCGTGGCATCCATGGGCGACCATTGCACATCCTCGCAGAGGTTGCGCGCGTGGCTCACGGTTTCGTGGATCAGATCGGCCATCTGATCCTTGCTGAGGCCGGGGATCTCGCGGTGCAGCGGCGAGGTGCCGATGAAGGTGTGGATGCGCGGGCGGCGGGCATGTTGCACCGCCTCCCAGCAGCGATCTATATCCTTGAAATTGGCGCGCGCGAGGCCGCAGATCGTGGCGTTTTCGGCCCGTTTCGCGATCTCCTTCACGGCTTCGAAATCCCCTTCCGAAGCGATCGGGAAGCCGGCCTCGATGATATCCACACCCATTTCATCGAGCATCTGCGCGATCTCGAGCTTTTCCTCATGGGTCATCGTGGCGCCGGGGCTCTGCTCACCGTCGCGCAGGGTGGTATCGAAGATCAGGACACGTTCCTGTTGCGTGGATTCCGTCATGGGTTTTCTCTCTGGTTTTGCCTTAGCTTTCGGGATGGTGGCGCGTCTCACAACCTCTGAACGCTCGCGCCGGGCATGGCACGTTCAGAGGCAGCTAAGGAGGAGAAGAAGGCCGGCACGCCCGGAGAGCAGCCCGGCAGGGGCTGCGTTGGCGGATGCGATATGTGCCGGTGCATTCATGGGAGCAGAATATACGCGCTTTGGAGGCGAGATAAAGCCCGAAATTGGGTGCTGCCAATTGAGCTATGTCAGAGCACGCCGCTTCTCCGGCCTTATGATCGTGCGGATGGAAGAGGCTGGAAATGGAGAACGGCGTGAACATGAAGTGCAGGGCGGGATGGCTTCTGAGCCTGATCCTGGCGGTCTTGCTGGGGGCGATGACGTGGAAATTCATCATCGCCGGCCAGACGGTGAGGGCGGATGACGGGCGCACGGTTGTGCTGCTTACCGCCGACGAGCGCAACAAGGTGCTGGGAGAGATGCGCGGGCTTCTGGAAACGGTGCAGGGGATCGCCCAGGCCGCGGCAGACGGCGATCTCGCCGCGGCCGAGCGCCTTGCGCGTGCCTCGGGGATGGCGGCGGCGAAAGGGGAGGCGGCGATCATCCGCAAGCTGCCGCTTGATTTCAAGACCCTCGGCCTCGGCACCCATCAGGCCTTCGATGATCTCGCGGATTTCATTGCCGGCACCGATGATCCGCTGGCCGTTGTCGGCGAGCTTGGCAACCTGATGGGCAATTGCACCGGTTGCCATGCCTCCTACCGGTTCGGCATCGAGGGCGCGAGGAAGCCGGAATGATGGCGAAACAGAGGCGCGGGGTTTGAAAACAGGGAAGGGGACCCCCAGCTTATTATGGGAATGATGCTCGATATATTGCGCGAGTGGCGGGAGGGAATGTGGTACGAGTCTGCCATGCGCGGTTCGGGCAAAAGGCACAAAAGGAGGATGCAAGATGGCGCATGTGGTTGTTCTGGGCGCGGGGCTCGGGGGCTGTATCCAGGCCTTCGAACTGCGCGAGACGATGGGGCGCGGGCACAAGATCACCGTGATTTCGGACAAGCCCTATTTCCAGTTCACGCCGTCCAACCCCTGGGCGGGTGTGGGCTGGCGCAAGAAGGATGATATCATCATAGATCTCGCGCCGGTGATGAAGAAGCGGGACATCGATTTCATCAGCACCGGCGCAAAGCGGCTGCACCCGGAGGAAAACCGGGTGGAACTGAAGGATGGCAGCTCCGTCGAATACGATTACATCGTGATCGCGACCGGGCCTGAGCTTGCGTTTGACGAGATCGAGGGTTTTGGCCCTGAGGGGCTGACACAATCGGTCTGCACGATCGAACACGCCGAGAAATCGGCCGAGGCTTGGGAGGAATTTTGCAAGGATCCCGGGCCGATCGTGGTGGGCGCCGCGCAGGGGGCTTCCTGCTTCGGACCGGCTTATGAGTTCGCAATGATCATGGATACGGATCTGCGCCGGCGCAAGATCCGCCACAAGGTGCCGATGACCTTCGTCACCTCCGAGCCCTTCATCGGCCATCTCGGCCTCGGGGGGGTGGGTGATACCAAGGGGATGCTGGAATCGCTCCTGCGTGATCGTCATATCGATTGGATCACCAATGCCAAGGTCGATAAATTCGCCGATGGCAAGGCCTTTGTTACCGAGGTGGACGAGGACGGCAAGGAGAAGAAGAAGCACGAGAAGGATTTCCGCTTCGCCATGTTGCTGCCGGCCTTTCGCGGCATCCCCGCGCTGCGCGATATCGAGGGGCTCGTCAATCCGCGCGGTTTCGTGATCGTGGACGAATATCAGCGCAATCCGAAATACCCTAATGTGTTCGCCATCGGCGTGTGCATCGCGATCGCGCCGCCCGTGGCAACGCCGGTGCCGACAGGCGTGCCGAAAACGGGATTCATGATCGAAAGCATGGTCACCGCGACGGCGCATAACATACCGCTTTTGCTGGAAGGCAAGGAGCCCTCGGCCAAGCCCACCTGGAATGCCCTTTGCCTCGCGGATTTCGGCGATGGCGGCGCGGCATTCCTGGCCATGCCCCAGAACCCGCCGCGCAATGTGAACTGGTCATCCAAGGGCAAATGGGTGCATTGGGCGAAGCTGATGTTCGAATGGTATTTCATGCGCAAGGTCAGAAAGGGCGTGAGCGAGCCCTTCTATGAGCGCGCGGTCATGCGCATGCTTGGTGTCACCAAGCTCAAGTGATCGCCCTTCGAGAGGAAAGGGGCGGGCCCGGCGGCTGGAGCCTGGCTTGCCCCTCCTCCACAGCGCACAAGGCCCCATCCGGGCATGCGGAAGGGGCCTTGCTTCGGGATTCAGGCAAGCCGTTGGCGCCGCGGTAGCGTCAGGCGCTCCTTTGCGATCTCCGGCGAATGACGCCCAGCGCACCGAGCCCGATCAGCAGCATCGGCAGGCCTGCCGGCAGCGGGACAGGAGCGGGTGGGTTGTTATCCACCACGGTGAACTTGCCGGCCAGAATGCGGGTATTGCTGCCATGTTCGGGTGACAGGAATTGTGAATCGAAATTCCCGGCGCTGGCATCGGCAACCGATTCGGCGAAGCCGAGGATGGAAAGCGTGTAATCCACCCCGCCGATCGATACGGTATCGCTGGAATCGAGCGCGGTGATGCTGACGATATCGTCGCAGTTGCTCACGCTCCCGGCCGGGCAGTTGCCGTTGTTCGGTGTTTCCGTGTGCTTGACGAGAAAGCGGAAGATGCTCGTGCCAAGGGAAACCTCAGGCCCCGCATCGGGGATGGCCGTGATGTCGGCTTTCAGAAACAGTTCGACAGAACTGATGCTGGTGCCCCCCCATATCACCTTGTTGATATGGGTGAATTCCCCAAGGGCGAATACGGCATCCTGAACGCGGGTGAAGGGCGTATCGACAGCATCGAAAGTATAGCCGGACTTGCCGCCGCTTCTGCCCCACGGCTTGCCCCATCTGATGTCCACCGGATCGCCATAGCCGGAAGACATGGTGACGTAGCTCCCGCCCGTCGGGTTCGCCCACATGGCCTGCAGGCTGTCGAAGCGAATGGATGCCGCCAGCGCCCCTTGCGCCAGCCCGGCCACAGCAACCGCAACCGCAAGGCCACCCGCGAATTTTCCTGAAATGCTCATCTTGCCAACTCCGCACTTTTCACGCTCAATCCGGGTTATTTCCCGTTTTGAGTTAATTTTTTGAGAACTCACACCGCGAACCGCGTTGCAAATCTCTTTCCCATCGGGGTTGACGTTGCGTTAGAAGTATCACGGCAACATCTAACCCACCCCCTTCATAACAAGGGCTTCCTCTGGCCATATTTCTACCACATTTTATCTAGATGAACACCTGAATGTGAGAAACTATATTCTCCGAATGTTTCCCAAACCGATCCATTCTGTAATAATTTTGACAACTTTTTCCCGCATTGCGGGTGCTCGAAAAGCGCGAATCATCTACAAATTGAGGGCGCGCGGAAAATTCACTCCGAAGCCGGTTCCGGTGTATCCGGTGCAGGTTTGCCGTTCCCGGGGCTGGCGGCTTCATCACCAGCCTGCGGGGGGCGCGCGAATCGCCCCTCCTCCGTGCTGAAGGCGCCATTGTTCCATCTGCCTGCCTGTGTTTCGCCGGTGTGATAGCGCATCACGCCCTCGCCGTGGCGCTTGCCCTTCACGAACATCCCCTCGTACACATCCCCGTTGGGATATGTCGCCTTGCCCCTGCCGTGGATCTCGCCGCCTTTCCATTCGCCGGTGTAGCTGAAGCCGTTGGGCATGGTGATCGTGCCCGTCCCCTCGCGCAGACCGTTGGCGAAATCGCCCTCGTAAACGGATCCGTCGCCATAGGTCGCCTTGCCCCTGCCATGGCGCTTGCCGGTCTCCCACTCACCCTCGTAGCGGTAGCCGTCGGGGGCTGTCATGACGCCCTGGCCCTCGTATTGGGCATTTCTGAAATCCCCTTCGTAGACGATGCCATTGGGGTATTGGGCGCGGCCTTTGCCCTCGATCACGCCGGCCTTCCACTCGCCCTCGTAGCTGCTGCCGTCGGGATAGAGGATGCGGCCCCGGCCATCGGCCAGATCATCGGCGATCCCGCCGGTATAGACGGAGCCGTCGGGATAGGTGATCTCGCCCTTGCCCTGCATGTGCCCGTTTTCCCAGCTGCCGACGTAGCGGTAGCCGTCCTTGCCGGTGAAGGTGCCCTGGCCGTGGCGCTTGTCATCGCGGAAATCGCCCTCGTAGATATCGCCATTGGCGTAGATGACCTTCCCCTTCCCGTGGCGCCTGCCGGCCCGGAACTGACCCTCATACACATCCCCGTTGGGCTGGGAGAGCCTTCCCGTGCCATCGATCTGCCCGGCCTTCCACTGGCCTTCGTATCTGAGGCCGTCGGGGCGGGTGAGGATGCCGGTGCCGTCACGCTTGCCGGCCCTGAAGCTGCCCTTGTAAACGGCGCCGTCGGGGTAGGTGAGCGTGCCCTGGCCCTCCTTCACCCCCTTCACCCACTCGCCCTCATATACATAGCCGTTCGGGCTTCGCATCGTGCCGACGCCGTGATGGAGGCCATCGAGGAAGCCGCCCTCATACTGCACCCCGTTGGCGTAAACGGCCTTGCCATTGCCGGTAATCTTGCCCTCTTTCCAGTCGCCCTCGTAAGAGCCGCCATCGGCAAACACGATCCGTCCGAAGCCATGCGGCTTGCCGGCCACGAATTCGCCTTCATAGACCGAACCATTGGGATAGCGCGCCTTGCCCTTGCCGCGGATTTCCCCATCGACCCATTCGCCCTCGTATTCGAAGCCGTTGGGCAGGCGGTAGGTGCCGCGGCCGTGCTGGAGGCCGTTCCTGAACGTGCCTTCATAGATGCCGCCATCGGCATATTGCTTGGTGATGATCTCGCCGCTTTCCTGTGCCGTGACGGGGCCGGGCAGGAAGGCGGCAGCCAGCAGGGCGATGGCAAGATGGCTGCGGAACGATCCGGCGCGGATACTGGGCATGGTGCGATACTCCCTGTCTGTTCGCCGCCTGCGCGCCTGTGCGGGCCGGCGGCCTTGGCGCGAAGCCTAGAGCAGCCCTTGCCGCCAGACAACGCTTTTCGCCATTTCCCGGCTGGATCACGGCCTGATCTCTGCTAAGTAGTCGCGAAGTGCACCAAGGAGGCAAGATGGCCCGGAAATTCCGCATCACGCTTGCGCAGCTCGATCCCACCGTGGGCGCGCTGAAGGAGAATGCCGAACTGGCAATGAAGGCCTGGGAGGAGGGCCGCGCGGCGGGCGCTGATCTCGTGGCGCTGCCGGAGATGTTTATCACCGGCTACCAGACGCAGGATCTGGTGATGAAGCCCGCCTTCCACCGCGCCGCCATGGCGGAGGTGGAAGCGCTGGCCCGCGCCTCGGCCGATGGCCCGGCCATGGCGATCGGCGGGCCGCACGCCGAGGACGGCAAGCTTTACAACGCCTATTTCATCCTCGAGGGCGGGCAGATAAAGGCGCGGGTGCTGAAGCAGAAGCTTCCCAATGAAACGGTGTTTGACGAGGTCCGCCTCTTTGATCCCGGCCCGCCCCAGGGCCCCTACAGCATCGGCCCGCTGCGCATCGGCACGCCAATCTGCGAGGATGCCTGGAGCCCGGAGGTGGCCGAAACGCTCGCCGAAACCGGCGCCGAGATCCTGCTGGTGCCCAATGGCTCGCCCTACTATCGCAACAAGCTCGATGAGCGCATGAACCACATGGTCGCCCGCGTGGTGGAGACGGGCCTGCCGCTCGTCTATCTCAATCTCGTGGGCGGGCAGGACGATCAGGTGTTCGATGGCGCCAGTTTCGCGCTCAATCCCGGCGGCGCGCTGGCGCTGCAGATGCCCGCCTTTGACGAGACGATCACCCATCTCGATTTCATCGAAACGGAAGAAGGCTGGCGCGCCGTGCAGGGCACGCTTGCGCCCCAGCCCGATGAATGGGAGCAGGATTACCGCTGCATGGTCACCGCCCTTCGCGATTACCTGCGCAAGAGCGGCTTTTCCAAGGTGGTGCTCGGCCTCTCGGGCGGGATTGACAGCGCGCTTGTCGCCACCATTGCCGTTGATGCGCTGGGGGCGGAGAATGTGCGCACGGTGATGATGCCCTCCGAATACACCGCCGAAAGCTCGCTCGAGGATGCCCGCGCCATCGCCGCCAATCTCGCCGCCCGCCTCGATACCCTGCCGATCACCGCAGGCCGCGCGGCGGTGATGGAAACCCTTGCGCCGCTGTTTCAGGGCCTCGCCGCCGACGTGACGGAGGAAAACATCCAGTCGCGCCTGCGCATGGTGCTCCTGATGGCGCTTTCCAACAAGTTCGGCGAGATGCTCCTCACCACCGGCAACAAGTCCGAGCTGGCGGTGGGCTATGCCACGATCTACGGCGACATGGCCGGCGGCTACAACCCGATCAAGGATCTCTACAAGACGCGGGTGTTCGAAACCTGCCGCTGGCGCAACGCCAATCACCGCGAATGGATGAAGGGGCCGGCGGGCGAGGTGATCCCGCCCCGGGTGATCGAGAAGCCCCCTTCGGCCGAACTGCGCCCCGATCAGAAGGATGAGGACAGCCTGCCCCCCTACGAGATCCTCGACGGCATCCTCAAGGGGCTGGTGGATGACGAGGCCTCGGTGGCCGATCTGGTGGCAGAGGGCTTTGACCGGGTCACCGTGAAACGGGTGGAGCATCTCCTCTACATCAGCGAGTACAAGCGCTTCCAGTCCGCGCCGGGCACCCGGCTCACCAAGCGCAGCTTCGGGCTTGATCGCCGCTACCCGATCGTCAACCGCTGGCGCGATTCTTCCTGAAGCCGCCCCTTTCGCCCGCGCCCCAATGGGCGTATGAGCCTTGATGAACCCGAACAAGCGGAAAAACCCGATGACAACCACCCGTTTCGCCCCCTCGCCCACCGGCTATCTCCATGTGGGCAATCTGCGCACCGCGCTGATGAATTACCTGATCGCACGCAAGGCCGGCGGCACCTTCATCCTGCGCCTCGATGATACCGATCCCGAGCGCTCGAAACCCGAATATGCCGATGCGATCCGCGAGGATCTCGCCTGGCTCGGCCTTGAATGGGATCGCGAGGCGCGCCAGTCCGAGCGGCTTGCGCGCTATGAGGCGGCGGCCGAGCAGCTGCGCGCCTCGGGGCGGCTCTACGAGTGTTTCGAAACCCCCACCGAGCTTGATCTGAAACGCAAGAAACAGCTCAACATGGGCAAGCCCCCGGTTTACGACCGCGCGGCGCTGAAGCTCACCGAAGAGGAAAAGGCGGCGCTCAGGAATGAGCGGCCGAGCCACTGGCGCTTCAGGCTCGATCACGAGCGCATCGAATGGGAAGATGGCATCCTCGGGCCCGTTTCCATCGATGCCGCAAGCGTTTCCGATCCGGTGCTGATCCGCGGCGATGGCCAGTTCCTCTACACGCTCGCTTCCGTCTGCGATGATATCGATCACGGCATCACCGATGTGGTGCGCGGCTCCGATCACGTCACCAATACCGCGACGCAGATCCAGATCATCCGCGCGCTCGGCGGCGAGGTGCCCCGGTTTGCCCATCATTCCCTGCTCACCGGCCCCGAGGGCGAGGCGCTTTCCAAGCGCCTCGGCACGCTCGCGCTCAGGGATCTGCGCGCGCAAGGGATCGAGCCCATGGCGCTCCTTTCCCTGCTGGCGCGGCTCGGCTCCTCCGATCCCGTGGAACTGCGCAACAGCCTCGAGGAGCTTGCCGAGGGTTTCGATCTCTCCCGCTTCGGCGCGGCGCCGACGAAATTCGATGTCGAGGATCTGAAGCCCCTCACCAAGCGCCACCTCGCGAGCCTCCCCTTCGAGGCGGTGAAGGAGGATATCGCCGCGCTGGGCGTGCCCGACGAGATCGCGCCCGCTTTCTGGGAAGCGGTGCGCGAGAATATCGATACCCGCAAGGATCTCGCCGCGTGGTGGGATCTCATTCGCAAAGGCGCCGAACCGGCGATCGAGGCCGAAGACGCCGATTTCATCGCCGAGGCCATGAAGCTCCTGCCGCCCCGTCCCTGGGACGAACAGACCTGGAGCAGCTGGACGAGCGCCGTCAGGGAGGCAACCGGGCGCAAGGGGCGCGCGCTTTTCATGCCGCTGCGCAAGGCCCTGACCGGCCTCGATCACGGCCCCGACATGGCCCGACTGATGCCGCTCCTCAAGGTGGTGAAGGCGGAGGGCGAGGGCTGAGGAGGCAGCGATCAGGAAGAGCACGGAGGGCTTGAAACCGCCGGATACATATTCTATATGGTGAATATGTTCTGACGTCCGTTCCCTGCAATGGGGCCAACCCCGATCAAACCATCGTCTCAAGATCAAACCACCGTATCAAACCGAAAGGAATATGAAGATGACATCCGATCGCGCCGTGCTGGCTTTTGCCGGATTCATGATTCTGCTTTCGCTGCTGCTGGCCGTTTACGTCTCGCAGAACTGGCTCTGGCTCACCGCCTTCGTGGGCGCCAATCTCTTCCAGTCCGCCTTCACCGGGTTCTGCCCGGCCGAGAAGATCTTCCGCAAGCTCGGCTTCAAGCCCGGCAACGGCGGCTGCAGCACCTGCTGAGAACCGGGATCATCACTGGCCCGTGAATATCCCCGCCGGAGGCAGGAAAATCCCTGCTCCCGGCGGTTCTGCATTGGCCCGAAGCGGGGTCAGTCGCCGGTGGTTTCCTCTTCGAGATGAAGCTTCATCTCCATCAGCACCTGCTGCAGCGCCAATGTCTCGCGCAGCATCCGCTTGGCCTCATTCACCGTGATCACCCCATCCTCGATCGACTGGCTGTATTCCGACATCAGCATCGCGAACCGCTGGCTCAGCGCCACCACATCCGAATTGACCCCCCGGCTTTCGGAATTGCGCGAATTCCTCTCGAGCGAAATGGTGAGCCCGCCAAGCTCGGCGAGAGCTGCTGTCACATGCGGATAGCGCGCGGCGCTTTCCAGCGCGGCCACCACATCCACGGGCATGAAGCGATCGGCATGTTCGGGCGCATCCGAATAGTAGCGCCCGAGCGTCGCCTTGGATTTGCCGGCAAGCTGGCAGGACGCCTCGATGCCCACATCCTTGACGAGAGCCTCCGTGTGTTTCTTCAGATAATTTCGGGCAGTCTGCATAACGGTTCCTGTCCTGGCGCGTTTCTCATGGGAAATTGCGATTTCCTTTCCCATTAATCCGAATGCGGGGATTTGTCATTCATTAATGGCCCCGTGTGGTTGGGGCTGTGTGAGTGGTCAGCGCCCAGGCGCTGATTGCAGGTGGAGGTTCGCCAGTTTGTTCGGTCCGGGTTGGCAAGGGTAACGAGTCGAAGAGCTTTCCCGGGGGCCGGTTTCCTGCAAAGGTGCACAAGGTGCTCATTTCATCCCCAGGCGCAAGCCAGTCATGAGCCCGATATTCGTGCCGGTTTCCCGGGAAGGCATTTTCCCCGATACCGAACAGAAAACCATCACGGAACCGGCGGCCTCCACCGTTTACCCGCGCCTGCAGGGGCGTTTCTTCATCCGGCCCGCGCGCGATCCCGTGCTTGATCCTGCCGCGGGGGCTGGCATAAGGGGCGCATGGCCAAGCTCTATTTCCACTACTCCACAATGAACGCCGGCAAATCCACGATCCTGCTGCAGGCGGCGCATAACTACCGCGAGCGCGGGATGGTTCCCTATCTGATGACGGCCCGGCTCGATACCCGCGCCGGCGAGGCCCGGATCGCCTCGCGCATCGGCATCGGCGCAGAGGCGGATACCTTCGCGCCCGGAGAGGATCTGTTCCGCAAGCTCGAAGCGCGGCTCGGGATAGGCCCCTGCTCCTGCGTGTTCGTGGACGAGGCGCAGTTTCTCGAGCCCGCACAGGTCTGGCAGCTGGCCCGCGCGGTGGACGATCTCGGGCTGCCGGTGATGTGTTACGGGCTGCGTGTGGATTTCCGGGGCGCGCTTTTCCCCGGCTCGGCCACGCTCCTGGCGCTTGCCGACGAGATGCGCGAGGTGCGCACCATCTGCCATTGCGGCAAGAAGGCCACCATGGTCGTGCGCCAGGATGAGGAGGGGCGGGTGCTCACCGAGGGCGAGCAGGTGCAGATCGGCGGCAATGAAACCTATGTTTCGCTCTGCCGCCGCCACTGGCGCGAGGCGGTGGGCGATCGCCCCCGCCCGGATTCCCTCCCGGATCAGCCGGCCGGCTGAATCGCATTCGCCGGCGGGCGGCCTTCGAAGAAGGCTTCGAGATTGTCCGCCGCCATCATTCCCATGTTTGTGCGCACCTCTTCCGAATTGGTGCCGAGATGGGGCAGCAACGTCACGTTCTCCAGCCGCCGCAGCCGCTCCGGCACCTCCGGCTCATGCTCATAGACATCCAGTCCCGCACCGGTGATCCGCCCTTCTTCGAGCGCCTCGATCAGGGCCGGTTCGTCAATCACATCGCCGCGCGAGATATTGACGAGATGCGCATGAGGGCGCATGGCCGCGAGTTCCGCGCGCCCGATCAGGTGATGCGTGGCCGCGCCTCCCGGCACCGCAATCGCGATCACATCCGCCGCGCCCATCACCGCCTTGATGCTCTCCAGCTGACGCGCCGGAACGCCGGGATCCTCCACCTTCGAGCGGTTGAAGAACACCACATCCATCCCGAATCCCAGATGCGCGCGGCGCGCGATCGCCCGCCCGATCCGCCCCATGCCGATCACCCCGAGCACCTTGCCGCCGATATGAAGGCCGAGAAGCTGGGTCGGATGCCAGCCTTTCCATCTGCCGGCCCGCACCAGCCGTTCGCCCTCGCCAAGGCGGCGCGCGCTCATCAGGATCAGCGCCATGGCGATATCCGCCGTGGCGTCGGTCACCGCGCCGGGCGTGTTGGTGACGACAACCCCCGCCTTCGCGGCCGCGGCCACATCGATATGATTGTAGCCCACGCCGAAATTGGCGAGGATGCGTGCCCGCGGTGTGCCGGCCGCGGCGAAGATGTCTGCGGTGAAGGCATCCCCGAGCGTCGGCAGGATGGCGTCATGTTCGCCAAGTGCTGACGCCGCTTCCGCCTCGCTCATCGGCAGGGTGGTGGGGCGGGTGGTGACGGCAAAGCGGCGCGCGAGGCGCTCCATCACCGGCGCGGGCAGGGCGCGCGAGATCAGCAGGCTTTCCCTCAATGCAGCCGCCCCCCTTCGGGCACCTCCTGATCCGGCCCGATCAGCACGACCTCGCCCGCTTCGTCCGGCACGCCCAGCACCAGCACTTCCGACATGAATTTCCCGATCTGGCGCGGCGGGAAATTCACCACCGCCAGCACCTGCCGGCCGATCAGATCTTCGGGCGTGTAATGGGCGGTGATCCGGGCCGAGCTTTTCTTCTCGCCGATCCCGGGGCCGAAATCGATCCAGAGCTTGATCGCGGGCTTGCGCGCTTCCGGGTAGGGCTCGGCGCGGACCACCCGGCCCACGCGGATATCCACCTTCAGGAAATCGTCAAAGCTGATTTCGCTGCTCATCTGCCAAGCTCCCGCGAGCGCAGCACCGCCGCATGGACGGCCTTGCGCATGAGCGGCGGGAGGCCCTCCGCCTCGTCCATCAGCACCTCGAGAGCGGCCTTGGTCGTGCCGCCGGGGCTGGTGACGTTGCGGCGCAGTTCGGCCGGGCTCTCCTCTGCCGCCTCCGCCAGCGCCCCGGCGCCGGCAACCGTCGCCTTTGCAAGCCGCATCGCCATATCGGGCGGCAGCCCTTCCGCCGCGCCCGCCGCAGCGAGGCATTCGATCAGGTGAAACACATAGGCCGGCCCCGAGCCCGAAACGCCGGTGACAGCGTCGATCTGGGCTTCGTCATCGAGCCGCACCGTCTGGCCGACGGCGGCGAGGAGCTCCTCGGCCATCGCCAGATGCGCCGCGCCGGCCTGTGCGTTGCCCACCAGCGCCGTGATCCCCCTGCCGATGGCGGCGGGGGTGTTGGGCATGGCGCGGATCACCGGGGTATCGCGCCCGAGCATCTCTTCATAGGCGGCGATCGGGATGCCGGCTGCCACGGAGAGAAAGAGCGTCTCCCCCCCTCCCAGCGGCGCCAGCACCGGCAGCGCCTCGGCCATCACCTGCGGCTTCACCGCCACCAGCACGACGGCGGGGCTCTCCGGCAGATCCTCATTGAGGTGGAGCCCCTTTGCGGCCTGTTCATTCAGCCAGTCGGAAGGGGCCGGATCCACCACCCACACGGCATCGGGCGCAAGGCCCCGCTCAAGCCAGCCCGCCAGCATGGCCGAGCCCATCCTGCCGCAGCCGAGCAGCACCAGCCCGCGCTTTTCCACGTCGTCAAATGCCATTGATCGCCCCCCGTTTTCGCCTTTGGCCACGGATTCGCCTTTGGCCACGGGGGCAGATTATGCTCGCCCGTAAGCCTCCGCAATGGCGACCTTCAGCGCCTTCTCGGGCGCCTCGCCGCCCCAGCAGACAAGCTGGAAGGCCGGATAGTAGCGTTCGCAGGAGAGCACGGCGGAGCGGATCAGCGTATCGATCTGCCCCGGCCCGGCATATTGCCCGCCCGCGAGCACGAGCCCGTAGCGATAGACCATCAGCCGCTGCTCGCGCCAATAGGTGAAGCAACCGGCCCAGCATTGATCATTCGCAAGATTAAGCGCTTCAAAAAGCCGCGGCAGGCTCTCGTCGGGGGGCTCCATCTCGAAGGTGCAGATCAGCCGGAGGGTTTCATCGTAATCGGACCATGCCAGCGTGATCGCATAGGAGCGCCACTGCCCCTCCACCGCCATGGCGATCTGATCCTCGCCCACGCGATCGAATTCCCAATCGTGATGGGCGGCGATGCTTTCCACCAGATCGATCGGATGGAGATCCTCGGCCTCGAGATACTGCTCTGTCTGTGCCATGCGCCTCACCTTTCTTGTTCCTTCCGGGTGGCAGCCCACCAGAAACGGGGTGCATATACTACAAAGGCGTATTTTCGGCATCGCCCTTACAAGATATGGTGGGGCAGGGGCGGCGTTCTGTAAAGATGTTTTTTTCGGTTATCCCCAGCAAAATGGTTAATCCCGCCACGCTTCAAGGGCGTGCGGGCCTGGCGTTCGGGTCCGTGATCAGTCGGGGAGCCGGAAGGGCGCGGGCGGGTCAGCCCTTTTTCGGGGCTTTCGCGCGGCTGGTCGTTCTCTTCTTCGCCGGCGGCTTCGCGGGGGCGGCGATTTCGGCCACCCTTGCCTCCAGCGTATCGAGGCGGGCCTTCAGCGCTTCGTTTTCCGCGCGCGCCTTCAGCGCCATGGCGCGCACCGCCTCGAATTCCTCCCGCGTCACAAGGTCGTGATCGGCAAGCCAGCGCTCGAGCAGGCTCTTCATCGCCGTTTCCGCCTCCGATTTTGCGCCCTGCGCCACGCCAAGGGCGTTGTTCATCAGGCGGGAAAGGTCGTCGAGGATCTTGTTGCGCGTCTGCATGGGGGCTCTCCGCTGGCGGGGTTTCCCCCTATATGGCGGCGATGCGGGCAAAGCTCAAGGTTGACTTCGCCGCAGCGCGAAAGCAGGAAGGCCACATGCTGATGGCCATTCCCTTTCCCGATCTCTCGCCGGAGATCTTCTCGATCGAGATCTTCGGCAAGTCCTTTGCCCTGCGCTGGTATGCGCTGGCCTATATCGCCGGCATCCTGATCGGCTGGCGCATCGCGCTGGTGGCGGTGAAGCGGCCGGCGCTCTGGCCCGCTGAGCGCCCGCCGATGACGCCCGCGCAGGTGGAGAATTTCCTCACATGGGCGATCCTCGGCATCATTCTCGGCGGACGGCTTGGCTATGTGCTCTTCTACAAGCCGGGCTACTACCTCGAAAATCCGGGCGAAATCGCGATCCTCTGGCGCGGGGGGATGTCGTTTCACGGCGGTTTTCTCGGGGTCGTGATCGCGGGGGTTCTCTATTGCAGGCGTCACCGCATCCCGATGCTCTCGGCGGCCGACATGGTGGCCATCGCCGCGCCGCCGGGCCTGCTGCTGGGGCGGATCGCGAATTTCATCAACGCCGAGCTTTGGGGGCGGCCCAGCGATCTGCCCTGGGCGGTGATCTTTCCCGGTGCGGCGGCGCAGGATTGCCCGGGCGTGGCGGGGGTCTGCGCGCGCCACCCTTCCCAGCTCTACGAAGCGGCGCTCGAAGGGCTCATTCTCGGCGCGATCCTGCTCTACCTCGCCTTCCGGCGCGGCTGGCTCAGGGTGCCGGGGCAGATCACGGGGCTGTTCATCGCCGGCTACGGCGCGGCGCGCTTCATCGTCGAATTCTTCCGCGAGCCGGATCGCCAGTTCATCACCCCCGAAAATCCCGGGGGGCATGTGATCGGCATCGGCGATTTCGGCCTCACCATGGGCCAGAGCCTTTCGCTGCCCATGGCGCTCGCGGGAGTGGCGATCATCTGGTGGGCGCGCCGGCGCAAAGCTGCCGCGGGAAGCGGGCCGGGCCTGAAGGCGGAATGAATGCGCTCGGGGAAATCTTGAGGCGGCGCATTCTGGCCGAGGGACCGATCTCCATCGCCGCCTACATGCAGGAATGCCTGCTCCATCCCGAGCATGGCTATTACACGAGCCGCAATCCTCTCGGGGCGGCGGGCGATTTCACCACCGCGCCGGAGATCAGCCAGATGTTTGGCGAAATGGTCGGGCTTGCGCTGGCGCAGGGCTGGCTCGATCAGGGCGCGCCAAAGCCTTTCGTGCTGGCGGAAGCCGGGCCGGGGCGGGGCACGCTGATGGCCGACATCCTGCGCGCCACGCGCACCGTGCCGGGCTTTCACGAAGCGCTTTCACTGCAGCTGATCGAGGCCTCGCCGCGCCTCAGGGCGCAGCAGCGCGCCGCGCTTGCGGGGTATGACGATATAGAGATTGCCTGGCTCGATCGCATCGCCGATCTGCCCGAGGCGCCGCTTTTCTTCGTGGCCAACGAATTCTTCGATGCGCTGCCGATCCGGCAGTTCCTGCGGGCCGAAGGCGGCTGGCGCGAGCGCAGGGTGGGGCTTGCGGGAGATGCGCTTGCCCTTGGAGCGGGGGAGGCGGTGGACATCCCCGCCCTTGCCCATCGCCTGGGCGATACCCGCCCCGGAGATGTGGTGGAGGTCTGCCCGCAGGCGGCGGCGATCGCCCATGAAATCACGGCGCGCATCGCCCGCCACGGCGGCACGGCGCTCATCATCGATTACGGCGGCTGGCATTCTCTGGGCGATACGCTGCAGGCGGTGCGCGATCATGCGGCCGTGGATGTGCTCGCATGCCCCGGCGAGGCCGATCTCACCGCGCATGTGGATTTCGAGGCGCTGGCCCAGGCGCGCGCCGCAGGCACGGCCCACACCCGCCTCACCCCCCAGGGGATCTGGCTCGAGCGCCTCGGCATCACGGAACGTGCCCGCCGCCTTGCCGGCAGGCTCTCGGGCGCAGCGCTCGAAAATCACGTTTCCGCACATCGCCGCTTGACGCATCCCGAAGAAATGGGGACCCTCTTCAAGGCGCTCGCCTTCCATCCCGCAGGCGCGTCCGCCCCACCCGGATTTGCATGAAGTTTGCACGAAGAACGGAACATGACGCTCGAGATCCTCAGATCCCCCCGCCTGAAAGCCGTCCCGCACGGCTTCTTCACCCGCCGGGGCGGGGCCTCCTCGGGGATCTTCGAGGGGCTCAATTGCGGCCCTGGATCCTCGGATCAGAAGGAAGCGGTGCGCATCAATCGCGAGCGGGTGGCCGAGGCGATGGGGGTGGCGCCCGATGCGCTTGTTTCGCTGCATCAGATCCATTCGGCCGAGGTCGTGCGCCTTGATGCGGTGCCGGACGCGCGGCAGAACGGCAATCGCCCGAAAGCCGATGCCATGGTGACCGGGGAGCCCGGGATCGCGCTCGGCATCCTCACCGCCGATTGCGCGCCGGTGCTGCTGGCGGATGCGGAGGCGCGGATCGTGGGGGCGGCGCATGCGGGGTGGAAAGGCGCGCTTGCGGGGGTGCTGGAGGCCACGGTGGAGGCGATGGAAGCGGCCGGGGCGCGGCGCGGGCGCATCGTGGCGGCCGTCGGCCCCTGCATCAGCCAGGCGGCTTACGAGGTCGGCCCCGAGTTCATGGATGAGGTGCTGGCCGATGATCCGGGACATGCCCGGTTTTTTGCCGGGGGCCGCGGCGACAGGCTGCATTTCGATCTGCCGGGCTTCGTTCTGCACCGGCTGCGCGGCGCCGGCGTGGGGGAAGCGGAATGGATCGGGCGCTGCACCTACAGCGATCCCGCGCGCTTCTATTCCTACCGCCGCAGCGTTCATCGCGGCGAAGCGGATTACGGCCGCCTGATCTCGGCAATCGCGCTTGAAGGGTGATTCCCGCGGCAGGCCCGAAGAGGGTCATGCACGGGCGCCTGGCATGGTGTTTGCGAGCCGGGCAGGCGGGAAAAATGCCATGAAATCGCCACATTTCAGGAAACAATCTGCCGGGATTTCCGCCTTTTCCCTTTCCGAAGGAAACGATGCGCCCTGAAAAACAAGGGTTTCCCCGTCATGGCAGACCGCTTGCGGAGAAAGGCTGGCGCCGCGGCACCGGCAATATGGGCGATCGAAATTGACTGGATTTGCGCCATCGGAGCGCCGCATTTCACATTCATTCTTGCTGGTGAGCAGCAATTCACAAGTGCGCCGGATACAAGGGCAAGCATCAAGGAGACCCGACAGCGGGCCCGACGGAGGACGGAATGAACAGACGCTGGATTGCCTGGATATTGCGCGAAACGCAGGATCTCGAAAATGCGCTTCCCTGGAAAAAGGGAGGCACGAATGAAGCGGATGTTTGCGAGAAGAATGCACCCGCTTCGGGCCCGAAGCCCCGCGCTCATTGAGCGGGGCCCGGAATCAGGCCACCCGCCCGGCCTGCTTGTGAAAGATGATTCCCTCGGTAACACGTGCCGGGCCGCTCCAGCAGGGGCGGCCCTTTTTCATGCCGCTCGCGCACAGGATCATCATGTCCTGAGCCTGCGCCCGGCAGCCACGAGAGCGGCGTCAGCCGGTCCGCTGCCCATTCCTGCCGCCTGCCTGAAGTTTCCACATATTTGCCAATCCTTCCCACATTTCTGCCACGCTGTTCGCGAATTTCTCCTGCATCGTGTCGATGTGGTTCGGTGAGGGCCGAAACAGATCCCAATTGCCGAAAGGAACACGAACATGACGCACCCACATCCTGCCGGGCTCGGACTGCGGGCCAGCAACCGGGCGCTCCGCGGGCCGGCGCGGCCCGGCAACAAGCTCCGCAGACAAAAGAGCGACATGCTGATGCGCCGGTATCATGTTTCTTATCTCGATCAGCGCACCAGTGAATGCGTCGATCAGGTGAAGATCGCGCCCGCCATTCCCGCCTTCGAGCATGCCTTTGCCGCGATGGCCCGGGGCACTTTGCTTGCCGGCCCGCAAGGCCCCGTGGCGATCGAGGATCTGCGCCCCGGGATGTGGCTCGAAACCGCCGGAAAGGGCGCCTGCCAGGTGCAATGGATCGGCATGATGACATTCGTCCCCCATCTTCCCCATCAAGGCGTTTCCATCGATGCGCTCTTGCGCATCACCGCCGACAGCTTCGGCATCGGCCGTCCGATGCCCGATCTCCTGCTCGGGCCCGGTGCGCGGCTCCGGCTCGCCCGCCCCGGCGCAGAGGGGCCTGCAAGGCTGCCGATCGCCGTGCAGGCAGATGGCGAGAGCGTGGTCAGGGTCGTTCCGCCTGCGCCGGTTGCCCTCTATCATGTGGGGTTTGCCGAACCCCGCATCCTGTGTGCGAACGGCCTCGAAATCGAGAGCTTTCAGCCCGCAGGCGATCTGCATGAAGGGCTCGATGTGGAAATGATGGCGCTCTACAGGGGGCTGTTTCCACATCACGAGAACTGGGGCGAACCCGCCGCTTCCGCCGCCCCTCGCCGGGCTCTGGCGCGCGATGACGGCGGATGGCTCGAAACCGTCTGAGGCCGGGGGTGCGGCAGCCCGGGCCGCATCTGAACGGGAGCGCTCAGGCCTCCCTTTCCAGCCGCTCCTCGAGCACCTCGAAGGGCACCCCCGGCAGATCCTTCGCGCATCGGATCACGAGGGATGTCTTGACGGAGGCGACGTTCTCGGCCGCCGTCAGCTCCTCCGTGAGGAAGCGCTGGAAGGTGGAAAGATCGGGGGCGACGCATTTGAGCATGAAATCCACCTCGCCGTTGAGCATGTGGCACTCGCGCACGAGAGGCCAGTTGCGGCACCGCTCCTCGAAGGCGGAAAGATCGGCCTCGGCCTGGCTCACGAGCCCGACCATTGCGAAAACCTGAACCTCGAAGCCGAGCTTGCGGGCATCCACCTCGGCATGATAGCCGCGGATGAAGCCGCTTTCCTCCAGCGCCCGCACCCGCCTCAGGCAGGGCGGCGCCGAGATCCCGACCCGGCGCGCAAGCTCCACATTCGTCATCCGGCCATCGGCCTGAAGCTCGGACAGGATCTTGCGATCAATGGGATCGGGTTTTGATTCGGCCAATGGATACTCTCCCTGCGGTTTGTTTTTCTGCCCGGATTCAGGAAGTATAAGGTTTGCCCGTATTCTGCGCAATATTGTTTCGCGATTGCGCAAGATTCTTAACCGATCTCCTGACTTGCGGGTGATGGTTCGGGATCAGAATTTTTCCTCTCCGGGGTTTCGGCGCGCGGGGCCAGCGCTTATATGCTGGGCCTGACAGATCTTTTCCAATGGAGGCAGGCATGGCCGAAATACATACCAGGGTTCTCATCATAGGTTCGGGCCCTGCGGGCTACACGGCGGGCGTCTATGCCAGCCGGGCGCTTCTGGAGCCGATCCTCGTGCAGGGCATGGAGCCGGGCGGGCAGCTCACTACCACCACCGAAGTCGAGAACTGGCCGGGCGAGATCGAGATCCAGGGCCCCGAACTGATGCAGAAGATGGAGGCTCATGCGCGCGCCACCGGCTGCGAGATCGTGACCGACATCATCACCGATCTCGATCTCTCCCGCCGCCCCTTCACCGCCAAGGGCGACAGCGGCAGCATCTACACGGCGGATTCGGTGATCCTCGCCACCGGCGCGCGCGCCAAGTGGCTGGGCCTGCCGAGCGAGGAGAAATTCAAGGGCTATGGCGTTTCGGCCTGTGCCACCTGCGATGGCTTCTTCTACCGAGGCGAGGAGATCTGCGTTGTGGGCGGGGGGAACACGGCCGTGGAGGAGGCGCTTTTCCTCACCAAATTCGCGTCCAAGGTCACCCTAATTCACCGGCGCGACGAGCTGCGCGCGGAGAAGATCCTGCAGGAGCGGCTCCTGCGCAACCCGAAGATCGAGCCGCTGTGGTTCCACGAGGTGGTGGAGATCCTCGGCACAGAAGATCCCAAGGGGGTGACGGGCGTGCGGGTGAAGCATGTGAAGACGGGCGAGGAAAAGGAGATCCCCTGCAAGGGGGTGTTCATCGCCATCGGCCACGCGCCCGCAAGCGAGCTGGTGAAAGATCAGGTGGAAACCCACATGGGCGGTTATGTGGTGACGAAGCCCGGCAGCACCGAAACCTCCGTGCCCGGGGTGTTTGCGGCCGGAGATCTGACGGACTGGAAATACCGCCAGGCGGTGACCAGCGCCGGGATGGGCTGCATGGCGGCGCTCGATGCGGAGCATTTCCTCTCGGAGCAGGAATGAGGGCCTGAAGGGGAAAGGGCGAGGGGCGCTGCCCCTCGCGCTCCCCGGAGTATTTCGGCCAAGATGAAGGAAGATGTTCTTTCCTGAAAGGGCGGGCGCGTGATTTCTGCCGCATTTTGCGGGCGCCACGCTGCACAGGCTTGAACTCGGGGTGCGTTGGGGTGTAGCAGCGCGCAAGCAACCCGATCAGCCGGAAATGAGTGCCCCATGCCCCAAGACAATCTCGCCCCGATCCCCGAGCTTTACGTTTCCCATGAAAGCGCGCAGAAGCTGAAGCGCGAGGCCGCAAGCCTGCCGGGCTGGGATCTGACGCCGCGCCAGATCTGCGATCTTGAGCTTTTGATGAACGGCGGCTTCAATCCCCTGAAGGGCTTTCTCGGGCAGGCAGATTACGAAAGCGTGGTTGAAACCATGCGCCTTGCCGATGGCACGCTCTGGCCAATGCCGATCACGCTCGATGTAAGCGAGGATTTCGCCGCCACCATCGAACCCGGCCAGGATATCGCCCTGCGCGATCAGGAGGGGGTGATTCTCGCCACGCTTTCCGTCACCGACAAATGGGTGCCCGACAAGGCGCGCGAGGCCGAGAAGGTGTTTGGCGCCGATGATCTCGCGCATCCGGCCGTGAATTACCTGCACAATACCGCCGGGCGGGTGTATCTCGGCGGCCCCGTCACCGGCATCCAGCCCCCGGTGCATTACGATTTCAAGGCCTGGCGCGATACGCCCAACGAACTGCGCGCGCGTTTCCGCAAGCTCGGCTGGCGCCGGGTGGTGGCCTTCCAGACCCGCAACCCCCTGCACCGCGCCCACCAGGAGCTTACCTTCCGCGCCGCCAAGGAAGCCCAGGCCAATCTGCTGATCCATCCCGTCGTCGGGATGACGAAGCCGGGCGATATCGATCACTTCACGCGCGTGCGCTGCTATCAGGCGGTGCTCGATCACTACCCCTCCACCACCACCGCGCTGAGCCTCCTCAATCTCGCCATGCGCATGGGCGGCCCGCGCGAGGCGCTCTGGCACGGGCTGATCCGCGCCAACCATGGCTGCACCCATTTCATCGTCGGCCGCGATCACGCCGGGCCGGGCAAGAATTCCGCCGGTGAGCCCTTCTACGGCCCTTATGATGCCCAGGAGCTTTTTCGCGAGCACGAGAAGGAAATCGGCATCGAGATGGTGCCCTTCAAGCACATGGTCTATGTGCAGGAAAAGGCCCAGTATTACCCGGTGAACGAGGTGCCCGAAGGCTCGACCGTGCTCAACATCTCCGGCACGGAGCTGCGCCGCCGCCTCAACGAGGGGCTCGAAATTCCCGAGTGGTTTTCCTTCCCCGAGGTGGTGGAAGAGCTGCGTCGCACCCGCCCGCCGCGCCACAAGCAGGGATTTACCGTGTTTTTCACCGGGCTTTCGGGCTCGGGCAAATCCACCATCGCCAATGCGTTGATGGTGAAGCTGATGGAGATGGGCGGGCGCCCCGTCACGCTTCTGGATGGCGATGTGGTGCGCAAGAATCTTTCGTCGGAGCTCGGATTTTCGAAGGAACATCGCGATCTCAACATCCGCCGTATCGGTTTCGTCGCCAGCGAAATCACAAAGAACGGCGGCATCGCCATCTGCGCCCCGATCGCACCCTATGCCGCCACGCGCCGGGCCGTGCGCGAGGAGATCGAACAATACGGCGCATTCGTGGAAGTGCATGTGGCCACGTCCCTCGAGGAGTGCGAACGGCGTGACCGCAAGGGCCTATACAAGCTCGCGCGCGAGGGAAAGATCAAGGAATTCACCGGAATCTCCGATCCCTACGAAGTGCCCGAAAACCCGGAGCTTCGGCTCGATACTGAAGGGGTGGAGGTCGATCACTGCGCGCATCAGGTGATCCTGAAGCTCGAAAGCCTCGGTCTGATCAAGGTCTGAGATTTCGGGCGCGCGGCCGCCCCCATCACTGGTCCTGCAAATATCCCCGCCGGAGGCCCCTGCCTGTGCCGCCGGCGCAAGACTTGCGGCGCAGCGCCCGGCATTATCCGCCAAGCTCGCGTTCGAGAAAACGCTCGAAGTGATCGAGATCCACCGGATCGAACTGCCCGAAGCCCTGCATCCACACGCTCGCCTCGCGCATCGCTTCCGGTTCGAGCCTGCACCATTTCACCCGCCCCCGTTTTTCCTGGCTGATCAGCCCGGCGCGGGTGAGGATCGAGAGATGCTTGGAGATCGCGGCGAGCGAGATATCGAAGGGCTCGGCCACGTCCGTCACCGCCATGTCATCCTCTAGAAGCATGGTGAGGATGGCGCGCCGGGTCGGATCGGCGAGGGCGGAGAAGATGGCGTCGAGATCGGATTTCATGCCCCGCGATATGAAGGGCGCTGGCCGGATCGTCAACCATGTGGTTGAACATGCGCTGAGGCACGGAAACGGCGCCGCGCCGCAGCGGCATTCCGGCGTATGGATGTATATCTTTACATATCAAATGGTTATGGTATCGCTTCGCTGCTCACGTGCCGCTTGACTCCCCGCCCCCCTCTTTCTAGGGTCCGCCCGACCGGATGAGGGCCCTTCCAGAGGAACCCGCCAGATGACAGACGAACCGGATCCAGAGCGGCTGAAGGCGCTGGAAGAGCGGATCGCGGCGCTGCGCGGGGGCAAGGAGGAAAGGCCTCATCAGGAGGAAAGCTATTCGCAGGCACAGCATGTGTGGCGGATGGTGGTCGAGCTGGTGACCGGTCTGTTGATCGGTTTCGGCATCGGATACGGGCTGGATAGCGTGTTTGGCACGATGCCCCTGTTTCTGGTGCTGTTCATGTTGCTGGGCTTTGCGGCCGGTGTGAGGGTCATGCTCCGCACGGCCGCCGAGCTGCAGGGAAATCAGGCGGGGCGGCCCGCCGGTACGCAGGAAAAGCAGGCCGGCGAAAGCGCCGCCGCAGAAGATGAGAGGGATTGAACGTGGCTGCAGAGGCTGAGAGCGAAACGGGCCTGGTTTTCCACCCGATGGAGCAATTCAAGATCGAGCCCCTGTTCGGCGAGGGCCCGATCCACTGGTACACGATCACCAATCAGACGCTCTGGATGGGCATCGCGGTTCTGGTGATCTTTCTGCTTCTCGTGGTTGGCACGTCGCGCCGGGCGCTGGTGCCGAGCCGCATCCAGTCCATAGGCGAGCTGGCCTATGGCTTCATCTACAGGATGGTGGAGGATGTGGTCGGCAAGGAAGGGCTGAAATATTTCCCCTATGTGATGACGCTCTTCATGTTCATCGTGGTGTCCAATTTCCTGGGCCTCATCCCGATGAGCTTCACCACCACCTCGCATATTGCCGTCACCGTGGTCATGGCGCTTCTGGTGTTCGTGGGCGTCACCATACTCGGCTTCGTGAAGAACGGCATTGGCTTCCTCAAGCTCTTCTGGGTTTCCTCGGCGCCGCTTGCGCTGCGGCCCGTGCTGGCGATCATCGAGGTGATCTCCTATTTCGTTCGCCCCGTCAGCCACTCCATCCGTCTTGCGGGGAATATCATGGCCGGACACGCGGTGATCAAGGTGTTCGCCGCCTTTGCCGCGCTTCTCGCCGTCGCCCCTCTTTCCCTGCTCGGAGTCGTCGCGATGTTCGGCATGGATATGCTCGTGGCCTTCGTTCAGGCCTATGTCTTCACCATCCTGACCTGTGTGTATCTCAAGGATGCGCTGCATCCGGCGCACTGATCGGGAACCGTAATCCGCAATAGCCAATTCCAACGTAAGGAGAAACTCAATGGAAGGCGATATCGTACAAATGGGCGCATATATCGGTGCCGGTCTGGCCTGTATGGGCATGGGCGGCGCGGCCGTGGGCGTGGGCTCGATCGTGGGCAACTACCTTTCCGGCGCCCTGCGCAATCCTTCCGCGGCCCAGAGCCAGACGGCGATGCTCTTCATCGGCATCGCGTTTTCGGAAGCCTTCGGGATCTTCTCGTTCCTCGTTGCACTTCTGCTGATGTTTGCTGTCTGATATCAGAGAGCCATCCTTGCGGCCGGGCGCGCGCCATCAAGGCGCCGCCCGGTGTGAAGGGTGAAAGCGCTTTCAGGAGAATGACATGACAACGGAAGCAACAGAAGCCGCAATGGCCGCCGGCCACGCCGCCGGGGCGGCCGCCGAGAAGGGGGGGATGCCCCAGCTCGATTTCAGCACGTTCCCGAACCAGATCTTCTGGCTTCTGGTCACGCTGGTTGTGGTCTATCTGATCCTGACGAAGCTGGCGCTTCCGCGCATCTCTTCGGTGCTGGCGGAGCGTCAGGGCACGATCACCAATGATCTTGCCGCGGCCGAAGAGCTGAAGCTGAAGGCGCAGGAGGCGGAAGAGGCCTACAACAAGGCGCTCGCAGAGGCCCGTGCCGAGGCGCAGCGCATCGCCGCCGAAACCCGCGCCGCGATCCAGGCCGATCTCGACAAGGCGATCGCGAAGGCGGATGACGAGATCGCCGCAAAGACCGCCCAAGCGCAGAAGGCGATCGCGGAAATCCGCGCCCATGCGCTGGAAAGCGTGCAGGAAGTGGCAAAGGATGTGGCGCGCGAGATCGTGGCCGTGCTGGGCGGCAAGGCGGACGCGCGCAGCATCACCGCCGCCGTAAAGGCGCACCTCAAGGATCTGAAAGGGGAGGGAAGGCCGTGAGGAAGAACCTTTTCATCACCATTCCCGCCCTCGCCATGGCAACGCCTGCCATGGCCGCCCAGGGGGCCTTTTTTTCGCTGAAGAACACGGATTTCGTCGTCACGATCGGCTTCCTCCTCTTCATCGGGATGCTGCTCTACTTCAGGATCCCCGGCATTGTCGGCAGGCTGCTCGACAAACGCGCCGAGAGCATCAGGGCGGAGCTCGAGGAGGCGCGCAAGCTGCGCGAGGAGGCGCAATCCATCCTGGCTTCCTACGAGCGCAAGCTGAAGGAAGTGAAGGATCAGGCCACGAAGATCATCGAGGCCGCGCAGGAAGAGGCGGAACTGGCCGCGAAGGAGGCCAAGGAAGCGCTGAAGGAAACCATTGCCCGGCGGATGCAGGCCGCGGAGGAGCAGATCGCTTCCGCCCGTGCCTCTGCCGTTCGCGAGGTGCGCGATCAGGCCGCCACGGTGGCCGTCAATGCGGCGCGCGATGTGCTCGCAAGCCAGATCGACGCCACCAAGGCAAACAAGCTGATCGAGGAAGGCATCGAGGAGGCAGCGGCCAAGTTGCACTGACATCTTCCGCGGCATGGAAAAACGTCAACCCGCCCCCGTGTGAGGGCGGGTTTTCATTTTCCGGCCTGTTTGATCCGGCTCAGGCGGCGGCGCGCTATATCCTCGTTCTCCTCGGCCCGGCGCCGGTTTTCGAGGGCTGCGTGTATGTAATCCATATGCGCCTCGACAGCCGCCCGTGCGGCGGCGGGATCGCGGGCCTGTATCGCGTTGCTGATCGCCCGGTGCTGATCGAGAAGCGCCGCGCGGGTGGTGTTCTGGCCAAACATCTGGCGGCGGTTGTAAAACACCCCTTGCCGCAGCAGATCGAACATCGAGCGCATCATGTGCAGCATCACCACGTTGTTCGAGGCTTCGATGATCGCCATGTGGAAGCGCGCGTCCAGAAGGGCCTCCTCCTCGCAGGCGCGCCGCTGATGCGCCTCCTCCATGCGGGCAAACACATGCCCGATGACCGCGAGATCGCTGTCGCTTCCCAGCCGTGCCGCCCGCTCGGCAGCGAGCCCTTCGAGATCGCGGCGGAAGGAGAGGTAATCGAATACGGCTTCGTCATGGCGCGAGAAAAGATCGATCAGCGCCGGGGAAAAGGCCGATCCGAGCACTTCCGCCACGAACACCCCGGCTCCCTGGCGGGCTTCGAGCAATCCACGCTCCTGCAGGCTGGAAAGCGCCTCGCGCAGGCTGGGGCGGGAAACGGCGAGCTTTAGCGCAAGCTCCCGCTCGCCGGGCAGGCGTTCGCCGGGCTTCAGGATGCCGCGCAGGATCAGCTGCTCGATCTGGCGCTCGACGGCATCCGAAAGCTTTTGAGCACGGATCGGTTCGAAAGGCATGGGCTCTCTCCTTCAGGCCCCGGATCATAGCATGGGGCGATGAAGGGAAAAGCCCGAAAGAAAGGCCCGCGCCTGATGGCGGGGCCTTCCGGGCTGATGCAGAACGGGCCGCGAGCTTCAGGTCATCGGGCGGATGATGATTTCCACCCGGCGATTGCGCGCGCGCCCTTCCGGTGTGAGGTTGGAGGCGATGGGCTCGTATTCCCCCCGCCCGATGGCGCGGATGCGGCCTGGATCCACCCCGGCATTGATCAGGATGTCGGCCACGGCGCGGGCGCGCTCGGTCGAAAGGCGCTGATTGTAGCTTGCGGGGCCGGTATTGTCGGTATGGCCGATGATATCCACAGTGGTATCCGGATAGCGCTGCAGGCTCTCGGCGAGCTTCAGGAGATCGCGGCGCAGATCGGGGCGCACATAGGTGGAATCGACCGCAAACAGGATATCCTGCGGCATGGTCACGATCAGCTCGCGCCCGGTATTGACGACGGTGACGTCATCGCTGCCGATATCGCGCCGCAGCTCCTGGGCCTGCTGATCGAGCCTGGCGCCGATGATGCCGCCCACGGCCGCGCCCACGGCGCCGCCGATGATGGCGCCCTTGAGCTTGTCATCCTTGCTGGCGGCGGTGCCCACGGCCGCCCCGATCAGCCCGCCGATGGTGGCGCCCTGCTGGGTCTTGGGGCCCATCTGGGTATTGTCCATGCAGGCGGTGAGCGCAAGGGCGCTCGCTGTCAGCAATATCAGTGGTCTTTTCATGTCATTTGCCTCGTTACCTGGCCCTGCTCGGGCCTGTTGGTGTTCCTCATTCATGATATTGTGGCCGGGGAGGGGAAAAAGCAAGATGGCGGGGCGGCGGCATTCCGCCGATCGGGGCAAGGGAGGCAGATCAGATGGAGGCATCGGCCTCGGCGCGCGCGGCCTCCCAGGCCAGCATTGACCGCTTCACCGGAAGGCCCCAGTGATAGCCGCCAAGCGTGCCGCTCTTTCTGAGGGCGCGATGGCAGGGGATGAGCCAGCTCACCGGATTTCGCCCCACGGCAGTGCCCACGGCGCGCACCGCGCGGGGATTGCCGATGGCGCGCGCGATTTCGCCGTAGGTTGTCACATGGCCCGAGGGGATCGCCAGCAGCGCCTCCCAGACCTTGATCTGGAAAGGCGCGCCGATCAGATGCAGCCGCGCCGCCCCGCCCTGCCCGAAGGCCGCCTCCACCCAGGGCCTGATCCGCGCCTCATCCTCGCGAAAACCCGCCTTGGGCCAGCGCGCCGCCATGTCGCCGAAAGCCGCATCGCGCCCCAGCTCCGCCGCGAAAGCCATGCCGCAAAGGCCCTTTGCCGTGCCCATCGCCAGAACCTCGCCGAAGGGGCTTTCGAACCACCCATAGCGGATTTCGAGCCCCTCCCCCCGGCGGGCGTATTCCCCCGGGCTCATCGCTTCCCATCTGAGGAAGAGATCATGCAGGCGCCCCTGGCCCGAGAGCCCTGCGAGGTGAGCGGCCTCCAGGGTGGTGAAACGTTCGCGCAGCAGGCGGCGCGCGTGATCGAGCGCCAGATACTGCTGGTATCGCTTCGGCGAAACACCGGCCCATCTGCTGAAAACGCGCTGAAAATGCGCCGGGCTCATGCCCATCTCGCGCGCCAGCACATCAAGCGCGAGCGCCCCCCGCCCCTCGGCGCGGGCGGCATCGATCAGATCGATCGCGCGGCGGATCACATGGTAGTGATAGCCATCGCCGCCCTCGCTTTCCGCCTTTTCCGTTTCCGGCATCTCCCGCTCTCCGTTCTTTCCCAAAAGGCATCTTAGGGGCGAACGCCCCGCCACCCAATCCGAAACATGCGCCAAATCCCGGGCCTTGCCCTTGGCGCCGGCTCGGGGCATACCGCCTGCATGGCCGATCAGCTTGGATACAATACGCTTCTCGAGATATTCCGCCGCTTCCATGAAGCGAACCCGGAGCCAAAGAGCGAGCTTCACTACACCAATGCCTACACGCTTCTGGTGGCGGTGCTGCTGAGCGCGCAGGCCACCGACGCCGGGGTCAACAAGGCCACGCGCGATCTCTTCCCCATCGCCGATACGCCGGAGAAGATGCTGGCCCTCGGGCTCGACGGCCTGATCGAACACGTGCGCACCATCGGCCTTTATCGCCAGAAGGCGAAGAACGTGATCGCCATGAGCGAGATCCTGGTGAAATGCTACGGCGGCGAGGTGCCTGATTCCCGCGCCGCGCTCGTGGCGCTCCCCGGCGTGGGCCGCAAGACGGCAAACGTGGTGCTCAATGTGTGGTTCCACCAGCCGACGATGGCGGTCGATACGCATGTCTTCCGCGTTTCCAACCGCACCGGCATCGCGCCGGGCAAGGATGTGCTGGCGGTGGAGCAGAAGCTCCTCGACAACCTGCCCGCGCGCTACATGCTCCACGCCCATCACTGGCTGATCCTGCACGGGCGCTACACCTGCAAGGCGCGCAAGCCCCAATGCGCCACCTGCATCATCCGCGATCTCTGCGAATACGAGGAAAAGAACCTATGAAGAAGAAATATCAGGTCGTCGGCATCGGCAACGCGCTTGTCGATGTGCTCACCCACATGGACGACGACTTCCTCCATGAAGAGGGCATCGGCAAGGGCGTGATGCAGCTGATCGACAGGGAGCGCGCCCGCGATCTCTATGCAAAGATCGGCCCGGCGATCGAAATGTCCGGCGGCTCGGCGGCCAACACGATCGCCGGGGTGGCCAAGCTCGGCGGCACCTGCGCCTATGTGGGCAAGGTGTGCGACGATCAGCTGGGCGAGATCTTCGCCCACGATCTGCGTGCCCAGGGCGCGGTTTACGAAACCGCCCCCGCCCCCGATGGCGGCGAGCATGAAACCGGGCGCTGCGTCGTCATTGTCACGCCTGACGGCGAGCGCTCGATGAACACCTATCTCGGCGTCACCGAGCATCTCTCGCCCGCGGATATCGACGAAGAGATGATGCGCGATGCGGAATGGATCTATCTCGAGGGCTACCGCTTCGACGGCCCCGACAGCCACGAAGCCTTCGCCCGCGCCATCCGCGCCGCGAAGGGCGCGGGCGGCAAGGTGGCGATCACCCTCTCCGATCCTTTCTGCATAGATCGCCACCGCGAGGCCTTCGCGCGTATGATCCGCGAGGATGTGGATCTGCTGTTCTGCAACCGCGCCGAGATGATTTCCATGTATCAGACGGTGGATCTCGAAGCCGCCCTGGCCCGGGCCGCGGCGGAAGTGGAGATCGTCGCCTGCACCGACAGCGAAAACGGCGCCCATATCCTCGCCCACGGCCAGCGCTGGCACGTGCCCGCCGTCCCGACGGACATCGTCGATGCCACCGGCGCCGGGGATCTCTTCGCCGGGGCCTTCCTCTGGGGTATCACCAATGGCCATGATCTCGAAACCAGCGGGCGCATGGGCTGCATTGCGGCAAGCGAGGTCATAAGCCACCTCGGGGCGCGCCCGGAAGCGGATCTGAAGGAACGCTTCGCAAGCCACGGCCTCTCCGCCTGAGGCTTCTGCCCTTCCCCATCACTGGTCCGGTAAATATCCCCGCCGGAGGCATGAAACTCTTCCGCGCGGGGGGGCGTGACGGCGCTCAGCGGCGCGGCTTTGCTCGCCGCGTGGGTGCCGCCTCGGCGGGGTTCTCGGGCCAGGGGTGCTTCGGGTAGCGCCCGCGCATCTCCTTACGCACGTCGCTGTAGGAACTGGCCCAGAAGCCGGGGAGATCGGTCGTTGTCTGCACCGGGCGGCCGGCGGGGGAGAGGAGCGTGATCCTGAGCGGCTGCCCGGCGACAGAGGGGTGCTTGCGCAGGCCGAACATCTCCTGAAGCCGCACCTCTATGGCCGGCTGCCCGGTGGAATAATCGATCGGGATTCGTCCGCCAAGCGGGGTGGTGAAATGGGAGGGCGCGAGGCTGTCGAGGCGCTGGCGCTCTTCCCAGGTTAGCCTCTGGAGAAGCGCGGCGGCGAGATCGAGGCGCTTGAGATCGCTGGCGCTCCGGATCCCGCCCAGATGGGGCAGGAGCCATTCCTCGAGCCGCTCCATCAGCGCGTCGTCGGAGAAATCTGGCAGATCGCCGCCACCGGCGCGCGCTGCTTGCACACGCGCCTGAAGCCTGCGGGCGGGCTTGCTCCAGGGCAGGCCGAGTTCGCGCACGCCGTCGAGCATGGCCCTGGCGATCGCCTCCGGCGGCGCCTCGCGCCAGATGCGATCATCAAGCACAAGCGCGCCGAAACGCTCCTGACGGCGCGCCACCACCCTGCGCTCGCGCCGCGACCATTCGCAGGCCTCCACCCAGCGGATGCTTTTGCCGAAGAGCGCGCGAAGCTCGCTTTCGCGAAGCGGTGCGGCGAGGCGGATGCGCGCCTCGCGCTGATCGCCATCGAGATCGGTGGCCACGAGCAGGCGCTGGCCGGCAAGAGGATCATCGGGCGGCAGATGCGCCCCCTTTCCGCCGGAAAGCACGAAGCGGGGCTGATCGCCCTTGCGGCGCAGGCCGATGCGGTCCGGGTAGGCGAGCGCGGCCATGGCGCCGGGAGAAAGATCGCCATGGGGCGGATCGGCGGGCGCGAGGCGTGCGAGGTGGCCGGCTTCGGCGCGGATGTGCTTCAATGTGCTTTCCCGCACATCATGGGGGCGACGTGCGCGAAAGACGCCGGGATCGCGCAGGGCTTCGAGGCGCAGGGAAAGATCGGCGGGGGCTCCCTTGAGGGGATCGCGCTCGGCCAGAAGGGCGGCAAGCGGTGCGGCCTTCTCGCCGGCCTCTGTCAGCATGTGGCCGAGGCGCGGGTGCAGCGGCAGGCGGGCGAGGGCCTTGCCGTGGGGGGTGATTGCGCCCTCCTCATCGAGCGCGCCGAGATCGCGCAGCAGGGCGCGCGCGGCTTTGAGCGCGCCCGGGTTGGGGGGCGTCAGAAGCGCCAGATCGCCCGCATCGCGCGCGCCCCAGAGCGCTATCTCCAGCGCGAAAGCAGCCAGATCCACCACTTCGATCTCGGCGGGAGGGTAGGCGCGCAGAGCGCCTTCCTCGGCCTTTGCCCAGAGCCGGTAGCAAATTCCGGGCGCAACCCGCCCCGCACGCCCGCGCCGCTGCTCGGCTTCGGCCCGGCTGACACGCTCCGTCACCAGCCGGGCCATGCCTGAGCCCGGATCGAAGCGCGCCCGGCGCGCCAGGCCGCCATCCACCACCACCCGCACGCCCTCGATGGTGAGCGAGGTTTCCGCGATCGCTGTCGCAAGCACCACCTTGCGGCCGGTGCGCGCGGGCGCGATCGCGGCGCGTTGGGCCTTGAAGGGGAGGGCGCCATAGAGCGGATGCAGCGCGATCCCATCCGGCAGATCGCCGAGCAGGGCCGCAACCCGCCTTATCTCTCCCTCGCCCGGCAGAAAGGCCAGCATATCGCCCTCGCTTTCCGCGAGCGCATCGCGGATCAGCCCCGCCATCGCCGCCTCGAAGCGGGTTTCGCGCCCCATGGGGCGGGGGAGCCAGCGGGTTACGACCGGGTAGCTGCGCCCTTCGGCGGTGATCACTGGCGCGCCGCCCATCAGCCTGGCCACCGGCGCCGCGTCGAGCGTGGCCGACATCACGAGGATCATCAGATCCTCACGCAGCGCCGCGCGCGCCTCGAGCGCCAGCGCGAGGCCGAGATCGGCATTGAGGGAACGTTCGTGAAATTCGTCAAACAGGATGGCGCCGATCCCCTCGAGCCCCGGATCGGCCTGGATCATGCGGGTGAGGATCCCTTCCGTCACCACCTCGATGCGGGTTTGTGGCCCGCTCCGGCTCTCGCCGCGCATCCGGTAGCCCACGCGCCGGCCGGGCTTTTCGCCGAGGCTCTCGGCCATGCGCTCGGCGGCCGCGCGCGCGGCAAGGCGGCGGGGCTCGAGCATGAGGATCTTCCCCTCCCCGCAAAGCCCGGCTTCGAGCATGGCCAGCGGCACGCGGGTCGTCTTGCCCGCGCCGGGGGGCGCCTGCAGGACGGCGCGGCCATTCGCGCGCAGGGCCTCCATGAGATCCGGCAGGATGGGCTCGATGGGCAGATCCGTTTTCTTCATGGCGCCTTTATCCGTGAAGCCCCGGCACATGGCCAGCCTTTGATGCGCCGGTGTTTTCCTCTTTCGAAGGCGCCGCCCTTTTTCTAGACTGCGCGGGAAACAGACAGGCAAGGGGCGAAGCGTGGCGAAAATGGCGGATACGGGGGATCTGGCGCGGCGCATCAGGCAGGGCGAACGCAGGGCGCTGGCGCGTGCGATCACGCTCATCGAAAGCAGCCGCCCCGATCACCGCGCCGCGGCGCAAGCCCTTCTGGAGGTGCTGGCGGAGAGCCGCAGCGAAGCCCTCAGGATCGGGCTTTCGGGCACGCCCGGCGTGGGCAAATCCACCTTCATCGAGGCTTTCGGCTCCATGCTTGCCGAAAGAGGGTTGAAGGTGGCGGTGCTGGCTGTTGATCCAAGCTCTGCGCGCACCGGAGGCTCTATCCTCGGCGACAAGACGCGCATGCCCCGCCTTGCCCGCCACCCGAATGCCTATATCCGCCCCTCCCCGAGCCGCAGCGCCCTTGGCGGCGTGGCGCGGCGCACGCGCGAGGCCGTCATGCTGCTGGAAGCCGCCGGGTTCGACGTGATCCTGATCGAGACGGTCGGCGTTGGGCAATCGGAGACCATGGTGGCAGAGATGGCGGATCTCTTCGTGCTCTTGCTGGCCCCGGCGGGGGGGGACGAGCTTCAGGGGGTGAAGCGGGGCATCATGGAGATGGCCGATCTCATCCTGGTGAACAAGGCCGATGGCGAGCTGAAGCCGGCGGCGGCGCGCACGGTTGCCGATTATGCGGGCGCGCTTGGCCTGTTGCGCCGCCGCCCGCAGGATCCCGAGGGCTTTCCGAAGGTGCTTCAGGTATCGGCGCTGACGGGCGCCGGGCTTGAGGAAGCATGGCGGGAGATGGAGACGCTGGCCGACTGGCGCAGGCGCGAAGGCCATTGGGCCGCGCATCGGGCGCGCCAGGCGCGGCAATGGTTCGAAGAGGAGCTGCGCCAGGGGCTTCTGGCGCGCCTTGAGGCCCCCGACGCGCGGGCGCGGATCGCATCGCTTGGCAAAGACGTGGCCGGGGGGCGGAAGACCCCTGCGGGCGCGGCGCGCGAGATGCTGGGCTGGCTGGAAGGCGAGGGCGGCCGGGAATAGGAAGCCGGCGGCTCTAGTGGCGATCTCGGGATGCCTCCGGCGGGGATAGTTGCGGACCAGTGATGGGGCCGGGGGCCGGCTAAGCCAATTTGGGGCGGGTTCAGCCGGCGCGCGGCGTGACGAGGCGGCCCCAGAGATCGTATTCGCCGGCCTCGTCCACTTCCACGGTGACGATATCGCCGGGCTGCAGGGCTTCGAAGCCTTCGTCAATGAAGAGATTGCCGTCGATCTCGGGGGCGTCGGCGTGGGTGCGGCAGGTGGCGCCTTCTGCGTCCACCTCGTCAACGATCACTTCGAGGCGCCTGCCGATCCTGGCGGCGAGTTTCTCGGCCGAGATCGCCTGCGCCTTCTCCATGAAGCGTTCCCAGCGTTCCTGCTTCACCTCTTCGGGGATGTGGCCCGGCAGGGCATTGGAACGCGCGCCCTTCACATCCTCGTATTTGAAGCATCCGACCCGATCGAGCCTTGCTTCGTCGAGCCAGTCGAGCAGCGCCTGGAATTCCTCCTCGGTTTCGCCGGGAAAGCCGACGATGAAGGTGGAGCGCAGGGCGATTTCCGGGCAGATCGCCCGCCAGGCGGCGATTTCATCGAGCGTGCGGGCGGCGGCGGCGGGGCGGGCCATGCGCTTCAGCACGTCGGGGTGGGCGTGCTGGAAGGGGATGTCGAGATAGGGGAGCACGAGGCCCTCGGCCATCAGCGGCACCAGATCGCGCACATGGGGATAGGGGTAGATGTAATGGAGCCGCACCCAGGCGCCGAGCCGGCCGAGATCGCGGGCGAGATCGGTGATATGGGCGCGGTGGCCGCGTTCTTCGCGGTGTTTGATGTCAAGGCCGTAGGCGGAGGTATCCTGGCTGATCACCAGAAGCTCCTTCACGCCGGATTCGACCAGCCGTTCGGCCTCGCGCAGCACCGCATGGGCGGGGCGGCTTTGCAGGCGGCCGCGCATATCGGGGATGATGCAGAAGCGGCACTTGTGATTGCAGCCTTCCGAGATCTTCAGATAGCTGTAGTGGCGCGGGGTGAGGCGCACGCCGGAGGCCGGCAGAAGATCGATGAAGGGATCGGGCGCAGGGGGCACCGCTGCATGCACCGCATCGAGCACCTGTTCGTATTGGTGCGGGCCTGTCACCGCCAGCACGCGGGGATGGGCGCCGGTGATGAAATCGGGCTCGGCGCCGAGGCAGCCTGTCACGATCACCCGGCCGTTTTCCGCCAGCGCCTCGCCGATGGCTTCGAGGCTTTCGGCCTTGGCGCTGTCGAGGAAGCCGCAGGTATTGACGATCACCGCATCGGCGCCGGCGTAATCGGGGCTTATGGCGTAGCCCTCGGCGCGCAGGCGGGTGAGGATGCGTTCGCTGTCCACCAGCGCCTTGGGGCAGCCGAGGCTGACCATGCCGATGGTGGGCTGGCCTTCGCGCCTTTCGCTCTGGATGCGGGCGCGGGGCGCGAGATCGGGGCGGAGATCGGGCGGGTTCTGGCTCATGCTGCGGGCTATAGCCGGGTGCGGGCGCAATGGAAAGGGCGTGGGAAGCGAGAGGAGCAGGAGCCCAAGGCCCGGGGAGGGGCGGCGCAAGAATTGTGACAAAGTCACAACAAATCCCGACAGAAGGCACATATTCAAAGAAAAGAATTTGGCGATATGGGCGAATTCGAGCAGCCTTTGGCGCAGGAAACGCGGTGGCCGGGGGCTGGAGTTGCCCCGGCCGGTAAATCCGCGCGAACAGGGGGACAGAGATGAAACCAGCCATCAGACGAATTGCGCATGACCGCGGCGGCATCGCCGCTTATGCCGTTGCTTCGCTTCTCGCCGCAGGCCCGGCCGCGGCGACCGAGGGTTACTTCGCCCTTGGCTATGGGCCCAATCAGCGGGCCCTTGCAGGTGCCGGAGTGGCGCATCCCTTCGAAGCGATGTCGGCCACGCTCAATCCGGCTTCCGTGGCCCATGTGGGGCGCGAGATGCAATATGGTGTCGAGCTTTTCATGCCGTTTCGCGGCTATACCGGCACGGGAACCGCTTTCGTGCCCTCCGGGGAGGTGGAGAGCAACAACAACCTCTTCATCGTGCCCAATTTCGCCTACAACACGCGCCTTGACGGCGGTGCGGCACTGAATTTCACCATCTACGGCAATGGGGGCATGAACACGAGCTACCCCACGGGCCTTGCCGGCTGTGGATCCGTCTATTGCTCCGGCAAGGCCGGGGTGGATCTGATGCAGATCTTCTTCGCCGTGACCTATGCGAAGGAAATGGGGGATTTCACCATCGGCATTTCGCCCACGCTCGTGGCCCAGCGCTTCTCTGCGCAGGGGCTTGGGGCGTTTGCGGGGATTTCGAGCAATCCGGCGGCGCTCACCAACAACGGGTATGACTGGTCATACGGCGGCGGGGTGAAGGCCGGGCTGCAGTGGCAGGCGAGCGAGCGGCTGCGCTTCGGGCTGGCGGGGCAGACGAAGATGCAGATGTCGAAATTCGACAAATACGCCGGGCTTTTCGAGGACGGCGGCGCTTTCGACATCCCCGCATCCATAACCGCCGGGATCGCCTGGAAGGCCAATCCCGATACCACCATCATGCTCGATTACCAGAAGATCTTTTATTCCGACGTGCCCGCGATCGGCAATGCCGGCAATGCCGGGGCGCTCGGCGCGCCGGGGGGCGCGGGCTTTGGCTGGGATGATGTGGATGTGGTGAAGCTCGCGGTGGAGTGGAAGGCGAGCGATCGGATGACATGGCGGGCGGGCTATGCCCATGCGAGCAATCCTGTCGGCCCGGAGGATGTGACCCTCAACATCATCGCTCCCGGCATCGTGGAGCACCACCTTGCGCTCGGCGGCTCCTGGAAGCTCGATAGCGGATCGAGCTTCGATTTCGCGGTGAATTACGTGCCCGAGAGCACCGTTTCCGGCGCCGAGACGACACCCGGAGGCCCCACGCCAGGCACCGTGAAGCTGAACATGCATCAGTTCAGCATTTCCTTCGGATTTACCAAACGCTTCTGATCCGCACTGGCACAGGAAGCGCAAGGCGGTTGCCCTCGGGCGGCCGCCTTCTTATCTGTGCCTTGAGTGGGTGTATAAAAACAGAGGTATATCATGCGGTGGATCTTGCGGGCAGTCGGCGTGATCGTGATCCTGGCAATGCTGGCGGTGGCCGGCTTGCTGCTGATCCCGGATCAGAGGATCGCGGCCTATGTGGGGCAGAAATTTCAGGAGGCCACGGGGCGGGAGCTGAAGATCACCGGCGAGATCGGCCCGATGGTCTGGCCCATGCTCGGAGTGCGGCTCGAGGGGATCGAGATCGCCAATGCCGGTTGGGCCGCAGATGCGCCGATGCTGAAGGCCGAGGGGCTTCTCGTGGGCGTCAATCCGGTGGCGCTCCTCTCGGGCGAGGTCAAGATCCGCAAGATCGAACTGCTCCGCCCACGGATACGGCTTGAAAGGGCCGCGAACGGGCAGGGCAACTGGGAATTCGCGGCACCGGCGGGCGCGGGCGGGGCGAATGGCAATGGCGGCGCTGGCAATGGCAGCGGCGGCGAAGCCGGCAGCGGGGTGCCGCCCTTCAGCCTCGAGCGGGCCATCATTCGCGAAGGGGCACTGGCCTGGATCGATCACCGCGCCGGCAGCCGCATGGATCTGGCGGGCATGGATGCCACCCTGCGCATCCCCGATTTCACCGGCCCCGCCAGTATTGACATGAAGGCCCTCGCAGAGGGCCAGCCCCTGGAAGCGAAGCTGGAGATCGGGCGCTTTGATCGCTTTATCGAAGGCGGCAGCGTGCCGCTGGCGGCCGATCTTTCCGTGGCCGGGAACAGGCTCCTTTTCGATGGCGAGGCCGGCTTTGCGCCGCTTCTCGCCGAGGGGGCGGTTGACGGCGATCTTGCCCGGCTGCCGGCCCTCTTTGCGGCCCTTGGCATGGCCGCGCCCGATATCCCCGAGGGGCTCGGCCGCAAGGCCGCGCTCAAGGGGCGGGTTGCCTACAGCGGCGAAGGCGGCGGGCGCGTTGTGCTGAAGGGTGCCGAGATCACGCTTGACCAAAACAAGTTGAGCGGTGATCTCGAGCTTGCGCTGGGCGGCAAGCGGCCGCGGCTCACGGGAAGCCTCGCAAGCCCGCTTCTCGATCTCTCCGCCCTCACCGGCGGCGGCGAGGAAAAGGCCGGGGGAGGGGCGGCTGAGCCAGGCGATAGCACGGCGCAGGAGCCCTGGCCCAGCGATCCGATCGATGTGAGTCCGCTTTCGCTTCTCGATGCCGATCTTTCGCTGGATCTCGGCGGGCTGAAGCTCGCCGGCGCGAATATCGATCGCGCCCGCCTCGGCTTCACGCTCGATCGCGCCCGCGCGGTGCTGGCCTTCAGGGAGGTCAGCGCCTATGGCGGATCCGTTGCCGGCCAGTTCGTGGTGAACGGGCGCGGCGGCCTTTCGGTGGGCGGCGATCTCGCGGTTGCGGATGCGGCGCTCCAGCCCCTCCTGCGCGACATGGCCGATTACGAGCGGCTGATCGGCACCGGGGATTTCAGCATCAAGTTCCTTGGCGTCGGCAATTCAATGGCGGCGATCATGCGCAGCCTGAAGGGCGAGGGGGCGCTCAGCCTGGCCGATGGCGAGATCCTCGGGCTCGATCTCGTCGGGATGCTGCGCCATTTCGATACCTCCTATCGCGGCGAGGGCAAGAAGACGATCTATGACGCCATCACCGCGAGCTTCGTGATCCGCGATGGCGTGCTTCAGAACGATGATCTTCTCTTCAAGGCACCGCTGGCCACGGCAAAGGGCAAGGGGCGCGTCGATATCGGGGCGAAAACCATCGATTACCGGGTGGAGCCGGTGGCGCTTGCCAAGGCCGATGGCACCGGGGGGATCGCCGTGCCGATCATCATCAAGGGCCCCTGGGCCGATCCGAGCTTCCGCCCCGATCTCGCGGCCATCGCCGCCGAGAGGGCCGGGGTGGACAAGGAGGAACTGAAGGACAGGGTTGACGAAGCCGTGCGCGATGCGGTGACGCAGAAGCTCGGGATTGATCGTACGGAGGGGGAAGGGGTCGAGGATGCGGTGCGCCGGGAGCTCGGCGTGGCCCCTGAGGAGGAGATTTCCACCGAGGATGCCGTGAAGCGCAAGCTCGAGGAGGAGGCGAAGAAGGGGATCCTCGATCTGCTCGGCCGCTGAGGGAAGCCAGCGGGGCGGATGGCCCCGCATGTGCCCTGCCCCAATGAAGCGGGTGAATCAGCGCCTGCGGTCGCGCCGGGCCGACATCGGCTGGAAGGCAACCTCCACATGCGCCTCGCAATAGGGCTTGCCGGGCTTGGAGGGCAGGCCGCAGAACCAGAATTCCTCCGTGGCCGGATCGCCGATCGGCCATTTGCAGGTGCGCTCGGTAAGCTCCATGAGGGAGAGCTTGCGCGCCTTCTTCTCCACTTCGCGCACATTGGCGAGCGCCTCGGGGCTGATTTCATTGGCCGAGGGCTGGGGCGGCAGGGGCTGGCCGGCCGGGATGATCTGCCGCCGGTTCGCGCCCGTGCCGGTGGCCGGGCGGGCTACCGGCTCGGGCTGGGCTGCCTTCTCCGCCGTTTTCGGCTTTTCGGCCTTTGCCGCAGCCTTTGCCTTCGCAGGCTTTGCCCTGGGCTTTTCGCCCGTGCTCTTTGCCGTGGTTGCACCGCTGGCGCGGTTCGAGAGGCCGAGGCGGTGCACCTTGCCGATCACCGCGTTGCGGGTGACGCCGCCAAGCTCCTTCGCGATCTGGCTGGCGGACTGCCCCTCGGCCCACATCTTCTTCAGGATTTCGACGCGCTCTTCGGTCCAGGACATGCTGTTTCCTTGATTTGAAATGGCCCGCGCGGGGGAGGGCGGGCCGTGAATTCCGTTAGCCTTATTCTAGTCACATGCGCGCGGGATACAAGGGTGAGCGCGGGGGCGGGGGCGCGCCAGCCGGCGAGCGGCGGCGAATGGGCGCGCCTCATCTGTCCGGTGCCGCAGAGCGCAGGCGCTCGGGGCGCAGGCGGTGGCGTTCGTCGGTGAGGCGCAGGAAGGAGCCGAGCGTGGCCAGAAGCACGCCAAGCCCGGTGCTGCCGGCGATCAGGAACATGATCATGATCTGGTATTTCACCGCCTCCTGCGGATCGACGCCCGAAAGGATCTGGCCCGTCATCATGCCGGGGAGCGAAACCACCCCGGTTGCCGCCATGGCATTGACGATCGGCATGAAGCCGGTGCGCAGGCTGGCGCGCAGGAAGGGGCGGGCGGCCTGCCATCGGGTGGCGCCGAGCAGCAGCTGCGCCTCGATCGCGCGGCGTTCGCGCAGGATGGTGCGGTGCAGGGTATCGAGCGCAAGGCTGATGCCGTTCATCGTGTTGCCGAGGATCATGCCGAAGAGAGGCAGGGCGTAGCGCGGCGCCCACCAGGGCCTTGGCTCAAGCAGCACAAGAAGGGCGGTGAGGATCACCATCGTGCCGGCGAATGTCATGGTGCCGGTGCCGATGGCGTAACCCCAGAGGCCGGCGAGGCGGTTTTCCTGGCGCGCAAGGATCTCGCGCCCGGCAAACAGCAGCATGGCACAGACGACAAGCAGCGTCAGCCAGGGCGAGGCGATGGAAAAGAGGGCCTTGAGCAGCAGCCCCACCAGCGTGAGCTGCACCATCATGCGCAGGGCGGAGATGGCAAGGCGGCGTTCGAGGCCGAGGTGCAGGGCGATGGAGATGGCGCCGTTCAGCAGCAGGAAAACCGAGGCGATCGCCAGATCCCAGTAGCTGAGGGTGATGTAGCCGGTGTTCATGCGCGCGTCACCTCGCTTTCGCCTGCCGGGGCAAGCCGGCCGCCCTCGAGCCAAAGCACGGGCGCGCCGAGGCGTGCGGGCTGATCGGCGTCATGGGTGACGATCAGAAGCGAGAGCCCGCCGGCCATCTCGCGCGCGAGCAGCGCCTCCACCGCGGCTTCCGTCTTTCGATCCAGCATGGAGGTGGGTTCGTCGAGCATCAGCGCCTCGGGGCCGATCTCGAGCGCGCGCAGGAGCGCCAGCCGGTGGCGCTCGCCGGTGGAGAGGCGCGCCACCTCCCAATCCATCGCCGCTTCCGGCATCAGGATTTCGGGCAAGCGGGCGCGGGTTTCCTCCGGGTGCCTGAAGTGCTCGCGGACGTGCTCGCTCCACCAGCCGCTTTCCGCCGGAAGGTAGCCCAGATGGCGCCGCCATATGGGCGCGGGCACCGCCTCGCGCGCCACCGATTGGGTGCGTGCATGGCCTTCGTTCGGATCAAGATCGGCAATGGCGCGCAGCAGCACCGATTTCCCCGCGCCCGACGGGCCGGTGATCGCCAGCGCCTCGCCATCAGGCACCGCAAGGCTGACGGGGCCGATATGGAGGCGCTTCAGATCCTGAACTTCGAGCATGCATCCCCCGTCGCCGTTTCGCGCCATCATGGGGCTTTTGCGCCGCACCGGCAAGGCGGGCGGATTTCGGGCTTCACAAATGGCGCGCCGGCGCCTATGAAGCCCGCATGATCGGATGCGCCCATATCACCACTCCCCGACGCCGACGCTGAAAGCGCCCGGCGCCTGCGCCGTCTGATCCCGCGCGCCGATCGCGCATTTTCTCTCTTCCCTGACATTGACACGCCCGCGCCGCTTTGGCACCAAACGGGCCCTGACCCCGAGGAACATCCCATGATCGCTCCCGTTCTGCCCACCTACAACCGCGCACCGCTTTCCTTCGTGAAGGGCGAAGGCAGCTGGCTGGTCGAGGCCGACGGACGCCGATTTCTCGATCTCGCCGCTGGCATCGGGGTGATGGCGCTGGGCCATTCCCACCCGGCGCTGGTGGATCGGCTGGCCGAGCAGGGAGCGTCGCTTTGGCATGTGTCCAACCTCTATACCATCCCCGAGCAGGAGGAGCTTGCCCGGCGGCTGGTGGAGGCGACCTTCGCCGATACCGCCTTCTTCACCAATTCCGGCACCGAGGCCTGCGAACTGGCGGTGAAGATGGCGCGCCGCCACTTCCACGAGAAGGGCGAACACGATCGCACCCGCATCATCGCCTTCGAAGGCTCCTTCCACGGGCGCTCCTCGGCGGCCATCGCCGCGGCCGGGAGCGAGAAGCTGGCGGGGGGATTTGCGCCCCTTCTCCCCGGCTTCACCCAGGTGCCGTTCGGCGATATCGGGGCGCTCAAGGCCGCGATGGGGCCGGATGTGGCGGCAGTGATCGCCGAGCCGGTGCAGGGCGAGGGCGGCATCCGCCCGCTTTCGGACGAAGCCCTGCGCGAGATGCGCGCGCTTTGCGATGGCGCCGGCGCGCTCCTCATCCTTGACGAGGTGCAATGCGGCATGGGCCGCACGGGCCGCCTTTTCGCCCATGAATGGGCCGGGATCGCGCCCGACATCATGATGGTGGCCAAGGGCATCGGCGGCGGCTTTCCCATCGGCGCGGTGCTGGCCACCGAGGAAGCCGCGGCGGCCATGGGGCCGGGCACGCATGGCTCCACCTATGGCGGCAACCCGCTGGCCTGCGCCATCGCCAACCGGGTGATGGAGATCGTCGCCGATCCCGAATTCCTCGCGGGCGTGAACCGCAAGGCGGGGCTCCTGCGCCAGAAGCTCGAGGGGCTTGTGGATGCGCACCCGGAGGTGTTCGAGGGGGTGCGCGGGCAGGGGCTGATGCTGGGGCTCGTCTGCCGCGTGCCAAATACGGATGTGGTGGAAGCGGGCTACGCCGAGGAGGTGCTGACGGTGCCGGCCGCGGATAACGTGGTGCGCCTGCTGCCGCCGCTCACCATCAGTGAAGAAGAGATCGCCGAGGCCGTGAAGCGGCTTGACCGGGCGGCGAGCGAAATTTCCGAAGGGCTGAAGGCATGAATCATTTCCTCGATATCCACAAGACGGACGCCGCCGATCTCAGATCCATGATCGAAGAGGGCAGGCGGATGAAACAGGCCCGCGCGGGGCGCACGCGCGGCGCGCCGGACGACGAACAGCCCCTCGCGGGGCGGATGGTGGCGCTGATCTTCGAAAAGCCCTCCACCCGAACGCGCGTGAGCTTCGATCTCGGGGTGCGCCAGATGGGCGGCGAAACCATGGTGCTTTCGGGCGCCGATCTGCAGCTCGGCCATGGCGAGAGCATCGCCGATACCGCCCGCGTGCTCTCGCGCTATGTGGACATGATCATGATCCGCACCTTCGAGGAAGCGATCCTGCTCGAGCTTGCGGAATATTCCGACGTGCCGGTCATCAACGGCCTCACCAACCGCACCCACCCCTGCCAGATCATGGCCGATGTGATGACCTATGAGGAGCATCGCGGCCCGATCCGGGGGAAGAAGGTGGTGTGGTGCGGCGATGGCAACAACGTCTGCGCCTCCTTCCTGCACGGGGCCGGGCAGTTCGGCTTCGATTTCACCTTCACCGGCCCGGCCGAGCTTGACCCGGAGGCGGAATTCATCGAGCTGGCGCGCGCGAAGGGCGCGAAAGTCGAGATCGAGCGCGAGGCAGGGAAGGCCGTGGAGGGGGCGGATCTTGTCGTCACCGATACCTGGGTTTCGATGCATGACAGCCAGTCCACCCGCCAGCGCCGCCACAACCTCCTGAAGCCCTATCAGGTGAATGAAGCGCTCATGGAAAGGGCCAAACCCGATGCGCTCTTCATGCATTGCCTGCCCGCCCATCGTGAAGAAGAGGTGACAAGCGCCGTGATGGACGGCCCCCGTTCGGTGATCTTCGACGAGGCAGAAAACCGCCTGCATGCGCAAAAGGCGGTGATGCGCTGGTGCCTCGGCGTCTGACTTCGGGCACGCGGCAAGGCCGGAGCAGGAATTTCCCGCCTTCGGCGGGGATATTTTCCGGGCCAGTGATGGAATATCCGCAGGCTGTTGTGCGACAATGCCCGGACCGGGCTTGCATGGGGTCAGAATACCCTTAAGTTTCTCACAGGCTTTGGAGGGCATGGCATGGCTGGAAAAGAGCGCTTGGCGCGGATCGGGCTGATCGGCCTTGGGGTGATGGGGGCCAATCTGGCGCTCAACATCGCCGAGAAGGGCTTTCGCGTTGCCGTCAACAACCGCTCGCCCGGGCGGATCCATGCCCTGATGGAACAGGCCGGGGATCTGGCGGCCAATCTCGTGCCGTGCGAGGATATCGGAAGCCTTGTTTCGGCGCTTGAAAAACCCCGCGCCATCATCCTGATGATCAAGGCCGGGAAGGCGGTGGATCAGCAGATAGAGGCACTCCTGCCGTATCTGGAGAAGGGCGACATCATCATCGATGCGGGCAATGCCGATTATCACGATACCCGCCGCCGCGCCCGCGCCCTGGCCGAAAGGGGCATCGATCTGATCGGCATGGGGGTTTCTGGCGGAGCGGAAGGCGCGCGCCACGGCCCCTCGATCATGGCCGGCGGACCGAAGCGCGCCTGGGATGCCGTCCGCGATGTGATCGAGGCCATCGCCGCGCGGTTCAACGGCGAGCCCTGCGCGGCTCTGGTGGGGCCCGATGGCGCCGGGCATTTCGTGAAAACCGTGCATAACGGCATCGAATATGCCGACATGCAGATGATCGCCGAGATCTACGGCATCCTGCGCGATGGCGAGAAACGCCCGGCCAATGCGATCGGCAGGCTTTTCGAGGCCTGGAACGAGGGCCCGCTGCAATCCTATCTGATCGAGATCACCGCGAAGATCCTGCAGACCCGCGATCCCGAAACGGGGGAATGGATCGTCGATGTGATCGACGACAGCGCCGGCCAGAAGGGCACCGGCCGCTGGACGGTGATCGAGGCGCTGAATCTCGGCGAAGCGCCTTCCGCCATCGAGGCGGCGGTGGATGCGCGGGTGTGGTCGGCCATGAAGGCGGCGCGCAAGACAGGCGAAGAGATCTATTCGCCACAGAAGGATTTCGCGCCCGCGCTCCTCGAGGCCGACATGGAAAAGGCCCTGCTGGCGGGGCGCATCATCGCCCATGGGCAGGGGTTTTCACTGATGCGCGCGGGCAGCGAGGCTCATGACTGGGATCTCGATCTCGAGGTGATCGCAAAGATCTGGCGCGCCGGCTGCATCATCCGCTCCGGGCTGCTGGACGAGATCGCCGCCGCCGCCCATGAAGGCCTGCCCCATGGCCAGCTGATCTTTGCCCCCGCCCTCGCCGCCCGCCTTGCCGATGGGCGCGGCGCGCTTAGAAGGGTTGTCTCTTCCGCCATGCTGCAGGAACTGCCTGTCCCTGCGCTTGGCGCGGCGCTCGCCGCTTTCGAAAGCCTGCGTCAGGGCCGAGGCACCGCCAACCTGATCCAGGCGCAGCGCGATTTCTTCGGCCAGCACGGCTTTGCCCGCATCGATGGTGCGCAGGATCAGCACGGCCCCTGGGCCTGATCCTCCGGGCTCTCATCACTGGTCTGCAAATACCCCTGCCGGAGGCAGGAAAGTTCCTGCCCGCGGTCAGCCATCGGCGCGGATGCGGATGTTTTGCGGATCATGGGGGCTGTCGGGCATCACTTCCGCCTCCCACAACCGATCGAACATCTTGACCTTCAGCTTCCTGCCGGGCTCCGCGAGATCGGGGCGCACATAGCCCATGGCGATGCTCCTGCCCGCCACCACGCTGTAGCCCCCGGAGGTGAGCCGCCCCACCATTTCATCACCGTGATAGAGCGCCTCGCGGCCCCAGGGATCGGCATCTTCGGGGCCGTTCACATGGAGAGTGACGCATCTGCTGCGGATGCCGTGGCCGAGCATCGCCGCCTTGCCGAGGAAATCCTTTTCAAGATCGATGAAGCGATCGAGCCCGGCCTCGAGCGGGGTGGCATCGCGGCCAAGCTCGGTGCCGAAAGCGCGGTAGCTCTTTTCCTGGCGCAGCCAGTTCTGCGCGCGCGCGCCAACGGGTTTCAGCCCATGCTTTTTCCCCGCCTCCATCAGAAGATCCCAGAGGTAGTTCTGCATCTCGATCGGGTGGTGCAGCTCCCAGCCAAGCTCCCCCGTATAGGCTACGCGAATGGCGCGCACGGGGCACATGCCCAGCTCGATATCCTGCGCCGAAAGCCAGGGAAAGCGCTTGTTGGAAAGGGCGGTTTCGGGCTCTGCATCGCGGATCACCTCGCGCAGAACGTCGCGCGATTTCGGCCCGGCAATGGCGAAAACGCCCCATTGCGTGGTGACATCCTGAATCTCGATATAGCCGAAATCCCCTGCCCTGTCCTCGGCCGCCTTCCTCAGGTAATCGGCATCGTAATCCTGCCAGGCGCCGGCGGAGATGAGGTAATATTCATCCTCGCCCCTGCGCAGGATCGTGTATTCGCTGCGGGTGGTGCCGGCGGGGGTGAGGGCGTAGGTGAGGTTGATGCGCCCCACCTTTGGCAGCCGGTTGGTGGTGAACCAGTCGAGGAAGGCGGTCGCGCCCGGCCCCTTCACCACATGCTTTGCGAATGCCGTGGCGTCGATCAGCCCCACGCCCTCGCGGATGGCGCGCGCCTCGGCCTCGGCGTATTTCCACCAGCCGCCGCGGCGGAAACTGCGGGCCGCCGCATCGTCAAAGCCCGGTTCGGCGTAGTAATTGGGCCGCTCCCAGCCGTTGACCTGTCCGAACTGCGCGCCAAGCGCCTTCTGGCGATCGTAGGCGGGGGCGGTGCGCAGCGGGCGGCAGGCGGGGCGCTCCTCGTCGGGGTGGTGGAGGATATAGACATGCTCATAGGCCTCCTCGTTCTTGCGCGCCGAATATTCGGTGGTGATCCAGCTGCCGAAACGTTTGGGATCGAGGCTGGCCGTGTCGATCTCGGCCTCGCCCTCCACCATCAGCTGGGCGAGATAATGGCCCGCGCCGCCCGCCGCCGTGATGCCGAAGCTGAAGCCCTCGGCGAGCCACATGTTGCGAAGCCCCGGGGCCGGGCCGATCAGCGGATTGCCATCGGGGGTGTAGCAGATGGGGCCGTTGAAATCGTCCTTGAGGCCCACCGTTTCCGAGGAGGGGATGCGGTGGATGAAGGACATGTATTCCGCCTCGATCCGCTCCAGATCGAGCGGGAAGAGATCGGCGCGGAAGTTGTCGGGCACGCCGTAGAGGAAGTGCGCCGGCGCGCCCTTCTCGTAGGGGCCGAGGATCCAGCCGCCGCGCTCCTCGCGCACATACCATTTCGCATCCGCATCGCGCAGCACCGGATGCTCGGGATTGCCCGCCCCGCGCCATTCCACCAGCGCCGGATCGGGCTCGGTTACGATATACTGATGCTCCACGGGGATCGCCGGGCTCCTGATGCCGAGAAGCCGCGCGGTGCGCTGGGCGTGATTGCCGGTGGCCGTCACCACATGCTCGGCGCGGATCTCGAAGGTTTCTTCGGTGGGCACCAGATTGCCGCCCTTCTCGCCCATCACATGGCCGCGCACGATCCATTCGCTGCCCGTCCACTCGTAGCTGTCCACCTGCATGCGGCGCAGGATCTGCACGCCGCGCTGGCGCGCGCCCTTCGCCATGGCCATGGTCACATCGGCGGGGTTTATGTAGCCGTCCGTCGGGTGATAGAGCGCGCCCACCAGATCCTCGGTGCGCACCAGCGGCCAGCGCTCACGGATTTCCTTCGGCGAGAGCCATTCATAGGGCACGCCGCAGGTTTCGGCGGTGGTGGCGTAAAGCATGAATTCATCCATCCGCTCGCGGCTCTGCGCCATGCGCAGATTGCCGACCACCGAGAAGCCGGCATCGAGTCCGGTTTCCGCTTCGAGCGTCTTGTAGAACCTGATGGAGTAGTCATGGATATGGGTCGTGGCGTAGGACATGTTGAAATAGGGCAGAAGCCCCGCCGCGTGCCATGTGGAGCCGGCGGTGAGCTCGTCGCGCTCCAAGAGGATCACATCTTCCCAGCCCGCGCGCGCCAGATGATAGGCGATCGAGGTGCCGACCGCGCCGCCCCCCACAACCAGTGCCCGAACATGCGTTTTCATTGCCGATCCTCCCCGGGAATGCCTGCCTCCTTGATGCCGGAAAGGGCCGGCCGGCGTCAAACGCGCTCCGACGCTTGCGGGCCAAAAACGACACCTCACGCATCAGCCCTCTTGCTGCATTGCAGCAACCGGGATATTGAAGCGCCGGCAACAAGACGGAAACGCGCATGAAAATCTGCCATACGAAGGATTGCATCCGTGCTCTGAGCGATGCCTGGCGTGAAGGTGGCGAAAGCATCGCGCTCGTGCCGACCATGGGCTATCTGCATGCCGGCCACATGGCGCTGGTGGAGCGGGCGCGTGCGCTCGGGGATCGGGTGGTGGTGTGGATCTTCGTCAACCCTGCGCAATTCGGGGATCCCGAGGATCTGGCGAAATACCCGCGTGATGCGGAGCGCGATCTCGCCATGCTGCGCGCTGCGGGTGTGGATGCGGCCTTCCTGCCCGATGTGGGCGAGATCTACCCCGAGGGCGATGAAACCATCGTCGAGACCACGCGCCTTGCCAATATCCTGCACGGGCAGGTGCGCCCCGGCCATTTCCGGGGGGTGACGACCGTCGTCACCAAGTTCTTCAACATCATCCGCCCCGATTACGCGCTGTTCGGCGAGAAGGATTACCAGCAGTTGCAGGTGATCCGGCGCATGGTGCGCGATCTGTTCATGGATGTGGAGATCGTGGGCGTGGCGACGGTGCGCGATGCGGATGGCTTGGCCCTTTCCTCGCGCAACGTGCGCCTTTCGCCCGAGGATCGCGCGGCGGCGCCGGTGCTGAACAGGGCACTGGCCAGGGCGGAGGAAATGGCGCGCGAAGGCACCACGATCGAGGCGCTCGAAGCCGCGATCCGCGCCATGATCGAAGCCGAGCCGCGCGCCGCCCTGCGCGGGCTCGATATCGTTCACCCCGAAAGCCTCGCGCCGCTCGAAGGCGCGCTTGAAGCCCCCGCCGCCATCCTTCTCTCCGCTGAGTTCGGCGGCATTCTCCTCATCGATCAAAGGGTTGTATCGCCATGAGCACCGAAGCACCGATCCGCCGCATCACCGCGCCCCAGATAAGAGTGCGCAAGGGGGGCGAGCCGATCGTCTCGCTCACCTCCTATCATGCCCATACCGCCGCGATCGTGGACAGGCACGCCGATTTCATCCTCGTGGGCGACAGCCTCGGCATGGTGATGCACGGGATGGAAAGCACCGTGGGCGTGCCGCTCGATCTGATGATAATACACGGCAAGGCCGTGGTGCGCGGCACGAAACGAGCGCTGATCGTGGTGGATATGCCCTTCGGCTCCTACGAGGAAAGCCCTGCCATCGCCTTCAGGAATGCCGCGCGGGTGATGAAGGAAACCGGCTGTGGCGCGGTGAAGCTCGAGGGCGGCGCGCGCATGGGCGAAACCATCCGCTTTCTCACCGAGCGGGGCATCCCGGTGATGGCCCATATCGGCCTCACCCCGCAATCGAGCCATGTGATGGGTGGCTTCAGGACCCAGGGGCGCGACGAGGAAAGCTGGCCCGCTCATGAGGAAGATGCTCGCGTGGTGGCCGAGGCGGGCGCCTTCGCGGTGGTGCTCGAAGGGATGGTCGAGCCGCTTGCGGCGCGGATCACGGGCCAGATCCCGATCCCCACCATCGGCATCGGCGCAAGCGCCGAATGCGACGGCCAGATCCTCGTGCTTGAAGACATGCTCGGCCTTTCCCCTTGGACGCCGAAATTCGTCAAGCGCTACGGCGATCTGGGGGCAGAGATCGAGAAGGCTGTCGCGCAATATGCCCAGGAGGTGAAAGCGCGGGCATTTCCGGGGGAAGAGCAGGTCTATCGCTGAGAGCCGGCGCGCCCTGACGATCAGAACCGCGCCTTCCTCTGCACCTTGCCCTTCCTGACCTTGGTGCCCGCGCGCCCGGCCTGCGAGCGGCCCTCGGCGCGGTGGGCTTCCTCCACTGCCGCCTCCACCGCCGACTGGCGCGCGAGTGGATTCTCGGCCACCGCAAGCTCCACGGCCTCGAGGCGGCGGATCTCGTCGCGCAGGCGGGCGGCTTCCTCGAATTCGAGGTTCTCGGCCGCCTTCAGCATCTCGGCCTTCAGCCCCTCGATATGGGCGGCGAGATTGGCGCCGATCAGCGGCTTTTCCACTTTCGCGGTGACGCGGGCCATGTCCGCATCGCCCTCGTAGAGGCCCGAGAGCACGTCGTCCACGTTCTTCCTGATGGTTTCGGGTGTGATGCCGTGCTCTTCGTTGTAGGCAAGCTGGCGGGCGCGGCGGCGGTTGGTTTCGGCGATGGCGCGCTCCATGCTGCCGGTGATGCGGTCGGCATACATGATGACCCTGCCTTCGGCATTGCGCGCGGCGCGCCCGATCGTTTGGATCAGCGAGGTTTCCGAGCGCAGGAAGCCCTCCTTGTCGGCATCGAGAATCGCCACGAGCCCGCATTCGGGGATGTCGAGCCCCTCGCGCAGCAGGTTGATGCCGATCAGCACATCGAAGGCGCCGAGGCGCAGATCGCGCAGGATCTCGATGCGCTCGATGGTATCGATATCGCTGTGCATGTAGCGCACCCGGATGCCCTGCTCGTGCATGTATTCGGTGAGATCCTCGGCCATGCGCTTGGTGAGCGTGGTGACAAGCGTGCGATAGCCCTTTTCGGCCGTGCGGCGCACCTCTTCGAGAAGATCGTCCACCTGCATCTCCACCGGGCGGATTTCCACCTCGGGATCGACGAGCCCGGTGGGGCGGATCACCTGCTCGGTGAACACGCCGCCGGTGCGCTCGAGCTCCCAGGGGCCGGGCGTGGCGGAGACGAACACCGATTGCGGGCGCATCGCATCCCATTCCTCGAACTTGAGCGGGCGGTTGTCCATGCACGAAGGCAGGCGGAAGCCGTGCTCGGCCAGGGTGAACTTGCGCTTGAAATCGCCGCGATACATGCCGCCGATCTGGGGGATCGTCACATGGCTTTCATCGGCGAATACGATCGCGTGATCGGGGATGTATTCGAAAAGCGTGGGTGGCGGCTCGCCCGGGGCGCGGCCGGTAAGGTAGCGTGAATAGTTTTCGATGCCGTTGCAATGGCCGGTGGCCTCGAGCATCTCGAGATCGAATCGCGTGCGCTGCTCGAGCCGCTGGGCCTCGAGAAGCTTGCCCTCGCGCTCGAAATGGGCCAGCCGCTCGGCAAGCTCCTTCCTGATCTCCTGGATCGCCTGGACAAGCGTGGGGCGCGGGGTGACGTAATGCGAATTGGCATAGACGCGCACCTTTTCGAGCTTCGCCGTGCGCTCGCCTGTCAGGGTGTCGAATTCGTCGATCCGCTCAAGCTCCTCGCCGAAGAAGGAAAGCCGCCAGCCGCGATCCTCGAGGTGGCTCGGCCAGATCTCGAGGCTGTCGCCGCGCACGCGGAAGGTGCCGCGCTGGAAGGCGTTGTCGTTCCTCTGATACTGCTGGGCGATGAGCCCGGCCATGATCTCGCGCTGGTCGTATTCCCGGCCGACCTCCAGATCCTGGGTCATGGCGGTGTAGGTTTCGGGGCTGCCGATGCCGTAGATGCAGGAAACGGAGGCGACGATGATCACGTCGTCACGTTCGAGAAGCGCGCGGGTGGCGGCGTGGCGCATCCTGTCGATCTGTTCGTTGATCTGCGATTCCTTCTCGATGAAGGTATCGGTGCGCGGCACATAGGCTTCGGGCTGGTAGTAATCGTAGAAGCTGACGAAATATTCCACCGCGTTCTCGGGGAAGAAGCTCTTGAACTCGCCGTAAAGCTGGGCGGCGAGGGTCTTGTTGGGAGCGAGGATGATGGCCGGGCGCTGGGTGGCCTCGATGATCCGCGCCATGGTGAAGGTCTTGCCGGTGCCGGTGGCGCCGAGCAGCACCTGATCGCGCTCGCCGGTGGTGAGCCCCTGCACCAGCTCGGAGATCGCCGCGGGCTGATCGCCGGCGGGCTCGAAATCGCTGTGCAGCACGAATTTCCTGCCCCCCTCGAGCTTGGCGCGGGGGGGGCTATTGCCTTCCGTTCGGGTGAGAATGCTCTCTTTCATCGGTTTTCCTTCGAGTCGCATCAGATTTGATCTGTTTTTGTTCTTCTGCAAGCCCTTGTGATCGGAATTCTTGTTTCTTGTTGTATTTCAGAGGGATAGGTGGTTTCAGGGGGAGGGGGTTAACGCTCTAAGAAGAAAATTGATAAAATTGATACAACTTTAGCGCGTTTTTTTCGTTGCCATGCGGGCGGACAGATCGTATTGTTGCCTTGCAAGCAGCAGTATCGGTTGCCGGCCGGGCGCACCACCCACCCCACCCCTCGCTCCCTCGCGTGAGGCCGGCAACCACACTCTACTTCCTTACTCTCTCCCTGTGTTTCAGGATGGCTTTCCCGGTGCTTCGGTGCCGGGAAAGCTGTTTGTGCCCGAGGGGGTAGGGCATGGTGGTGGAACCGGGGCGGGCGGATTCGGTGAGGCCGGATGCGGCGCGGGCCCTGCGGGTTTGGCTTGCAGGGCGGGCGGATTTTCGCGATAAGGTGGCAGCGAGAAAAGAGGAGGCCCTGATGCGCGCGCGTATATACCGCCCGGCCCGCAATGCGATGCAATCGGGCATGGCCCGGACGAAGGAATGGATCCTCGAGATGGAGCCCAAGGCACCCCCCGAGATCGATCCGCTGATGGGCTGGACAAGCACCCGCGATACCCGTTCGCAGGTGAAGCTGCGCTTTGCCACGAAGGAAGCGGCGCTGGAATATGCGCGCGAGCATGGCCTGGATGCGGTGGTGCTGAAGGAGGAGCCGCGCAAGCTCAACATCCGCCCGCGCGGCTATGGTGAGAATTTCGCCCCCGATCGCCGCATCGTCTGGACCCACTGAAGGCTTGCCATTCGCCACCTGCCCGCGCTACTGGGCAGGAATGCGGCCCCTTAGCTCAACTGGATAGAGCGGCGGACTTCTAATCCGCAGGTTGAGGGTTCGAGTCCTTCAGGGGCCGCCATTGATCTTCCCGCGCAGAGCAAAACATCACACATAACGAAACACGAACACCGCCCAGCCGGCGGCGATCAGGCTCGGCCACCAGATCGGCGAGCCGAAGGCCCAGAGCCAGGCGAGGTAGATATAGGCGCTGCCGAGAAGGCTGATGAAGAGGCGATCGCCGCGGGTGGTCTCGATGCCGAGAATGCCGTGGCGGGGATCGCCGCCGGGGCGGAAATATTCCCACACCCCCATGCTGGCGATCGAGGCGGCGATGAAGAGGAAGAAGGCGATGGTGGCGCGCGTCCAGGCCATCCAGGTGCCGAGAGGCTCCGTCCACCATTCGTAGGAGAAGATCACAGGGTCCATTTCAGGGCCTCCTTCAGACGCGCCCGAGGGCAAAGCCCTTGGCGATGTAGTTGCGCACGAACCAGATCACGATCGCGCCGGGGATGATGGTGAGCGTGCCGGCGGCCGCCAGCAGGCCGAGCTCGTAGCCCGAGCTCGAGGCGGTTTTCGTCATCGTGGCGGCGATGGGCTTGGCGGCGACGGCGGTAAGGGTTTTGGCGAGCAGCAGTTCCACCCAGGAGAACATGAAGCAGAAGAAGGCCGCCACGCCCACCCCGGCCTTGATGGTGGGGATGAAGATGCGGATGAAGAAACGGGGGAAGGAATAGCCGTCGATATAGGCGGTTTCGTCAAGCTGCCTCGGCACGCCCGACATGAAGCCCTCGAGGATCCACACCGCCAGCGGCACGTTGAAGAGAGTGTGGGCAAGCGCCACGGCGATATGGGTGTCAAACAGCCCTACGGCCGAATAGAGCTGGAAGAACGGCAGCGCAAACACCGCCGCCGGCGCCATGCGGTTCGTCAGCAGCCAGAAGAAGAGGTGCTTGTCGCCGAGGAAGCGGTAGCGCGAGAAGGCATAGGCAGCCGGCAGCGCGGCGGACACGGATATGATCGTGTTCAGCGTCACGTAGCTGATCGAATTCACATAGCCCATGTACCAGCTGGGATCGGTGAAGATCACGCGGTAATTTTCAAGAGTCGGGTTCTGCGGCCAGAGGGTGAAATTGCCGAGGATCTCGTTCGTCGTCTTGAACGACATCGAAACCAGCCAGTAGATCGGCAGCATGAGGAAAAGGATATAGAGCGTGGGCACCAGCCATTTCGCGCGCATCTTCAGCCCTCCTCGTTTCGCGTCATCACGGTGTAGAAGATCCAGCTCAGGAGCAGGATGATCAGGAAGTAGATAAGCGACATCGCCGCTGCCGGCCCCAGATCGAACTGCCCGAGCGCGATCTTCACCAGATCGATGGAAAGGAGCGTGGTGGCATTGCCGGGGCCGCCGCCCGTCAGCACCACGGGCTCGGTGTAGATGTTGAAGCTGTCCATGAAGCGCAGCAGGATGGCGATGGTGAGCACCCGCTTCATCTTCGGCAGCTGGATGTAGCGGAAGATGGCCCAGCGGCTGGCGCCGTCGATCTTCGCCGCCTGGTAATAGGCATCGGGGATCGAAACCAGCCCGGCATAGGCCAGAAGCACTACGAGGGATGTCCAGTGCCACACGTCCATCAGGATCAGGGTGAACCACGCATCGCCCACCTGGCGGGTGTAGTTGTAATCGAAACCCATGGCATTGAGCGCCTTGCCGAGGAGGCCGATATTGGGGAGCGCGAAGATGTTCCACATGGCGCCGACCACGTTCCACGGGATGAGGAGCGGCATCGCCATGAGCACCAGGCAGACGGAGACCCATATCCCCTTGCGCGGCATGGCAAGCGCGATCAGCACCCCGAGCGGCACCTCGATCAGGAGGATCGAGCCGGTGAAAATCGCCTGGCGTGTGAGCGAGGCGTGAAAGCGCTCCGAGCGCAGGATATCCTCGAACCATCTGAGCCCCGACCAGAAGAACACGTTGTTGCCGAAGGTTTCCTGCACCGAATAGTTGACAACCGTCATCAGCGGGATGATGGCATTGAAGGCCACCAGCACCAGCACCGGCAGCACGAAGAGCCAGGCCTTCTGGTTCACGGTCTTGTTCATGGGGTTTCCTCCCGGCCGGCAAGCCAGCCATCGCGATAGAGCCAGGTATGGGCCGGATCGAACGCAAGCCGCAGATCCGTGGCGGGGATCTCCCGCCCCTCGGGCACCAGGAGCTTGAGGCGGTGGCCAAGGCATGTGACATCGGCGATGCGGAAGCGCCCCGCATCGGCGACGCTGTTGAGCGTGGCGGGCACGCCGCTTTCGGCAAGCCGCAGGAATTCAGGGCGGATGCCGATCTCGAACACCCCTTCGGGTGTGCCGGGCGGGAGCGGGTTGGCGGTCTCGAAGGCGGTGCCCTCTACCAGCGCCCGGCCCCCCTCCACCGTGCAGGGGATCACGTTCATGCCGGGCGAGCCGATGAAATGGCCGACGAAGGTATGACGGGGGCGCTCGAAAAGCTCCTCGGGCGTGCCCGTCTGCACCACCTCGCCCATGTTCATCACCACCACCTGATCGGCGAAGGTGAGGGCCTCGGTCTGATCGTGTGTCACGTAGATCATGGTTTTCGGCACGCGGTGGTGCAGCTCCTTGAGCTTGGAGCGAAGCTGGAATTTCAGATGCGGATCGATCACGGTGAGCGGCTCGTCAAACAGGATCGCGTTCACGTCTTCGCGCACGAGCCCCCGCCCGAGCGAGATCTTCTGCTTGCCGTCGGCCGTGAGCCCCGCGGCGCGCTGATCGAGCATGGCGGCGAGATCCGTCATCTCGGCGATCTCGCGCACCCGGGCCTGCACAGCATCCTCTGCCACGCCGCGATTGCGCAGCGGGAAGGCGAGATTGTCGAACACGCTCATCGTGTCATAGACGACGGGGAACTGGAACACCTGCGCGATCTGGCGCTTTTCGGGCGGCAGGGGGGTAACATCCTCGCCATCGAACAGCACCCGCCCCGCGCTGGGGCGCAACAGCCCGGAGATGATGTTGAGCAGGGTCGTCTTGCCGCAGCCCGAGGGGCCGAGCAGGGCATAGGCGCCGCCGTCCTGCCATTCGAGGTTGATTTCCTTCAGCGCCCAGTCCTCTGCTCCCGAGGGGGAGGCGCTGTAGCTGTGGCGCAGATTTTCAAGGGTGATCCTGGCCATCACGCGATCTCCCTTGCTTCCGGTTCGCCGCCCGCCGTGCTGGCCGGGGCAAGGGCGAGGCGGCCGTCGGAATGGAAATAGAAGGCGCGGCGCATGTCGGCGTGCATCACGGTGCGCTGGCCGGGATCGAAGGGATGAACGCCATGCTCCTGCGAAATCCAGTGTTCGCCGAAGGCTATGAAATGAACGATGCTTTCCGAGCCGGCGATCTCCGCCACCTTAATGGTGCTTTCGATGGCCACATCGGCCTCGTCCTTGCGAATGGGAGAGATGTGATGAGGCCTGAGGCCGAGGGTGTATTCACCATCGCCAAGCGCCTCCGGGGCGGGCCAGCGGACGCTTCCTGCGAAATCGCATTCGCCGTTGCCGATCCTGATCGGCGCGGTATTCAGCGGTGGCTCGGAGAAGACCCGGGCCGTGATCAGATCCTTCGGCTGGCGATAGACCCGCTCAGTGGGGCCGAAATCGCTCACGCGGCCTTCGTGCATGGTGGCGGTATGGCCGCCGAGCAGGAGGGCCTCGGTGGGCTCGGTGGTGGCATAGACGATCACCCGGTCACGCTCGGCAAACAGGCGCGGCAGCTCCTCGCGCAATTCCTCGCGCAGCTTGAAATCAAGATTGGCGAGCGGTTCGTCGAGCAGGATCAGATCGCTGTCCTTCACCAGCGCGCGGGCCATGGCGCAGCGCTGCTGCTGGCCGCCCGAAAGCTCGCCCGGCAGGCGATCGAGCATGGGGGTGATGCGCAGAAGCTCGGCGATGCGGCCCACGCGGGCGCGGATTTCGGCCTCGGGCAGGCGCGCCACCCTGAGCGGCGAGGCGATATTCTCGAAAACGGTGAAATTCGGGTAGTTGATGAACTGCTGATAGACCATCGAAACATTGCGCTTCTGCACCTTCTCGCCGGTCACGTCGCGGCCATTGAAGAAGATGCGGCCCCGGCTGGGCTTCTCGAGCCCGGCCATCAGGGTCATCAGCGTGGTCTTGCCCGCAAGCGTGGTGCCGAGCAGGATGTTGAAGCGACCGGGCTCCAGCACCAGATCGGTGGGATGGATCCAGACTTCGGCGCCCACCGTCCTGGCGATCTGTTTCAGTTCGAGCGTCATGTGATCCTGTTGCCCTTCGGTTCGGTGCCGGCTTTTGGCTGACGGCTTTCGCGAGGCGGGGCAGCCCGGGCCGATGCGCCCGCGCTGCCCCCTTTCTTCCGTGAGCTTACTGCTGCCAGCGGGCGATCAGATCCTCATAGGCGATGGTTTCGCCCTGCGGCTTCTCGTTGGCGAGCCTGGGCTTGGGCGCGCCGGGCTTGTCAAGCCAGACCTGCGGATCCACCGGATCGTTGAGGCGCGGGCCGCAGCCGCCATAGGTATTGGCGGCCTCGTCGGCGCGCTGCATCCGGGCCATCACGTCATCCATTTCCTCGGCGAGGCGATCCATCGCCTCCTGCGGGGTCATGGCGCCCGAGTTCACGTTGCCGATGTTCTGCCACCACAGCTGGGCGAGCTTGGGATAATCGGGCACGTTGACGCCGGTGGGTGTCCAGAGCACGCGATCGGGCGAGCGGTAGAATTCCACCAGCCCCCCCAGCTTCGGCGCGCGTTCGGTGAAGCTTTCGTGGCGCACCGTGGTATCGCGGATGAAGGTGAGGCCCACATGGCTCTTCTTCACGTCCACGGTTTTCGAGGTGACGAACTGGGCATAGAGCCAGGCCGCCTTGGCGCGATCCATCGGCGTGGATTTCAGGAATGTCCAGGAGCCGGCATCCTGATAGCCCAGCTTCTGGCCCTCTTCCCAGTAGGGGCCGTGCGGGCTCGGGGCCATGCGCCAAAGCGGCATGCCCTCTTCGTCCACGGTATTGTTGCCCTCGGATCTGGGCTTCACCATGTCGGCGGTGAAGGCGGTGTACCAGAAGATCTGCTGGGCCACGTTGCCCTGGCTCAGCGCCGGAAGAGACTGATAGAAATCGTAATCCGCCGCACCCGGAGGCGCGTATTTGCGCAGCCATTCATCCCATTTGCGGATGGCGTAAACCGCTGCCGGGCCATTGGCCGCCCCCCCGCGCGAAACCGACGCGCCGGCCGGGTTGCAGGAGCCTTCCTCCATGCGGATGCCCCATTCATCCACCGGGCGGCCGTTGGGCAGGCCCTTGTCGCCGGCGCCGGCCATGGAAAGCCAGGCATCCGTCATCCGCCAGCCGAGATCGGGCGCGCGCTTGCCGTAATCCATGTGGCCATAGACCCGCACGCCATCGATTTCCTTCACGTCTTCGGAGAAGAATTCGGCGATGTCCTCATAGGCCGACCAGTTCACCGGCACGCCCAGCTCGTAGCCGTATCTGGCCTTGAAGCGCTCCTTCAGATCGGGGCGATCGAACCAGTCCTTGCGGAACCAGTAGAGGTTGGCGAATTGCTGATCGGGCAGCTGCCAGATCTTGCCATCGGGGCCGGTGGTGAAGGAAATGCCGATGAAATCCTCGATGTCGAGCCCCGGATTGGTCACATCGGCCCAGTCGCCGGCCATCATGTCGGTCAGGTTGTAGGCCAGTTGCAGGCGCGAATGGGTGCCGATCAGATCGCTGTCATTGATATAGCCGTCATAGAGGTTGCGCCCCGTCTGCATCTGGGTCTGCACTGCCTGCACCACCTCGCCTTCGCCCAGGAGCTGGTGATTGACCTTGATCCCGGTGATCTCCTCGAAGGCCTTGGCGAGCACCTTGCTCTCATAGGCATGGGTGGGGATGGTTTCGCTCAGCACGTTGATCTCCATGCCGGCGAAAGGCTTCGCGGCATCGATGAACCACTGCATTTCCTTCAGCTGTTCTTCCTTGCTGAGCGCCGAGGGCTGGAATTCCTCGTCGATCCACTTCTTTGCTTCCTCGATCCCGGCAAAGCCCGGGATGCCGGACAGACTGAACGCCAGCGTGGCCGCTGACGCCATAAGTATCTTCTTCATTTTGACCTCCCTGTTACGGATGCGAAATATTGATTCAATTTGTCGCAGTCTCCGTAAAAGGGATGTGATTATGAAAAAAAACGAAAATCAAGCTTGCTCTTCCAGAAAAAAGCGAAATAAACCGAAGCATATATGAAGATAAATGGTGAGATGGATGATGATGCTGCCGCCGCGTCAGATCGATATTCTGGAAATCGCGCGCCGTGAGGGGCGGGTGGACGTGGAGGGGCTGGCGGCGCGCTTCAATGTTACCCCCCAGACAATTCGCAAGGATCTCAACGAGTTGTGCGAGATGGAGAAGCTCCATCGGGTGCATGGGGGGGCGGTTTTCCCTTCTCATACGGTCAATCTCGCCTGGCAGCAGCGCCGCAGCCTCGCCGCCGAAGGCAAGGCGCGAATCGCCCGCGTGGCGGCGCGCCTCATCCCCGACAATTCCTCCCTCATCCTCAACATCGGCACCACAACGGAAGCCGTGGCGCATGAGCTGATTCGTCATGACCGGCTGATGGTGGTGACGAACAACCTGAAGATCGCGGCGATTCTTTCGGATGCGCCGGGGGTCGAGGTGGCGATTTCGGGGGGGATGGTGCGCAAG
>WFVA01000039.1 GCA_015491895.1 Albidovulum sp. | reverse complement strand
GCCGTGGCCGACGGCCTCTCCACTGCCTTCTGCCTGATGGAGAAAAGCCGCATCGACGCCACCCTGAACAGCGGGGAAAGGGCAATCGTCATGGCCTGAAGCCGCTGCCGCGCGCCGGCAGGCGATTGCACCTTGCCAAGCGCGCCCCGGCGCTGTCATCTGGCGGCATGGAAACTCGGGCCGCCCTCCCCTCCCCCCGCAGCACCACCGCCGGCATCCTCTGGATGGTGCTGACGGGGCTCAATTTCGTCGCCGTCACCGCGCTCGTGAAGCTCCTCGGCGGCGCCCTGCCCGCAGCCGAAAGCGCCTTCCTGCGCTATCTGCTCGGGCTGGTCTTCCTGCTGCCGATGATCCCCGCGCTCAGGCGCACAAGGCTCGATCGCCGCGCGCTCTCCCTCTTCGCCCTGCGCGGGCTCGTCCACGGGCTCGGCGTGATCCTGTGGTTCTACGCCATGACGCAGATCCCGATCGCCGAAGTCACCGCGATGAACTACCTCTCGCCGGTCTGGGTCACCCTCGGCGCGGCGCTCTTCCTCGGCGAACGTCTGGCGCTGCGCCGCCTCCTCGCCATCGCCGCCGCCTTCATGGGCGCGCTCCTCATCCTGCGTCCGGGCTTTCGCGAAATCTCGCCCGGCCACATCGCCATGCTCGGCACGGCCATGCTCTTCGCCGCCTCCTACCTCATCGCCAAGCGCATGTCGGGGCAGGTCAGCCCCGCGGTGGTGGTGGCGGCGCTCTCGCTCACCGTGCCCCTGGCGCTCGCCCCCTTCGCGCTCGCGCAATGGGTGCCCCCGAACATGGGCCAGATCGCCCTCCTGTTCCTCGTTGCCGTCTTCGCCACCGCCGGCCATTTCACCATGACCCTCGCCTTCCGCGCCGCCCCGATCACCGTCACCCAGCCCGTCACCTTCCTGCAGCTTGTCTGGGCCACGGCGCTCGGCGCGCTGTTCTTCGCCGAGCCGGTGGATGGCTGGGTGATCGCCGGCGGCAGCCTGATCCTCGCCGCCGTCAGCTTCATCACCTGGCGCGAAGCCATGCTGAAGCGCCAGGCCACACCCCCCTCCCCCCTCTGATCCTTCGCCTTGGCCGAAATACTCCGGGGGTGCGGGGGCAGCGCCCCCGCGCCTTGCCGCCCGCGCGCGAAAACCGAGGGTGACGTGGCCCATCCTTCACGCTAGAAAGCGCCCCATGACCAATGATCAGATCATCCTGTTCTCGCTTTTCGGTGCCGTCTTCGCCCTCCTCCTGTGGGGCCGCTTCCGATACGATCTCGTCGCCTTCACGGCGCTTCTGGTGGCGGTGGTGCTCGGGGTCGTCCCCGCCAAACACGCCTTCGACGGCTTCGGCCACCCCGCCACCATCATCGTGGCGCTTGTGCTCGTCGTCTCCGCCGGGCTGGTGCGCTCGGGCGCGGTCCACCTCATCACCCGCACGCTGGTGGACAGCAGTCGCAGCCTCGCCGCCCATATCGCGCTCATGGGCGGCATCGGCGCCATCCTCAGCGCCTTCATGAACAACGTCGCCGCGCTCGCCCTCCTGATGCCCGTCGATATCCAGACGGCGCGCAAGGCCGGCCGCTCGCCGCGCTATTCGCTGATGGCGCTGAGTTTCGCCACCATCCTCGGCGGCATGGCCACCCTGATCGGCACGCCCCCCAACATCATCATCGCCAGCATTCGCGAACAGACGCTGGGCGAGCCTTTCCGCATGTTCGATTTCACCCCCGTGGGCGGCATCACCGCGCTTGCCGGCCTCCTCTTCGTCGCCACCATCGGCTGGCGGCTGATCCCCAGACGCGACGACGATACCACCGCCGATCCGATGGCCGACATCGCCCAGTATATCGCCGAGCTTACCGTGCCCGAGGGCTCGAAGCTGATCGGCAAGAGGCTCGGCGATCTCCACGAGGCGGCGGAGAAGGCCGATGTGGCTATCCTCGGCCTCATCCGCGAGGGCAAGCGGCGCTACGGCACCCAGCGCAACACGCCGCTCAAGGCGGGCGACGTGATCGTGCTCGAGGCCACGCCCGACGCGCTCGATGAATTCCGCACCGCCCTTTCCCTCGATTTCGCCGATGAAAAGCGTCAGGAGGCGGCAAAGGCAACCGGCGAGGGGCTCGCGCTGGTCGAGGCGGTGGTGACGGAAGATTCCCGCCTCAACGGCAGATCGGCCATGGCGGTGGGGCTTGGCTGGCGCAAGCGAACGGTGCTGATGGGCATCTCGCGCCAGGGCCGGCGCATCACCAGACAGCTGCGCAAGACCCCTCTGCGCCCGGGCGACATCCTCCTCCTGCTGATCCCCAAGGAACAGGTGAACGACGTGATCGACTGGCTCGGCGTGCTGCCGCTCGCCGATCGCGGCCTGGCGGTGACGGTCAATGAAAAGGTCTGGTTCGCCATCGGCGCCTTCGCCGCGGCGGTGGCGGCGGCGAGTTTCGGGCTGATCTACCTCCCCGTCGCGCTCGGCCTCGTGGTGGTGGGCTACGTGCTGGCGAAGATCATGCCGCTCTCGGAGCTCTACACCCATATCGAATGGCCCGTGGTGGTGCTGCTGGGCTCGATGATCCCGCTCGGCGCGGCGCTCGAAACCTCGGGCGGCACGGAGCTCATCGCCGGCGCGCTCATCAGCCTCACCGCCGGCCTGCCGCCCTGGGCGATTCTGACCGTGCTGATGCTCGTCACCATGACCCTTTCGGACGTGCTCAACAACACCGCCACGACGATCGTCGCCGCGCCGGTGGGCATCGAGATGGCCCAGAGGCTCGGCGTCAATCCCGATCCCTTCCTGATGGCGGTGGCGGTCGCCGCCTCCTGCGCCTTCCTCACGCCGATCGGCCACAAGAACAACACCCTCATCATGGGCCCCGGCGGCTACAGCTTCTCCGATTACTGGCGCATGGGCCTGCCGCTCGAAATACTGGTGGTGGCGGTGAGCATTCCGGCGATCATGGTGTTCTGGCCGTTCTGAGGCGCCGCCCGAGCCGCCGTTCCGGGCCACCGCTCCGGGCGCCCCGGCTCTAGGCAATCATCCGCGCCGCCAGCCGAGCCGCCGGGCACGCCCGCCCTGCCCTCATCACTGGTCTGCAAATATCCCCGTCGGAAGCAGAGAAGGCGCAAGCCCCGCTTGCGCCTTCTCTCTTTTGCACAATGCCGGTTGCACAATGGCGGGCGTGCCGTCAGCCGCGCGCCTTGCCCACCAGCTTCCAGATCGCCGGGAAGAGGAGCGCCGCCAGCGCGAGCTTGATCGCGTCGCCGATCAGATAGGGCGTGAATCCCCACTGGAGCGTCTGCGCCCAGCCGGTGGTGAACTGATGCAGCCACAAGAGCCCCGGCACGTAGATCAGCGCATTGCCCACCAGCATCGCCAGCGCCATCTTCACCACCGAGCGATCCCAGCCCCGGCGCGCCGCAAAGCCGAGGAAGCCCGTGGCCAGCACGAAGCCGAGAAGATAGCCGCCGGTGCCGCCCAGCATGTAGGCAAGGCCGCTGTTTTCGGCCGAGGAATTGGCGAACACGTCAAACCCGAGCGCGCCGATCGCCATGTAGGCGAGGATCGTCACCAGCCCGAGGCGGGCGCCATAGGCGGCGCCGATCGTCAGCACCGCGAAGGTGCCGAGCGTGATCGGCACCGGGCTTGGCCACATCGGCACCTTGATCTTGGCCGCGATCGCCAGCGCCGCGACGCCAAGCACCACGAGCACGGCCTGCCTGAGGCGCAGCGCCGCGCCTTCACGGGCGCCGAGAAGATCTGTCAATACGGGGGTGCGGGTCGTGGTTGCCATGTGCTGTCTCCTCCAAGGAACCTGCCGGATTGCTGCTTGCCGCCGTTTTGCCCCAGCGCGCGCCCCGTGGCAAGCCCGTTCGCGATCCCGCCCCTTCGCCCCGGCGGCTGATGCGGGATGCCACCGGCGGGGATATGTGCGGACCAATGATGAGAGGCGCGCGCTCCGGGGCCGGATGTTGCGCCATAACGGCGCCCCTGCCTTCTGCCGCCTTGCCGCCCCGGCCCGGGCGCGCTATCAGCGGCGCGAAACGCGATGCAACAGCGAAAGGCACGCCGATGATCCCCCGCTATTCCCGCCCCGAGATGGTGAAGATCTGGAGCCCGGAGGAGAAATTCCGCATCTGGTACGAGATCGAGGCCCATGCCTGCGATGCGCAGGCCGATCTCGGGGTGATCCCGCGCGAGAATGCCGAAGCGGTGTGGAAGGCGAAGGATGCCACCTTCGACGTGGCCAGGATCGACGAGATCGAGGCCATCACGAAGCATGACGTGATCGCCTTCCTCACCCATCTCGCCGAGATCATCGGCAGCGAGGAGGCGCGTTTCGTGCATCAGGGGATGACCAGCTCGGACGTGCTCGACACCGCCTTCAACATCCAGCTGGTGCGCGCCGCCGATCTTCTGATCGAGGACATGAAAGAGCTTCTGGCGGCGCTCAGGCGGCGCGCCTTCGAGCACAAGGATACGGTCAGGATCGGGCGCAGCCACGGCATCCATGCCGAGCCCACCACCATGGGGCTCACTTTTGCGCGTTTCCACGCCGAGATGGAGCGCGGGCTGAAGCGGCTCGTCGCCGCGCGCGAGGAGGTGGCCACCTGCGCGATTTCGGGCGCCGTGGGCACATTCGCCAATATCGACCCGAAGGTTGAGGCGCATGTGTGCGAGAAGCTCGGGCTGAGGCCCGAGCCGATCTCCACCCAGGTGATCCCGCGCGATCGCCATGCGATGTTCTTCGCCACGCTGGGCGTGATCGCCAGCTCGATCGAGAACATCGCCATCGAGATCCGCCACATGCAGCGCACCGAGGTGCTGGAAGCGGAGGAATTCTTCTCCAAGGGGCAGAAGGGCTCTTCGGCCATGCCCCACAAGCGCAACCCGGTGCTGAGCGAGAACCTCACCGGGCTTGCCCGCCTCGTGCGCATGAGCGTGATCCCGGCGATGGAAAACGTGGCGCTCTGGCATGAGCGCGACATCTCGCATTCCTCCGTGGAGCGGGTGATCGGCCCCGATACCACGATCACGCTCGATTTCGCGCTCGCCCGCCTCACCGGCCTGATCGACAAGCTGGTGATCTACCCCGAGAACATGCGCGCCAACATGGACAGATTCCGCGGGCTGGTGATGAGCCAGCGGGTGCTGCTGGCGCTGACGCAGGCCGGGGTGAGCCGCGAGGATGCCTATCGCCTGGTGCAGCGCAACGCGATGAAGGTGTGGGAAGAGGGCAAGGATTTCAAGGAGGAGCTTCTCTCCGACCCGGAGGTGACGGCGGTGCTCACGCCCGAGGAGATCGAGGAGAAATTCGATCTCGGCTATCACACCAAACACGTGGACACGATCTTCCGCCGGGTATTCGGCGAAACGTGAGCGCCGCCTCCGAAATGCGCTGACAAGGCGCGCGTAAGCCTGCCCTTAACCATTCGCTGCGACTGTGCGGGGAGCGAATCCACCACAGGGGAGCAGATGCATGGATACGGCGCTTTCCCTTCCCGCCTCGGGAGAGATGCAGGCAACGGGCGATCCGGGCATGCCGGAAACAGGCGCTCATCCGCCGGCGGGCCTCAGCAGGCGGCAGAAGGCGGCGATCATCGTGCGGCTGCTGATCGATGCGGGCGCGGATCTTTCGCTCACCGGCCTGCCCGAGGAGCAGCAGCAGGAGCTGATCCGCCAGCTCGGCAGCATGCGCCTTGTGGACAGGGCCACCGTGGAGGCGGTGGTGAGCGAATTCATCGCGGAGCTTGAAGCGATCGGGCTTGCCTTCCCGGGCGGCCTGCAGGGCGCGCTCGACGCGCTCTCGGGGAAGGTGAGCGAGAGCGCCATCGCCCGGCTGCGCCGCGAGGCGGGGGTGAAGGGGGGCGGGGATCCCTGGGAGAGGATCGCCGGCATCGAGGCGGGCGCGCTCCTGCCGCTGATCGAGAGCGAAAGCATCGAGGTGGGGGCCGTTCTGCTCACCAAGATCAATGTTTCGAAGGCGGCCGAGATCCTCGGCCTCCTGCCCGGCGAGAAGGCGCGGCGCATCGCCTATGCGATGTCGATGACGGGCGCCGTCAGCCCCGAGGCGGTGGAGCGGATCGGGCAGGCGCTCGTGGCCCGGCTCGACAGCCGGCCCACAAGCATCTTCGAGGAGGGGCCGGTGGAGCGCGTGGGCGCGATCCTCAATTTCTCACCCGCCAACCGGCGCGACGAGGTGCTCGAGGGGCTCGAAAGCGAGGATCCGGCCTTTGCCGCGCAGGTGAAGAAGGCGATCTTCACATTCGCCAACATCCCCGAGCGGATCGATCCGCGAGATGTGCCGAAGATCACCCGTGTTCTCGATCCCGCCGAGCTTGTGACGGCGCTTGCCGCGGCGATGCAGTCCGGGCTCGAGGCGCAGGCGGAATTCATCCTCGAGAACATGTCCAAGCGCATGGCGGATCAGCTGCGCGAGGAAATTTCCGAGCTGGGCAGCGTGAAGCAGAAGGATGGCGAGGCGGCGATGAATGCGGTGATCGCCGCGATCCGGGAAATGGAGGCCGCAGGCGAGATCCTGTTCATCGCCGGAGAGGAATAAAGGGCGCGGAAGCGGGCTGGCGGGACGGCGTGCGTTCGCCATGCGCAGCCTTTCCGATTTCCGTTTGCCGTGGCTGCCAGGGCCCGGGGATGCAGGGGCTGCCCGCCCCTCTTGCCCCGCTGTGCGGGGCAATTCACCCCGGGAGTATTTGCCCCAAGATGAAGGGGGCCGGGCGGGATGGAAGCGGGATCGGCATCGAAGGGCCGGGGCGATCCTGCGCTCCTGCCCGCTGCGGAAGGTGCGCTTTGTCCGCGAACCGGGGGCTTCGCCCTTTCCGATGCGCATGAGCGGCAAGGGGATCGCGGAAGCGCGGAAGCGGCCGCGCTTCGGGCGCGTGTGCGTGGCCGGGCAGCGGATAGAGGGGGCCTTCAGCCCTCTTCGGCGGCGCGGAACCAGGCCCGGATCGCGGCGCGCTCTTCTGGCTCCATGAAGGAGAGATTGGCCGGCGGCATGGCGTTCGTGACCCCGGCCTGGATGTAGATCTGGCGGGCATGGCGGGCGATCGCTTCGGGCGTGTCGAGCACCACGCCCCTCGGCGCCACCCGGATGCCCTCCCAGCCGGGCTCCTCCGCGTGGCACATGGAGCAGCGGCCCATGACGATATCGGCCACTTCCTCGAAACCCTCGGCCGCGGCAAAGCGGGCGGGCGCCCCCTGCAGCGCCGAATCGGCCTCGCCATCTTCCGCCGCCTCGGGCGCGGGAATGGCGGAAAGCCAGACGATCAGGGCGAAGAGCGCCGCCGTCAGCCCCCATGTCCACCAGGGTTTGCCCCTGCGCGCGTGCATGGTGTTGAAGAAGTGGCGGATCGTCACCCCCATCAGGAACACGAGGCTGGCGATCACCCAGTTGTAGGGGGAGGCGAAGGCCAGCGGGTAGTGATTTGAAAGCATGAGGAAAATCACCGGCAGCGTGAGGTAGTTGTTATGGGTGGAGCGCTGCTTGGCGATGATGCCGTATTTCGCGTCCGGGGTGCGGCCGGCTATGAGATCGGCCACCACGATCTTCTGGTTGGGGATGATGATGAAGAAGACGTTGGCCGTCATGATGGTGGCGGTGAAGGCGCCGAGGTGCAGGAGCGCGGCGCGCCCCGAGAACACCTGCGCATAGCCCCAGGCCATGGCCACGAGGATCACGTAGAGGCCGATCATCAGGCGGGTGTTGTCGCGCCCGAAGGGGGAGCGGCAGATCAGATCATAGGCGATCCAGCCGAAGGCGAGCGAGGCGAGCGAGATCGCCACCCCGGCCCAGACGGGGATATCCAGCACCCCGGGATCGATCAGGTAAAGCTCCGCCCCCATGTAATAGACGAGAATCAGCATGGCGAAGCCCGAGAGCCAGGTGGAATAGCTCTCCCACTTGAACCAGACAAGATCCGGCGGCAGCCGCCCCGGGGCGACCAGATATTTCTGGATGTGATAGAAGCCGCCCCCGTGCACCTGCCATTCCTCGCCATGCACCTTCTGGCGCCGGTCGTTGGACTTGCGCAGGCCGAGATCGAGGGCGATGAAATAGAAGGAGGAGCCGATCCAGGCGATGGCGGTGATCACATGCACCCAGCGCAGGGCGAATTCCAGCCAATCTTCCAGTATCACCATATCCATGCGCTGATGCTCCCGCTTTTCCGGCCGGCGCGCCTGAAGGCCCGGCCCCTGGCGCTGAACCTATACCCTTCGCGATCTTTCTGTTAATTCCATTAATGACAGAACACTTTCAAGCAAAAGGCGCAAATCCGTGTCCTATGTGAAAACGCTGCGCATGTTCATGCGGGTCTACGAACTTGGCTCCATGTCGGCGGCGGCGCGCGATCAGCGCTGTTCGCCCGCCGTTGCCTCGAGCCGCATCGCCGAGCTTGAAAAGCACCTCGGCGTGCGGCTTTTCAACCGTACCACAAGGGTGCTGAAACCGACGGAGAACGGCCATCTCTTCTACAGGGGCGCAGGCCGCATCCTCGAGGCGATCGAGGAGGCCGAGGCCGAGGTGGCCCGCGCCGGGCAGGAGGCGCGGGGCAGCATCTTCATCGCCGCGCCGCTTGGCATCGGGCGGCGCTTCATCGCCCCGCATATCCCCGATTTCAAGGAGCGCTATCCGGCGACGAACCCCCGCCTGCGCCTTTCCGACCGCAGCGTCGATCTGATGGCCGAGGGGCTCGATCTCGCCTTTCACCTCGGCCCCCTCGAAGACAGCACCCTGAAGCTCCGGGTGATCGAGAACTGCCCGCGCGTGCTCGCGGCCGCGCCCGGTTACATCGCCCGCCACGGCGCGCCCAAATCGGGCCAGGAGATCGCCGGGGGGGCGCATGCCTGCCTCATGCTGCGCTACCCGGGCGCACGCGAACACCGCTGGACATTGCAGACACAGGACGGCCCCCGCCCCTTCGAGATTTCCGGCCCCTTCGAAAGCGATGACGGCGACGTGCTGACGGAATGGGCGCTCGCCGGCCACGGGATCATCCTGAAGCCGGTTTTCGAGATCGCCGAACACCTGCGCGCCGGCCGCCTCGAGGTGGTGGCCGAGGAAACCCCGCCCCTGCCGGTGCAGCTAGCCTGCCTCTGCCCGCACCGCCGGCTGCGCGATGCCAAGCTGAAGCTGTTCATGGAGTTCATCATCCCCCGCATCCGCGCCGATCTGGCGCGCGCCACCGAGGGGCTTCAGCTGCCCCGATAGGTGGAATAGCCGTAGGGCGAGAGCAGAAGCGGCACGTGGTAATGGGCGCTGGCGTCATTGATGCCGAAACGGATCGGCACCACGTCGAGAAAGAGGGGCGGCGCGGCTTCGAAGCCCTGGGCGCGCAGGTAGTCGCCGGCGTGGAACTCGAGCTCGTAGAGGCCGGTGGCGAACTGGCCGGCCGGCAGGATCGGGCTGTCGGTGCGCCCGTCGGCGTTGGTTTTCATGCTGGCAAGGGCGCGCCGCTCCCCCGCCTCCAGGCGATAGAGATCGATCCTGAGCCCCGCCGCCGGAACCCCGCGCGCGGTATCGAGAACATGGGTTGTCAGAAATCCGCCTTTGCTCATCTTGCCTCGCTCCTGTGCTTCGCCCCTTGCATAGTGCATGAGCCGCGCCGCATACAGCAACAGGTCTTTCAGGGAAAAACGGAAAATCCCCGGCCATTTCCCGGGGTATTCCCGGGATGTGCAGGCTATGACAGGAGGATGAAGATGAACCGCTACCCGCGCGACATGCTCGGCCATGGAGAAACCCCGCCCGATCCCGAATGGCCCGGAGGGGCGCGGATCGCGGTGCAGTTCGTGGTGAATTACGAGGAGGGCGGCGAAAACAACATCCTTCACGGCGACGCGGCGAGCGAGGCCTTCCTTTCCGAGATCGTCGGCGCCGCTCCCTGGCCCGGCCAGCGCCACTGGAACATGGAATCGATCTACGAATACGGCGCGCGCGCCGGCTTCTGGCGGCTGCTGCACCTGTTCGAGAGCGCGCAAATTCCCGTCACCTCCTATGGCGTCGCCACGGCGCTGGCGCGCTCGCCGGTGCAGGTGGCGGCGATGCAGCGCGCCAGCTGGGAAATCGCGAGCCACGGGCTGAAATGGATCGAATACAAGGATTTCACCCCCGAGGAGGAGCGCGCCCATATGGAGGAGGCGATCCGCCTGCACCGGGAAGTCACCGGCGCGCGTCCGCTCGGCTGGTACACCGGGCGCTGCTCCGTCAACACCGTGGATCTCGCCACCGAGGAGGGCGGCTTTCTCTACGTGGCCGACAGCTACGCCGATGATCTCCCCTACTGGCGCCGCGCCAAGGGGCGCGATCAGCTGATCATCCCCTATACGCTCGACGCCAACGACATGCGCTTCGCCACGCCCCAGGGCTTCAACGCGGGCGATCAGTTCTTCGCCTATCTGCGCGACAGCTTCGATGCGCTCTACCGCGAGGGCTGCGCGGGGCAAGCGAAGATGATGTCGGTCGGGCTCCACTGCCGGCTTGCCGGGCGGCCGGGGCGGATCGAGGCCTTGAGGCGCTTCATCGAACACGCGGCGGGCCATGAGGGCGTGTGGTTCGCCCGCCGCATCGACATCGCCCGCCACTGGCACGAGCACCACCCGCCCGAGCCGCGCGAGCGCCCCTCCGAGATGAGCCGCGCGGATTTCGTGGAGCGCTTCGGCGGCGTGTTCGAGCATTCGCCCTGGGTGGCGGAGGCGGCGCACGGGCTCGAGCTCGGCCCCGCGCATGACTGCGCCGAAGGGCTGCACAACGCGCTCTGCCGCGCCTTTCGCGCCGCGCCCCCCGAGCGCCGCCTCGAGGTGCTGAAGGCGCACCCAGATCTCGCCGGCAAGCTCGCCGCCGCACGGCGGCTCACGCCGCAATCGGCCGAGGAACAGGCCAGCGCCGGGCTCGATGCGCTGACGGACGAGGAGCGCGCCACCTTCCAGCGCCTCAACGCCGAATACATGGAGAAATTCGGCTTCCCCTTCATCATCGCCGTGCGCGATCACGACAAGGCGGGCATCCTCGCCGCCTTCAGGGCGCGGCTAGCCAACAGCCGCGCGCAAGAGCTTGCCGAGGCCGAGCGCCAGGTGGAGCGCATCGTCTGGCATCGCCTTGCCGACATGCTGCCGAGGGGGCTTGCCCGATGAGTGATTCCCGCCGCTACGCCTTCCCCCCCGCCGGGATGCCCGCCCCGGATGCCGATCCGGCCGCCGATGGCGCCATCTTCACCCCCGCCTATGCGCTGATCCCGGCCGGGGTGATGCGCGATATCGTCACCAGCGCGCTGCCCGGCTGGCGCGATACCCGCGCCTGGATCCTTGCCCGCCCCCTTTCGGGCTTTGCAGAAAGCTTCGCGCAATATGCGGTGGAGGTGGGCCCGGGCGGCGGGAGTGACGAGCCCGAGCCCGATGCAGGCGCCGAGGCCGGGATCTTCATCGCCGCCGGCGAGATGGCGCTGAAGGTCGCGGGCAGTACCCACCGCCTTGGGCCGGGCGCTTATGCCTATGTGCCGCCGATGGCCGAATGGTCCATCGCCAACGCCGGCCCCGCCCCCTTGCGCTTTCACTGGATCCGCAAGCGATGGCAGCCGGCGAAGGGGCTGGTGCCGCCCCCCTTCTTCACCACGTCGGACGGCGCAACCCCGGCCGATCCCATGCCCGGCACCGGCGGCGCCTGGGCCACAACCCGCTTTCACGATCCCGACGACCTGCGCCATGACATGCACGTCAATATCGTCACCCTCCTGCCCGGCGCGCGCATCCCCTTCGCCGAAACCCATGTGATGGAGCACGGGCTCTACGTGCTTCAGGGCACGGGGCGCTATCTGCTCAACCGCAGCTGGCACGAGGTCGGCCCCGGCGATTTCATGTGGCTGCGCGCCTTCTGCCCGCAGGCCTGCATCGCCACCGGAGAAGAGCCCTTCCGCTATCTCCTCTACAAGGATGTCAACCGCCATCCGGGGCTGATGCTGCCATGAGGGGCGATGTGATCCGCGCCGAGCCGCTCACGCCCGAGGCCTTCGCCCCCTTCGGCGACGTGATCGCGGCCGGCGGAAAGGCCGACAGGCTCATCAACCAGGGGATGTGCGAGCGTTTCCACGATCTCGCGCGGCTCGATTTCGGCCCCGGCGGGCGGGCCGGCATCAGCCTGTTTCGCGCCCGCGCCCGCGCGCTGCCCTACCGCCTCGAAATGCTCGAGCGCCACCCCGAGGGAAGCCAGGCCTTCATCCCGATGCAGGAGGCCCCCTTCCTCGTGATCGTGGCGCCCGACGACGCCGGCCGCCCCGCCCGCCCGCGCGCCTTCCTCACCGCGCCGGGCCAGGGGGTCAATTACCTGCGCGGCACCTGGCACGGCGTGCTCACCCCCTTGAGCGAACCGGCCCTCTTCGCGGTGATCGACCGCATCGGCGACACGCCAAATCTCGAAGAGCATTGGCTGGAAAACCCATATATGGTAGAAATCTGAACCACAACAACAAGAATTTGCACACGCGAACAGATGCCCAACAGAGAGGAAACGCAAAATGAGGGACAATTCCATCGGAACCCCGGAACAGCTCAAGGACCCGGATTACATGCCGCCGCTGCATGTGGCGATCCCGCTCGGGATCCAGCATGTGATGGCGATGTTCGCCTCCAACATCACCCCCGCGATCATCATCGCCGGCGTTGCGGGCTTCGGCTTCGGCTCGCCCAATGCCGATATCCCGACGGTGATCTACATGATCCAGATGGCGATGCTCTTTGCCGGCGTCGCCACCCTTTTCCAGACCATCGGCTTCGGCCCCGTCGGCGCGCGCCTGCCGGTGGTGCAGGGCACGAGCTTTGCCTTCCTGCCTGTGATGATCCCGGCCGTGGCCGGTGCGGGCGTCGGCGGCATGGCGGGGCTCGCCACCGGCGTCATCATCGGCGGCATCTTCCACTTCTGCCTCGGCTTCTTCATCAGCAGGCTGCGCTTTGCCCTGCCGCCTCTCGTGACCGGGCTGATCGTGCTGATGATCGGGCTCTTGCTCGTCAAGGTCGGCATCCTCTACGCCGCCGGCGGAGCGGGCGATTTTCACATGTCAAAGCCCGAATGGGGCGGCTTGCGCAACTGGGCGCTCGCCTTCATCGTCATCGTCGTGACGCTGGCAATCAAGTTCACCTCCCGCGGCTTCCTTTCCGTGGCGGCCGTGCTGATCGGGCTGATCGCGGGCTATATCGTGGCCTGGATGCTCGGGGTGGTGAATTTCGCCGGGGTCGGCAAGGCCGGCTGGTTCGCCCTGCCCGAGCCCTTCAGGTTCGGCTTCGAGATCAACTGGGCGATCATCTTCGGCATGTGCATGATGGCGGTGGTTTCCGCGATCGAGACGGTGGGGGATGTTTCCGGCATCGCCAAGGGCGGCGCGGGGCGCGAGGCCAGCAACGAGGAGATCACCGGCGCCACCTTCGCCGATGGTCTGGGCACGGCCGTGGCCGGCGTGTTCGGCGGGCTGCCCAACACCAGCTTCAGCCAGAACGTGGGCCTCGTGGCGATGACGGGGGTGATGAGCCGCCATGTGGTGACCATCGGCGCGCTGTTCCTGATCCTGTGCGGGCTGGTGCCGAAGGTGGGCGCAGTGGTCAACACCATCCCCTATCCGGTGCTCGGCGGGGGCGTGATCGTGATGTTCGGCATGGTGGCGGCGGCGGGCGTCAACATGCTTTCGGACGTGCACTGGAACCGGCGCAACATGCTGATCTTCGCAGTCTCGCTTTCGCTCGGCGTCGGGCTCAATCTGGTGCCGGACGCGATGAAGTTCCTGCCCGATTCGGCGCGCATCCTGCTCAATTCCGGCCTGCTGCCGGCAGCGGTGATCGCCATCGTGCTCAATCTCGTCCTGCCCGAGGAAGGGCTGCCGGAAGAGGCGATCATCACCGAAGACGGCTGAGCGGAGCGGGCAAGGCATCCCGCCAGCCCCGCCCTCCGGCGGGGCTGTTCCTGCTTTTGGAGGCGCAGGCCCCGAAGGCCTCCTGCGCCCTCTCCCCTTCTTCCACAGCGCAACGGGATCGGATGGATCTCTGCGTGATTCCCGATCCCGTGATGCGGGCAGCGCCCGGCCCCCGCCCTGACCAAAGATTGATCTTGACCGGATGATAAAATCACCGCAGGCTTGTTTCCATACAAACAAAACCAACTGGGGAGAAAGATCATGAGACTGTTTGCAAAATGGCGCCGCCGCGGCGTGCTCGGCGCGCTGGCGGGCGCGCTGGCGCTTTCGGCCATGACGCTGGGGGCCACCGCCGCGCTGGCGGAGAAGATCAAGGTGGCGGCGATCTACACCCTGCCGGTGGAGCAGCAGTGGATCAGCCGCATCCACAAGGCGCTCAATGCAGCCGCCGAACGGGGCGACATCGAATATGTGTGGTCCGAGAACGTGGCCAACAACGATTACGAGCGCGTCATGCGCGAATATGCCGAAGGGGGCCAGCAGCTGATCGTGGGCGAGGTGTTCGGGCTCGAGCGCGCGGCGCGCAAGGTGGCGGCGGATTATCCCGATACCGCCTTCCTGATGGGCTCCTCCTTCGGCCCCTCGGGCAAGAATTTCTCGGTGTTCGACAACTGGATCCACGAGCCGAGCTACCTCACCGGCATGATCGCCGGCGCCACCACCAAATCCAACGTGATCGGCATGGTGGGGGGCTATGCCATCCCGGAGGTGAACCGGCTGATGAACGCCTTCATGGACGGCGCGCGCTCCGTCAACCCGGATGTGAAGTTCCTCGTTAACTTCATCGACAGCTGGTATGATCCCCCGAAGGCCAAGGAAGCGGCTTTCGCGATGATGGATGCGGGCGCCGACGTGATGTATGCCGAGCGCTTCGGAGTGGCGGATGCGGCCGTGGAGCGCGGGGTGAAGGCGATCGGCAACGTGATCGATACCTCGGCCGACTACCCAAACACCATCCTCGCCTCCGCCATCTGGCACATGGAGCCCACCATCGACCGCGCCATCGCCGCAGTGAAGGAAGGGCGCTGGGAGGCGGCCGATTACGGGCAGTACAGCTTCATGAAATACGGCGGCGGCTCGGTGGTGATCGATGAGAATCTGGTGCCCGCCGACGTGGTGAAGATGGTGCGCGATAAGGAGCAGGAGATCCTCGACGGCCTGTTTCGCGTGAACATCAACGACGCACGGCCCGTGTCCGACATGTAGGAGAAAGGCCGGGGCGTGCGCGGGCGCGTCCGGTGAGGGCCATCCGCCCCTGCCCCCGCGCGTGCGCGCCCCGGCCGCACATCACATGGAAAAGAAGATCATTCTGAAGCTCTCGGGGCTCACCAGGCGCTTCGGCCCGGTGCTGGCGGCCGATCACATCGATCTCGAGCTTCGCGAGGGCGAGGTGCTGGCGCTTCTGGGTGAGAACGGCGCCGGCAAGACGACCCTGATGAACATGCTTTTCGGCGAATACATCCCCGACGAGGGCGAGGTGCTGGTGCGCATCGATGGCGAACTCCGCCCCCTCCCCCCCGGCCAGCCGCAGGCGGCGATCGAGGCGGGGATCGGCATGGTGCATCAGCATTTCGCACTGGCCGAGAACCTCACCGCGCTCGATAATATCCTGCTCGGCGCCGAGCCGCTCATGTCCCTTCGCCGCAATCTCGCCCCCATGCGGGCGCGCGTCGAGCGGCTGATGGCCGCCTCGGGGCTGAAGGCGCCGCTGGATGAGCGCGTGGGCGCGATGAGCGTGGGCGAGCGCCAGCGGGTCGAGATCCTGAAGGCGCTTTACCGCGATGCCCGCGTGCTGGTGCTCGACGAGCCCACCGCGGTGCTGACGCCGCAGGAGGCCGAGAGCCTCTTTCAGAGCCTGCGCGCCATGGTGGCGGAGGGGCTTTCGGTGATCTTCATTTCCCACAAGCTCCATGAGGTGCTGGCGTTTTCCGATCGCATCGCGGTGCTGCGCCACGGCCGCAAGGTGGGCGAAATGGCTACGGCCGACGCCGACCGCGCCCGCATCGCGGCGATGATGATGGGCGAGGAGATCGCGCCGCCCGAGCGCCCGCCCGCAAGGCCCGGGGCGGAGGTGCTGGCGCTCGAAGGCATCACGCTTCATGGCGCGCGCGCGCGCGACCGGCTCGAGGATGTATCGCTTTCGCTCCGCGGCGGCGAGATCATCGGCATCGCCGGGGTCTCGGGCAATGGCCAGAGCGCGCTGGCGGCGCTGATCTCGGGGCTGCGCGCGCCCGAGCGGGGCGAAATCCGCCTCGAGGGGCGGGCCCTGCGCAGGATATCCCCGCGGGAGATGATCCGCGCCCGGGTGGGGCGCATCCCCGAGGATCGCCACCGCGATGGCGTGGTGGGGGCGATGAGCGTGGCGGAAAACCTGGTGATCGAGCGGCTCGACGATCCCCATGTGCAGCGCCTCGGCTTCCTGCGCACCCGCGCAATCCGCGAAAACGCCGAGCGCCTGTGCCGCGCCTTCGACGTGCGCGGCCCCGGCGTGGAGGCGCCCGCGCGGCTCCTTTCGGGCGGCAACATCCAGAAGCTGATCCTGGCGCGCGTGTTCGATCTCTCGCCCAGGGTGATCCTTGCCAACCAGCCCACGCGGGGGCTCGATTTCGGCGCGGCGGGGGAGGTCGGCCGCCGGCTTCTGGAAGCGCGCGAACGCGGCGCCGGCGTGATCCTCATCAGCGAGGATCTCGACGAGATCCTTGCGCTCTCGGACCGCATCTTCGTGATGCACGCAGGCCGCCTCCATGAGGCCCGGACCCGCGACCGCGCCCGCATCGGGCTGATGATGGCCGGACATTTCGAGGATGAAACGGCCTGGGGCGGAGGGCTGACGGCCCAGACAGCCGGGGAGGCGCGCCCATGATCTCGATCGAACCGCGCCGCAAGGTTTCGCGCGCCGCGCGCCTCCTGACCCCGGTAATCGCCGCCCTCGCCGCGCTTGCGCTGGCCGCGATCCCGCTCGCCTTCGCCGGCGCGCCGCTCGGGCAGGCCTATACGCTGATGTTCACCGGGGTGTTCGGCTCCGTCTTTTCCTTCACCGAAATGCTGACCCGCGCCACGCCGCTCATCTTCACCGGCCTGGCCGCCGCCATCGCCTTTCGCGCGAAGCTGTGGAACATCGGCGCCGAGGGCCAGCTCTACCTCGGCGCCATGGCGGCGGTGGCGGTGGGCACGGGCGCGATCGGCGGGCCGGGGTGGTTCCTCATGGGGCTGGTGATCCTGGCCGGCGCGGCGGCGGGGGCGCTCGGGATGCTCGGCCCCGCGGTGCTGCGCACGCGCTTTGGCGCCGACGAGGTGGTAACCTCGCTGCTTCTCAATTTCATCATCCTGATCTTCGTGCAGATGATGCTCGAAGGGCCGCTGAAGGATCCGATGGGCCTTGGCTGGCCGCAATCCGAGCCGATCCTCGACGAGGCCATGCTGCCGCGCCTTATGGATCGGATGCGGCTTCACGCGGGGCTCCTGATCGCGCTCATGGCCGCGCTGGTGCTGCATGTGCTGCTGGCGCGCAGCAGCTGGGGCTTTCGCATCCGCGCGGTGGGCGAGAACGCGGCGGCCGCGCGCCATGCGGGGATCGGGGTGAACCGCACGCTTCTGGGCGTGGCGCTCGTTTCGGGCGCGCTCGCGGGGCTTGCGGGGGTGAGCGAGGTGGCCGGGCTCAAGGGCTACCTCACCGCCGATCTCTCGCCCGGTTTCGGCTATGCGGGCATCGTGGTGGCGATGCTCGCCGGGCTCTCGCCCCTTGGCGTGGTGCTGGCGGCGCTGTTCGTGGCGAGCGTTTTCGTCGGCACCGACAGCATGAGCCGCGCCATGGGGGTATCGAGCTTTCTTGCCGATCTGGTGGTGGCGCTTTCGCTGATCTCGGTGCTGGTGGGGGGCTTCTTCACCCGCTACCGGCTGGTGTGGCGCGGGAAGGGAGCACGGGCATGATGGAATTTCTCGACATCTTCCTCAACGAAAGCTTCTGGACGGCGAGCCTGCGCATCGCCACGCCCCTCATCTTCGGCGTGCTGGGCGCGCTTCTGTGCGAGCGCGCGGGCGTGCTCAATCTCGGCATCGAGGGGATCTTCGTTGTCGGCGCGATGGCGGGGTGGATGGCGGTGTGGATGGGCGCCTCGCTCTGGGGGGGCGTGCTGGTCGCCGCGCTTGCCGGCGCGGCCTTCGGCCTTCTGCACGCGCTCCTGACGGTGCCGCTCGGGCTTTCGCAGCATGTCTCGGGGCTCGGGATCACGCTTCTGGCCACCTCGGCCGCCTCCTTCATCTACCGCACCGCGCTGCCGGATGTGAAAAGCCCGCCGCGCATCACCCCCTTCCAGCCGCTGGACATCCCCGTTCTCTCCGATATCCCCTTCCTCGGCCCGGTGCTCTTCCAGCAGACGCCGCTCACCTGGCTCGCGCTCCTGATGGTGGCGCTGGTGTGGTGGGTACTGGCGCGCACGCCGCTCGGCGTGGCGATCCGCGCCGTGGGCGACAACCCCGACGCCGTGGCCGCGCAGGGGCTTTCCGTATATGCGCTCAGGATCGGCGCGGTGATGGCCGGATCGGCGCTGATGGCGCTTGGCGGGGCGTTTCTCACCATGTCGGCATTCGATGCCTTCTTCTTCGGCATGGTGAACGGGCGGGGCTGGATCTCGATCGCGCTGGTGATCTTCGCTAGCTGGCAGCCGGGAAAGGCGCTTCTGGGGGCGCTTCTCTTCGGCATGTTCGAGGCGCTGCAGGTGCGCCTTCAGACCCAGGCGGGCGCTCTGGTGCCTTCGCAGATATTCCTGATGGCGCCCTATGTGCTTTCGATCCTGGCGCTTGTATTCGTGGCGCGGCGGGCCGATTATCCGCGCGCGCTGCTGAAGCCCTGGTTCAAGGGGCAGCGGTGAAGAGCGGGCGCCGGATGCGGGGGCGCTGCCCCCGCGCCCCCGGAGTATTTGCGCCAAGATGAAGGAAAAGGCAGTGGAGGAACGGGATGCTTGATCTGCTGGTGAAGGGCGCCACCCTGCCCGACGGGCGGCAGGGGATCGATATCGCCTGCGAGGGCGGGGTGATCGTGGAGGTGGCGCCCGGGATCGAGGCCGCGGCGCGGGAAGTGATCGAAGCGGGCGGGGATCTCGTCAGCCCGCCTTTTGTGGACGCGCATTTTCACATGGATGCGACGCTTTCCTTGGGGCGGCCGCGGATGAATGTTTCGGGCACGCTTCTGGAGGGAATCGCGCTCTGGGGGGAGCTGAAGCCTCTTCAGAGCGTGGAGGAGATCAAGGCCCGCGCGCTTTCCTATTGCGATCTGGCGGTGAGCCAGGGGATCGGGGCGATCCGCAGCCATGTGGATGTGTGCGACGATGCGCTCAAAGGGGTGGAGGCGCTTCTCGAGGTAAGGCGGGAGGTGTCGGAATATCTCGATCTCCAGCTCGTGGCCTTCCCGCAGGATGGGGTGCTGCGGGCGCCGGGGGCGATGGAGAATCTTCTCCGCGCGCTTGACATGGGGGTGGATGTGGTGGGCGGCATTCCCCATTTCGAGCGCACCATGGAGGAGGGGCACGAGAGCGTGCGCGTGCTCTGCCGCCTCGCCGCCGAGCGCGGGCTGATGGTGGACATGCATTGCGACGAGAGCGACGATCCGATGAGCCGGCATGTGGAGGTGCTGGCGCGCGAGACGCTTCGCCACGGACTCGAGGGCCGGGTGGCGGGAAGCCACCTCACCTCCATGCATTCGATGGACAATTACTATGTTTCGAAGCTGATCCCGCTGATGGCGGAAGCGGGGCTCCATGCGCTTCCCAACCCGCTCATCAACATCATGCTTCAGGGCCGCCATGACACCTACCCCAAACGCCGGGGGCAGACGAGGGTGCCGGAGCTGAAGGCGGCGGGGATCACCGTGGGCTTCGGGCAGGATTGCGTGATGGATCCCTGGTATTCGCTGGGGCGGGCCGACATGCTCGACGTGGCGCATATGGGGCTGCATGTGGGCCAGCTTTCCGCGCGCGAGGACATGGCCTGGTGTTTCGAGGCCGTCACCTCCAATCCGGCGCGGATCATGGGGCTCGAGGGCTACGGGATCGCCAAGGGCAACCGCGCCGATTTCGTGCATCTTCAGGCGCGCGATCCGATCGAGGCGATCCGGCTGCGGGCGCGGCGGCTGCATGTGGTGCGCGCGGGCCGGGTGATCGCGCGCTGCGAGCGCGAGGTGGCGGCGCTTTCGCTCCCCGGCCGCCCCGCGCGCCTCGATCCGGCGGATTACGCGCCGACCGATGCCGAAGGCCAGCGCCCATGATCATCGTCCAGATCAGCGATCTGCACATTGCGCCGCCCGGCGAGAAGACCTGCGCCGTGGCACCGATGGCGGAAAATCTCGCCCGCGTGATCGCCCATATCCGTGCCGCCCCCCATCGCCCCGATCTGGTGATCGTCACCGGCGACATCACCCACGATGCCACCCCCGCCGAGGCCCGCCACGCGCGGAGCATGCTCGAGGAGCTGCCCGCGCCCTGGCGGATCGTTCCCGGCAATCACGATCGCCGCGCGCTCCTGCGCGATCATTTCGGCCCCGAAACCTGCCCCGCCACGGCGGAGGGATTCATCCAGCATGTCACGGATCTCGGCCCGCTCTGCCTGATTGGGCTTGACAGCCTCGATGAAGGAAAGCCGGGCGGGCGGCTCTGCCAGAGCCGGCTTGACTGGCTGGCCGAGGCGCTTTCGGACGCCGGCGGGCGGCGGGTGCTGCTTTATCTCCATCATCCGCCGCTGCCGCTCGGCGTGCCCGAAACCGACGAGGACGGCTTCGCCGGGGCCAATGCGCTGGGGCGGCTGGTTTCGCAGCATGGCGGGGTGGAGCGCATCCTGTGCGGCCATGTGCATCTGGCCACCCATGCGGGCTGGCGGGGCAGCATCGTCAGCACCGCCCCCAGCATCGGCATGGAGCTGACGCTTGATCTCACCCCCGCGCCGCCGCCCTCGCGCTTTCGCCTGCGCGCGCCGGGCTACATGCTCCATCACCTGCACCCTTCGGGCGGGCTGGTGAGCCATGTTGTCAGCCTGCCGGAGGATGAGCGCACGCATGGCTTCTGAAAAGCGAGGCTCCGGGCGGCGGGCCTCTGGCCATGGCGGCGCAAAGCGGCTATCGCTGCGGCAGGAGGATCCCTTGCCATGAGCCCCGCCGCAAAACCG
>WFVA01000038.1 GCA_015491895.1 Albidovulum sp. | reverse complement strand
GGCAGGGGGGGGCGCAATCAGGAACTGGCGCTGCGCCTTGCGCTCCTCGCCGAGGCGGCGGGCTGGCGCGATTACGCCTTTCTTTCGGGCGGCACCGACGGGCGCGACGGCCCCACCGATGCCGCCGGCGGGCTTGTGGATGGCGCCACGCCGGCCCGCATCCGCGCCGCCCATGTCGATCCGCAGGCCGCGCTTGCGCGAAACGACAGCTACCACGCCCTGAAGGCCGCCGGCGATCTCCTGATCACCGGCCCCACCGGCACCAATGTGGCCGATCTTCAGGTGCTGATCCGGCGCTGAACAACCTGGCCGTCGCGACCGCCGGCGGAATTACCAATATGACGCATTGAAGCCCCCCGGGGGACATATTATCTGCTCCTGTGAGGATCTGGAAACGTGCGCAATTACCGGTCCGAGAGGCAGAAAATGAGTTGGACGGACGATTTCCAGGCCCTTGAGCGGCTTTCCCGAGAGCACCGCGTGCGCCTCGAGCAGGGAGCGCGGGTCATCCGTGTCGAGGCGGGAATGCAGGTATTCGGCCCCGGCAAGGAAGAGGGCTGCCTGCTGCTTCTGATCGAAGGCGAGATGCGCGTGCAGCAGGCTCTGGACAGCAACCGGAAAGTGGTGCTTTTCCGCGTGCCTGCCGGAGAGGCCTGTGTGATGCCGACCACCTATCAGCCGAGCCTTGGCAGAAATGCTGCGGAGGGTGTGGCCGAGGGGGTGGCCGATACGAGGCTGCGGGTTGCGGTGGTGCCGTGCATGCTGTGTGATCAGCTGATGGGCGAGAGTGCGCCGTTTCGTGATCTTGTCATCGGCACCTATTCGCGGCGGCTGGTGGAAGTCTGTTCGGTAATCGAGGAGATCGCCTTCCGCAGGGTGGATGTCAGGCTTTCGCAAAGGCTTCTCAGGCTGGCCGATGACGATGGCAACATCCATGCCACGCATCACCAGCTTGCGGCCGAACTGGGCACCGCCCGGGAGGTGATTTCCCGGAAACTGAAGGAATTCCGCAGTCGCGGCTGGATCAGCGCCGGGCGGGGCGTGGTCCGCATTGCGGCGCGCAACGAACTGGAAAAGCTCGCACAATCCGCCTGAGCGGGCTTTCCCCGCGTTTCTTCCGCGAATCTGAAAATGCTCATGAACAGGTGCCGTCTGCCTGCGTTCGGCGGGATGCGACCATAAAGGGCATGACAAATTCGTTTTTTTGCATATATAATGCCGGCGCGAACGGAGTTACTCGGAGGAAACGCGAAGATGTCAGGAATGATGGCGCAGGAGCCGTGGCGGACGGCGCGGCGGCCCGCAGAACCCGCAGAACAGGCGATGGCAGGCCCCGGCCGCATGACGGCAAACAGGCCGGGCCCGCCTGCCCGGGCCCTTTGTCCGGCAGGGGGGAAGCAGGGATGATTACCGAATTCACCCCCTATGCCGCCCTCACCGGCGGCGCCCTCATCGGCATCGCCTCGGTGCTGCTGATGCTGTTTCACGGCCGGATCATGGGCGCGACGGGAATTCTCGCAGGGGCGATCTTTCCCTCCGGTGCACGCGACTGGAGCTGGCGCGTGATGATCCTTCTCGGCATGGTCAGTGCGCCGCTCGCGTATCTGCTCTTCGCCGGCCGTTTCCCGCCGGTCCAGCCGGTGGCGAGCGTGCCCTGGCAGGTGATCGGCGGGTTTCTCGTCGGCCTCGGGGTGACGATCGGCTCGGGCTGCACCTCGGGCCACGGCGTCTGCGGCATGGCGCGGCTCTCGAAGCGCTCGATCGCGGCCACGCTTACCTTCATGGCCTCGACCGCGCTCACGGTCTATGTGATGCGCCACGTGCTGGGGGGGTGAGCCATGCGTCTGATCTCCGCTTATATCATCGGCCTTGTATTCGGCCTCGGAATCGCCATCTCGGGCATGGGCAACCCGGCAAAGGTGGTGAACTTCTTCGACGTGGCCGGCACTTGGGATCCGAGCCTCGCCTTCGTGATGGCGGGGGCGCTTGGGATCACCTTCATCGGTTATCGCCTCGTGCTGGCGCGCCCGCGCCCGCTGCAGGAGGATCGCTTCTACCTGCCCGCGAGCCGGGTGATCGATGCCCGCCTTCTGGGCGGCGCGGTGATCTTCGGCATCGGCTGGGGCATCTCGGGCTTCTGCCCCGGCGGCGCGCTGCCGGTGATCGGCACCTTCAATGCCGAAGTGCTGATCTTCATCGCCGCCATGCTGGCCGGCATCCTGACCGCCCGCCTGATACTGAAACGAAGAGAACAGGCCCTGGCGGCCCGGAGCGCCGCCTGAGCCCCCGCAGCTGCAAGACATTCGGATGAGGAGGACCACATGAAAGACACGAACAAGACCTACCCGGTTGACATGAGCATAAAGCCCGAAGTGACCGGCTTTTTCGACGAAGACACCAACACCATCTCCTATGTGGTGAAGGATCCGAATTCAAACGCCTGCGCGGTTGTGGATTCGGTGCTCGATCTCGATTACGCCGCCGGGCGCACCGCCTATGAGCACGCCGACAGGATCATCGATTTCATCCGCGAGAACGATCTCGATCTCGTGCTGCAGATCGAAACCCACGTGCATGCCGATCACCTCTCCGCCGCGCCCTACATCCAGGAAAAGCTCGGCGGCAAGATCTCGATCGGCAAGAACATCACCATCGTGCAGGACGTGTTCGGCAAGGTGTTCAACGAGGGCACCGAATTCCAGCGCGACGGCAGCCAGTTCGACATCCTGTTCGAGGATGGCGACACCTACGAGATCGGCACCATGAAGGGCTTCGCCATGCACACGCCCGGCCACACGCCCGCCTGCATGACCCATGTGATCGGCGATGCCGCCTTCGTGGGCGATACGCTCTTCATGCCCGACATGGGCTCGGCGCGCGCCGATTTCCCCGGCGGCGATGCCGGCCAGCTCTACGACAGCGTGCAGAAGATCCTTGCGCTGCCCGACGACATGCGCCTCTTCATGTGCCATGATTACGCTCCCGGCGGGCGCGAGATCATGTGGGAAACCACGGTGAAGGAAGAGAAGGAAAACAATATCCACTTCGGCAACGGCACCACCAGGGAGGAGTTCATCAGGATGCGCCAGGAGCGCGACGCACAGCTCGACATGCCGCGCCTGATCATCCCCTCGCTTCAGGTCAACATGCGCGCGGGCGAGTTCCCGCCGCCGGACGAAGAGGGCGATGTTTTCCTGAAGGTGCCGGTCAACAAGCTCTGAGCCCGGGGAGGGGCTCGCGGCCGGGGGCCTGTCCGTGCTCCCGGCCTGTTCACTCATGCGAGGAGGAGGAAACGCGCGCATGGACATTCGCAGGATAAACGAGGAGATCTCGGTTTCGCCGCAGATCGCGCCGGAAGATGTGAAGGCGATCAGCGAGGCGGGATTCCGTTCGATCATCTGCAACCGCCCCGATGGCGAGGCGGCCGATCAGCCCAATTTCGAGGAGATTGAGAAGGCGGCGAAGAAGGCGGGGCTGGAGACCCGCTGGATCCCGATCTCGGGCGGCATGGTGGGTGACGAGGACGTGGAGGCCTTCCGCAAGGCGCTGGCCGAACTGCCCAGGCCCATTCTGGGCTACTGCCGCACCGGCACCCGCACCACCACGCTGTGGTCGCTGGCGCAGGCGGGGAAGATGGAGCCGACCGAGATTCTCGCCGCCACCAGGGCCGCGGGCTACGACATGGGCGGCGTGGTGCGCCGTATCCTGAACGGCGGCAGGACGCCGACCGATGAGGGCGATGCGAAATTCGACGTGGTGATCGTGGGCGCCGGCGCGGGCGGTATTGCCGTGGCCGCGAGCCTGCTGAAGCGCCGCGCCGATCTCGAGATCGCGCTCATCGATCCCGCCGATGTGCATTATTATCAGCCCGGTTTCACCCTGGTGGGCGCAGGGGTGTTCGATCCTGCGGTGACGGCGCGCACCATGGCTTCGCTGATCCCCAAGGGGGTGCATTGGATCAAGTCGGCCGTTGCCGCCTTCGAGCCGCAGAACAACGCGGTGATCCTCGATGGCTGCCGGGTGGTGAAATACGATCGTCTGATCGTCACCCCGGGGCTGAAGCTCGACTGGGACGCCATCGAGGGGCTGACGGAAACCCTCGGCAAGAATGGCGTGACATCGAACTACCGTTACGATCTCGCGCCTTATACATGGAAGCTCGTGCAGGAGATGAAGCGCGGGCGGGCCATCTTCACCCAGCCGCCGATGCCGATCAAATGCGCCGGCGCGCCGCAGAAGGCGATGTATCTCTCGGCCGATCACTGGTATCGCAACGGGGTGCTGAAGGATATCGAGGTAGATTTCCGCAATGCCGGCGGGGTGCTGTTCGGCGTCAAGGAATATGTGCCGGCGCTGATGAAATATGTGGAGCGCTACGGCGCGAAGCTCAATTTCTTCAACAATCTGGTGGCCGTTGACGGCGCCGCGAAGAAGGCGGTGTTCGAGGTGGCGAAGCCCGATGCCGAGAAGGAGCGGGTCGAGGTGGAGTTTGACATGATGCATGTCTGCCCGCCCCAGACGGCCCCCGATTTCATCCGTGTCTCGCCTCTGGCCGATGCCGCCGGCTGGGTGGACGTGGACAAGGAAACCCTGCGCCACACCCAATACGAAAACATCTGGTCGCTCGGCGACGTGATGAACGCCCCCAATGCGAAAACCGCCGCCGCGGCGCGCAAGCAGGCGCCTGTGGTGGCCGATAACGTGGTGGCCGATATCGATGGGAAGCCCGCCACCAGCGCCTATGACGGCTACGGCTCCTGCCCGCTCACGGTGGAGCGGGGCAAGATCGTGCTGGCGGAATTCGGCTATGGCGGCAAGCTGCTGCCGAGCTTCCCGAAATTCGTCATCAACGGCCAGAAGCCTTCGCGCGCGGCGTGGATCCTCAAGGAAAAGATGCTGCCGCCGATCTACTGGAAGGCGATGCTGAAGGGCAAGGAATGGATGGCCAGCCCCGAGAAGGTGACGGTCAGTGATCAGGGCTGAAGCGCCCTTCCGTGAAAAAGGGCCGGGGCGGGCGATCGCCCCGGCCGCATGATGGAATTTGAACACGCCCGCACTGGCCGGGCAGCCGATCCTCGTAACAAAAGAGCATCTGCATGAAACCCAAACTTCGCATTCCCGCGAGCCTGCGCCGCTATTTCCCGATCCTGGAATGGGGCGCGGAATACAACAAGGACACGCTCACCAACGATACCGTGGCGGCGGTGATCGTCACCATCATGCTGATCCCGCAATCGCTCGCCTATGCGCTGCTTGCCGGGCTGCCGGCCGAGATGGGGCTCTATGCCTCGATCCTGCCGCTCGTGGCCTATGCGATCTTCGGCACCTCGCGGGTGCTTGCGGTGGGGCCGGTGGCGGTGGTTTCGCTGATGACGGCGGCCGCGATCGGCAATCTCGGCATCGAGGATCCGGCGCAATATGCCGCCGCCGCGATGGCGCTGGCCTTCCTTTCGGGGCTGTTCCTGCTGGCGATGGGGCTCCTGAGGCTCGGGTTTCTGGCGAATTTCCTGAGCCACCCGGTGATCGCGGGCTTCATCACCGCCTCGGGGGTGATCATCGCCACCAGCCAGTTGAAGCACATCCTCGGCGTCAAGGCGCATGGGCACAATCTCTATCAGCTCGTGGTCTCGCTCTGGGAGCACCTGCCGGAAACGAACTGGCCAACCCTGATCATCGGCGCTTCGGCCACCGCCTTTCTCTTCTGGGTGAGGAAAGGGCTGAAGCCGGTGCTGCTGGCGCGCGGGGTGAAGCCGCGCCTGGCCGATATCCTGACCAAGGCCGGGCCGGTAGGGGCGGTGATCGTGACGACCCTGATCTCGGCCGCGCTCAGCCTCGATCAGGCCGGCGTGGCGATCGTGGGCGAGATCCCGAGCGGCGTGCCGCCCCTGGGCCTGCCGCCCTTCGATCTCGATCTCTGGACGAGCCTTGCGGGCTCTGCGGTGCTGATCTCGATCATCGGCTTCGTGGAATCGATCTCGGTCGCCCAGACGCTCGCCGCCAAGCGCCGCCAGCGCGTCGATCCCGATCAGGAGCTGATCGCGCTCGGGGCTTCCAATGTCGCCGCCGGAGTTTCGGGCGGCTACCCCGTCACCGGCGGTTTCGCCCGCTCGGTGGTAAATTTCGATGCCGGCGCCGAAACCCCGGCGGCCGGTGCCTTCACCGCCATCGGCATCCTGCTGGCGGCGCTCTTTCTCACACCGCTTCTCTATTTCCTGCCCAAGGCGACGCTTGCCGCCACCATCATCGTGGCGGTGCTGACGCTGGTCGATTTCTCGATCCTGAAGCGCACCTGGGCCTATTCGAAGGCCGATTTCGCCGCCGTTGCCGCCACCATCCTGATCACGCTCGGCTTTGGCGTGGAGGCCGGGGTTTCGGCCGGCGTGCTGATCTCGATCCTGCTCTATCTCTACAAGACATCCCGCCCCCATATCGCCGAGGTGGGGCGGGTGCCGGGAACCGAACATTTCCGCAACGTGCTGCGCCACCGGGTGGAAACCGATCCCTCGATCCTCACCATCCGGGTGGACGAGAGCCTCTATTTCGCCAATGCGCGGTATCTGGAGGATTACATCTATGATCGGGTGGTGGGCAACGAGGCGGTCAGGCACGTGATCCTGATGTGCCCGGCGGTGAACGAGATCGACATGAGCGCGCTCGAATCGCTCGAGGCCATCAACGAGCGGCTGAAAAGCCTCGGCGTGAAGCTGCATCTGAGCGAGGTGAAGGGCCCGGTGATGGATCGCCTGAAGCGCACCCATTTCCTGGATGAGCTGACGGGCGAGGTGTTCCTCTCCCAGCATCAGGCCATGCAGGGGCTTCAGGGCGGCGGGGAGGATGATGGCAGCAGCCGCGGCGGAGGAGAGGATGCGGCGGCACAGCCGCGGGCGGCCGAGTGAGCGCCGCCTTCAGGTGATCTTCAGGTGACCTTAGCGGCGAAGCTCTCGCGGTAGAGGCGCGAGAGTTCCTCGAGCGGCGCCTGGCTCTCGCCAAGGCGCACCATATCGCCGCCGAAACGGCCGACCGCGGCCAGCGGCACGCCCGCCTTGCCCGCTTCCACCATCAGCGCCTCGGCTCTGTCGAAATCGGTGGCGATCAGGTAGCGCGCCTGATCCTCGCCGAAAAGCGCGGGCACGGAGGCGGGCTCCAGCGCCATGCCGATCCCGCCCGCCTCGGCCATCTCGAAGGCCGCGAGCGCCAGCCCGCCGTCGGAGATGTCGGTGCAGGCCTCGATCAGCGCGTGGTGGGCGCGGATGAAATCGCCGTGGCGCTTTTCGGCCGCCAGATCCACCGGCGGCGGCGGGCCTTCCGCGCGCTCCCACATTTCCGCAAGAAGCGCGGACTGGCCGAGATGCGCCCCCTCGCCGCCGAGCAGCAAGAGCACATGGCCTTCGCGCGGCGTGCCGGTGATCGCCGCATCGAGATCGCCGATAAGCCCCACCGCGCCGATGGTGGGGGTGGGCAGGATCGCTTCGCCGTCGGTTTCGTTGTAAAGGCTCACATTGCCCGAAACGATCGGCATGTCCAAGGCCGCCACCGCCGCGCCGATGCCCTTGATGGCGCCCACGAACTGGCCCATGATCTCGGGCTTTTCGGGATTGCCGAAATTGAGATTGTCGGTGGTTGCCAAGGGCAGCGCGCCGGCGGCGGTGAGGTTGCGCCAGGCTTCCGCCACCGCCTGCTTGCCGCCCTCATAGGGATCGGCCGCCACATAGCGCGGGGTCACGTCGGAGGTGAAGGCGAGCGCCTTTCGCGTGCCATGCACCCGCACGATGCCCGCGCCAAGCCCGGGGGTGCGGATCGTGTCGGCCATCACCTGGCTGTCATACTGCTGGTAGACCCAGTGTTTGGACGCGTAATTGGGCGAGGAGATCAGCGCCTTCAGCCCTTCGATCGGGTCCACCTCGGGCACGTCTCCGAGGGGCGGGGGCGGGGGCGTCTCCACCCAAGGGCGATCATATTCCGGCGCGTTGCCGGAAAGCGCCCTCAGCGGCAGATCGGCCTTTACCTCGCCATTGTGCAGGATCAGGAAGCGATCCTCGGCGATGGTTTCGCCGACGATGGCGAAATCGAGATCCCATTTCTCGAATACCGCCCTGGCCTCGGCCTCCTTCGCCGGATCGAGCACCATCAGCATCCGTTCCTGGCTTTCCGAAAGCATCATCTCATAGGCGCTCATGCCCTCTTCGCGCACCGGCACGCGTTCGAGATCGAGGCGGATGCCCAGCCCGCCCTTGTCGCCCATCTCGACGGCCGAGCAGGTGAGCCCCGCCGCGCCCATGTCCTGGATCGACACCACGGCGCCGGTTTCCATGAGCTCGAGTGTTGCTTCCATCAGCCGCTTTTCGGTGAAGGGATCGCCCACCTGCACGGTGGGGCGCTTTTCCTCTATCTGGTCATCGAATTCGGCCGAGGCCATGGTGGCCCCGCCCACGCCGTCGCGCCCCGTCCTGGCGCCGAGATAGACGACCGGGCGGCCCACGCCCGAGGCGGCGGAGTAGAAGATCCTGTCGGCATCCGCGAGGCCGGCGGCAAAGGCGTTGACGAGGCAGTTGCCGTCATAGGCGGGGTGAAAGCGCACCTCCCCCCCCACGGTGGGCACGCCGAAGCAATTGCCGTAGCCGCCGATGCCTTCCACCACGCCATGCACCAGCTGGCGGGTTTTCGGATGCTCGGGGGCGCCGAAGGAGAGGCTGTTCATCGCCGCGATGGGGCGCGCGCCCATGGTGAACACATCGCGCAGGATGCCGCCCACGCCCGTGGCCGCGCCCTGGTAGGGCTCGATATAGGAGGGGTGGTTGTGGCTTTCCATCTTGAACACCACCGCCTGGCCATCGCCGATATCCACCACGCCCGCGTTCTCGCCGGGGCCGCAGATCACCTGCGGCCCTTCGGTCGGGAGCGTGCGCAGCCACTTCTTCGAGGATTTGTAGGAGCAGTGCTCGTTCCACATGGCCGAGAATATGCCAAGCTCGGTGAAGGTGGGCGGGCGATTGAGCAGGCGCAGGATCTCGGCGTATTCCTGCGTGCTCAGGCCATGGGCCTCGATCAGCTCTTCGGTGATTTCCGGTTCCTGCATTCTCGATCCGATCCCCTTCAGGCGCATGCTGTCGGGCGCCTTTTAGGCCATGCCCGCGCGGGAGGGAATGTGCTTTTTCGCCCTTCACGCCCCGAGAGCGTGATTTTGCGCCGGGAAAGGCTCCATGGGGCAGGCCGGGCGCATGCCTGCGGGGCACCGGCAGGGAGAATGGCGGAAAAGGGGGGGCGGAGCGATCCGCTTTCGTTCTGCCCCAGCGCCTGCTCCTGCCATGGCATCGCGAATTCGGGGGGCATATGCCGGTGCGCATGCTTCAGCAAAAAAAAGGCCGAGCAGGAAGCTCGGCCGAAGTCCAACAGGGAGGTATGAAAGCATAAATGCTGCCTTCGCGAGATGATTTAGGATGTGCGGAGGGCGGGATCAAGGGCAAAATTGCCGCATAGCAGCATAGCCGCCATGCGCTCAGCTCATGGCTTTTCCCTCTCCGCTGCGGACACGTTTTCGGTGCGCCATTACCTCATCCACCACGAAATCCCGGAAGACCTTGATTCTGCGGGAATTTCTCAACTCTTCCGGGTAAGCGAGGAATACCGGAACCTCCTTTGATTCCAGATCCGGCAGCACGCGGACCAGATTCGGAAAATCCTCGGTGAGGTAATCGGGCAACACTCCGATGCCGAGATCGTTGCGCACCGCCTGCAGGACGCCGAAATAATTGTTGACCGTGAGCAGCGAGCGCACGTCATGGGTGAGCAGCTGCTGCACGAACATGTTGCCCGCGCTCACCTGCTGGGAGCTGACATTCTGGCTGATGAGGCGATGGCCGGAAAGATCCTCGGGGCGCAGCGGGGTGCCGTGTCTTTCGAGGTATTCGCGTGTTGCATAGAGGCGCATGTGCACGTCCATCAGCTTCTTGCGGATGAGGTCGGCCTGGCTCGGCTCCTTCATGCGAATGGCCACATCCGCCTCGCGCATGGGCAGATCGAGCACCCGCTCCTCGAGCATCAGATCGATCTTCAGATCGGGATATTTCTCGTAGAGATGCGGCAGGCGGGGTGCGAGCCAGAGCGAGCCGAAGCCGGTTGTCGTCGTCACCCGCAGATGGCCGAAGATCTCTTCCTTGCTGTCGCGGATGCGGGCCATGGCCGCCTCGAGACGGTGGCTCATGGCTTTCGTCGCATCAAACAGGAATTCGCCCTGTTCGGTGAGAATCAGGCCGCGCGCGTGGCGGTGGAAAAGGGTGACGTTGAGGCTCTCCTCAAGCGCCTGAATCTGGCGGCTGATGGCCGATTGCGAAAGGTGCAGCACCTCGCCCGCATGGGTGAAACTGCCGGCCTCCGCGCAGGCGTGAAATATTCTTAGCTTGTCCCAATCCATGCCTTTACCAAACCTTCACCAGAGCGCCTTTCCGGGCCACAGAATTACCCATATTTCCTTAACACATGCAATCACCTGATTCACAAAGTTTTTCCTATGCGGGTCAGTCATTTTGACCTAAAATCGTGCTAGAATGTCGCAAGGGAGGAGATGCGATGAAGCTGGCCGATGTGAGCCTCGAAGACCGTTTCGATCTGGAAAAATCGCCGGTGCTTCTCAATGGCACCCAGGCGCTGGTGCGCCTCATGCTGATGCAGAAGGTGCGCGATCGCGCGGCGGGGCTCAACACGGCCGGATATGTCACCGGCTATCGCGGCTCGCCCCTTGGCGCGGTGGATCTGCAGATGAGCCGCGCGGGCAGGATCCTCACTGAAAACGACATCCTCTTCCAGCCCGGCCTCAACGAGGATCTCGCCGCCACCGCCATCTGGGGCAGCCAGCAGGCGGAGCTGCGCGGCGAGGGGAAATACGATGGCGTGTTCGCGCTCTGGTATGGCAAGGGGCCGGGGGTGGATCGCTCGGGCGACGTGATGCGCCATGCCAACATGGCCGGCACCAGCCCCCACGGCGGCGTGCTGATGGCCATGGGCGATGACCACACCGGCGAAAGCTCCACCACGCTGCACCAGTCGGACTGGGCGATGGTGGATGCCTACATGCCGGTGCTCTCGCCCGCGGGCGTGCAGGAGATCCTCGATTTCGGCCTCTACGGCTGGGCGCTCTCGCGCTTTGCCGGCGTCTGGGTGGGGCTGAAGACGATGAAGGACACGATCGAGGCCACGGCGGTTGTCGATGGCCGGCCCGACAGGATGCAGTTCGTGCGCCCCGATTTCGCCATGCCCGAGGGCGGGCTCAACATCCGCCTTGTCGATACCCCGGTGGCGCAGGAAGCGCGGATGATCGATTACAAGCGCTTCGCGGCCGAGGCCTTCGCCCGCGCCAACCGCATTGATCGGCGCGTCTGGGGCAAGCCCGGCGCAAAGATAGGCTTCGTCTCGGCGGGCAAGAACTGGCTCGATCTGGTGCATGGGCTCGATCTCCTGGGGATCGACGAGCGCGAGGCCGAGCGCCTCGGCATCACCACCTACAAGGTGGGCCAGACATGGCCTCTGGACATGGAAAGCTTCCATGAATGGGCCGAGGGGCTCGATCTCATCGTGGTGGTGGAGGAAAAGCGCAAGCTGATCGAGGTGCAGGCCAAGGAGGCGATCTTCGAGGATCGCCGCGGCCGGCGCATCTACGGCTGGCACAAGGGAGATACCTGGGAAAACGGCCGCAGGCTGGAGCTTTTTCCCACCCGCTACGCGCTCGATCCGGTGATGATCGCCGAGAAGCTCGGGCAGATCCTGATCGAGGAGGGGCGCGGCACGGATCGCATCAAGGCCGGTCTGCAAGCCATTGAAGAGGCCAGGAAAGCCGATAACGCCGAGGAGATCGCCACGCGCCTGCCGTGGTTCTGCTCGGGGTGCCCGCACAATACCTCCACCAAGATCCCCGAAGGCAGCCGCGCCTATGCGGGGATCGGCTGCCATTACATGGTGCAATGGATGGATCGCGGCACCATCGGCTTCACCCAGATGGGCGGCGAGGGGGCGAACTGGATGGGCGAGGCGCCGTTCTCGAAGCGCGAGCACGTGTTTCAGAATCTGGGCGACGGCACCTACAACCACTCCGGCGTGCAGGCGATCCGCGCCGCCCTCGCCGCGGGTACCAACATCACCTACAAGATCCTCTACAACGATGCCGTCGCCATGACCGGCGGGCAGAAGAACGAGGGCGATCTCGATGCCCCGCGCATCGCCCGCGAGGTGATGGCCATGGGCGTGCGCCACGTGGCGGTGATCCATGACGAAAAGGAGGAGATCGACAGATCCGCCTTCCCCTCCGGGGTCGAGTTCCACCGCCGCGAGGATCTGATGGAGGTGCAGCGGAAATTCCGTGATATCAAGGGTGTGTCCGTGATTCTTTACGTGCAGACCTGCGCCGCCGAGAAGCGCCGGCGCCGCAAGCGCGGCCTCTTTCCCGACCCGGACGAGCGCATCTTCATCAATCCCGACATCTGCGAGGGCTGCGGCGATTGCGGGGTGCAGTCCAATTGCGTTTCCATCGTGCCGGTGGAAACGGAGCTCGGCCGCAAGCGCGCCATCGATCAGAGCAGCTGCAACAAGGATTTCACCTGCGTCCGGGGCTTCTGCCCGAGCTTCGTGAGCCTGCACGGCGCGCAGATCCGCAAGCAGGCCACCGCCGAGATCGACATCCCCCACCTTCCCGAGCCCGATCTGCCCGCGATCGAGGGCACGTGGAATGTTGTCATCACCGGGGTGGGCGGCACCGGCGTGGTGACGATCGGCGCCATCATGGCCATGGCCGCGCGGCTTGACGAGAAGGGCGCGGGGATGATGGAGATGGCGGGGCTCGCGCAGAAGGGGGGCGCGGTGCATATTCACTGCCGCATCGCCGAGCGGCCGGAGGATATCAGCGCCATCCGCGTGGCCACCGGCGAGGCCGATGCGGTGATCGGCGGCGATCTGGTGGTGACGGCGGGTGCGAAGACAATCGGCCTGATGCGCCCCGGGCGCACCGGCGCGGTGGTCAACGCCCATGAGATCATCACCGGCGATTTCACCCGCGATCCCGGCTTCACCATCCCCGCCGACCGGCTGAAGCTCCAGCTCGAGGCGCGGCTGCGCGAGCGGCTCAGCATGTTCGATGCCACGGCGCTGGCCCGGGCCCTTCTGGGCGACAGCATCTATTCCAACATGATGCTTCTGGGCGCGGCCTGGCAGGCGGGGCTGGTGCCGCTCACGGAGGCCGCGATCCTGCGCGCGATCGAGCTCAACGGCGCGCGGGTGGCGGAAAACCAGCGCGCCTTCGAGATCGGCCGCTGGGCCTTCCTGCACCCCGAGGAAGCGGCGCGGCTCACTGCGCCCAAGGTGGTGGAAAAGCCGAAAACGCTCGCCGAAAAGATCGCCTTCAGAGCCGATCACCTCGCCCTCTGGCAGAACGAGGCGCTGAAGCGGCGCTATCTCGCGCGCCTCGAGGCGATCGAGGACGAGCGCCTGCGCGAGGCGGTTGCCAAGGGCTGGCACAAGCTCCTCGCTTACAAGGACGAATACGAGGTCGCCCGGCTGCATCTGGAAACGGCGGAAAAGGCGCGTGAGGAATTCGAGGGCGATTTTCGCATGGAATTCCACCTCGCCCCGCCGCTTCTGGCGCGAAAAGGGCCCGACGGGCGGCCGAAGAAGCGTCGCTTCGGGCAATGGATCCTGCCTGTTTTCCGGCTTCTGGCGCGCCTCAAGGGCCTGCGGGGCACGCCCTTCGATCCCTTCGGCCTGAGCGCCGAGCGGCGCGCCGAGCGTGCGCTCTTGCGGCAATATGAGGCCGACATGGAAGCGATACTGCCCCGCGTCACGCCCGAGACCCGCGATATCGCCGTGGCGCTTTTCGAACTGCCGCTCGAGATCCGCGGCTTCGGGCCGGTGAAGGCCGAGGCGATGGAGCGCGCGGCGAAGCGGCGCGCGGAACTGCTGGAAGCCTTCGGGAAGGGCGGGGAGGCCGCGCCCATGGCCGCGCAATAGGGTCGCGCCCCGGCGCCGGCCATTGCGGTTTCGCCCGTGCCCGTGTATGGCCCGCCCAAGGAGCAACGCGCGAAACAGGTGCAGGGGAAAATGGCTGTCGGCATATTCGATTCCGGGCTCGGGGGGCTTACTGTCTGGGAGGCGGTCAGGAAGCGCCTGCCGGATCTGCCGCTCGTCTATTACGCCGACAGCGCCCACGCGCCCTACGGAGTGCGCGATGCCGAGGATGTCTATCGGCTTACCAAGGCGGCGGTCGAGCGGATCTGGGAGGAGGGGGTGGATCTGGTGATCCTCGCCTGCAACACCGCCAGCGCCGCGGCGCTCCGCCGCATCCAGGAAGAGGGCCTGCCGCCTGGCAAGCGGGTGCTGGGCGTGTTCGTGCCGCTGATCGAGGCGCTGACCGAGCGCAAATGGGGCGACAATTCCCCGCCCCGCGAGGTGGCGGTGAAGCATGTGGCGCTGTTTGCCACGCCGGCGACCGTCGCCAGCCGCGCCTTCCAGCGCGAGCTTGCCTTCCGCGCCATCGGCGTGGATGTGGAGGCCCAGGCCTGCGGCGGGGTGGTGGACGCGATCGAGGAGGGCGATCAGATCCTCGCCGAGGCGCTGGTACGAAGCCATGTGGAGGCCCTGAAGCGCAAGATGCCCAATCCCGAGGCGGCGGTGCTCGGCTGCACCCATTACCCGCTTCTCGCGGATGTGTTTCAGGAGGCGCTGGGGGCGGATGTGAAGGTGTTCAGCCAAGCAAATCTGGTGGCCGAGAGCCTCGCTGATTACCTCGAGCGCCATCCCGACATGCTGGGCGAGGGCCGCGAAAACAGGTTCCTCACCACGGGGGACGCGCGCCAGGTGAGCGATCGCGCCACGCAGTTCCTGCGACGAAAGATCGCCTTTCAGCCGGCCTGATTGCAGGCGCCGCCCAAAAATTCTACATAGACCCCGAACAGCGAGGTCGGAGCATGACAGGATCAATCGCCATTCTTGGCGCCAGCGGCTATACGGGGGCCGAGCTCGTGCGCCTCATCAGCGGCCATCCCGATCTGCGGATCGCGGCCTTGAGCGCCGATCGCAAGGCCGGCCGGCCCATGGGCGCGGTGTTTCCCCATCTCGCCCATCTCGATCTCCCGGATCTGGTGAAGATCGCGGATATCGATTTTTCCGGCATCGATCTGGCCTTTCTCGCGCTGCCCCACGGCGTGAGCCACGATCTCGTGCGCGAACTGCCCGAACACGTGAAGGTGGTGGATCTTTCCGCCGATTTCCGCCTGCGCGACGGCGCGGCCTATGAGAAATGGTATGGCCAGCCCCACAGGGCGCTCGATCTGCAGCCCGAGGTGGCCTTCGGCATCCCCGAGCTTTACCGCGATGAGATCGCGCGCGCGCGCATCACCGCCAACAGCGGCTGCTACGTGGCCACCGCGCTCCTGCCGCTGGTGCCGCTTCTGAAAGCGGGGGCGATCGCGCCCGACGGGATCGTGATCGATGCGAAATCAGGGGTGTCGGGGGCCGGGCGGGCGCTGCGCGAGAGCAGCCTTTTCGCCGAGGTGAACGAAAGCTTCTCCGCCTATGGCGTGGCCCATCACCGGCACATGGGCGAGCTCGATCAGGAGCTTTCGGCCGCTGCCGGGCGCGAGGTGCTGGCAAGCTTCACCCCCCATCTCGTGCCGATGAACCGTGGGATGCAGGCCACGATCTATGCCCGCGGCGCGGGCGAAGCCGTGCATGAGGCGCTGGCGGCGAAATACGAAGCCGAGCCCTTCGTGAGCGTTCTGCCCATGGGCCGCGTGCCCGCCACGGGGGATGTGCGGGGCTCCAACCGCTGCCATATCGGCGTGGTGGCGGACCGGGGGGAGGGGCGCGTCATCATCGTCTCGGTGCTTGACAATCTGATGAAGGGGGCTTCGGGGCAGGCGCTGCAATGTGCCAATATCATGCTCGGGCTCGATGAAACCGCGGGGCTCTCGGCGCCGCCGCTCTTTCCGTGAGGATGCCATGAAAGGCTTGAAGAAGAAACGCAGGATACAGTTGATATTGCTGTCTTTCGTGGCGCTGCTGGGCGCCACGGTGCTCATCGGCTACGCGATGAAGGACGGCATCAATTTCTTCCGCACGCCTACCGAGGTGGTGGAAAGCCCGCCGCCGCCCAATGAGGTGTTTCGCATCGGCGGGCTCGTGGAGGAGGGAACGCTGGTGCGCGGACAGGGTGAAACCGTCTCCTTCCGCGTGACCGATACCAATGAAAGCGTGCCCGTCACCTTCACCGGCGTGCTGCCGGATCTGTTCAAGGAAGGGCAGGGGATGGTCGGCACGGGACGGCTTGTGAACGGCACCTTCGAAGCCGACGAGATCCTTGCCAAGCATGACGAGAACTACATGCCCAAAGAGGTGGTGGATGCGCTGAAGGATCAGGGCGTTTACGTGGATCCGGCAGAGGGTGCGAACGGCAGCTAAGGGCGGCGTTAACCGCTTCGCAAGCATCCTGCCCCCCGCGAAATCAATCATCGTGGGGGCCGGATGGCACGGGAAACAACGCTTTCGATCGAAGAGATCGCTGATGAAATCGTGGCCCGCGAGGGCGGCTTTGTGGATGACCCGGATGATCCGGGCGGCGTCACCAATCACGGGGTGACGCTGGCCACGCTGAGGCGCCTTCGCCGCGACATGGATGGCGACGGGCGCATCACCCGCGCCGATCTCGCCGCCCTCACGAGGGCCGATGCGCGCGAGATCTTCCTCGAGCATTACTACCGCCGCCCGGGCATCGACCGCCTGCCGCGCGAATTGCGGGCTTCCGTGTTTGACATGTATGTGAACGCCGGCGCCAACGCGGTGCGCCTCCTCCAGAGGCTCCTCAACGACATGGGCCAGAGGATCGCGGTGGATGGCGTGATCGGGCCGCAGACCATCGCCGCCGCCGATCTCGCCGCTTCCGTGGCGCCGCCGCGCCATCTCGCGGATGCCTACGGGATCGCGCGGCGCAACTACTATTACCGCCTCGGCGATCTGAGCCCGCGCCTGCGCAAGTTCGCCCGCCGGCGCGATGGCGGCAAGGGGGGCTGGATCCGGCGCGCCGAGGCGTTCATTTCGCCGAAATATCATCTGAGCGCGGCGGAGCACGCAAGGAGGGTGGCGCGATGGGATTGATCGACCGTCTGTTCACGATCCTTTTCGGCAACGGCGCCAACGTGGTGCGCGAAACGGCCGAGGTCTTCCGCGAGAACGCCGAGGCGGGGGCGGCGCGCGAGGCCGGACTGCGCGCCCAGGCGCTCGCGCAGCACGGGGCCGAGTTCGCGGCTGCGAAGCGGGGGCTCTTCGATCGTTTCATGGATGCGGTCAACCGCATCCCCCGTCCGGCGATGGCGCTGGGCACGCTCGGGCTTTTCGTGGCGGCGATGGTGGATCCGGTGTGGTTTGCCGAGCGCATGCAGGGGCTGGTGCTGGTGCCCGAGCCCTTGTGGTGGCTGATGGGGGCGGTTGTCTCCTTCTATTTCGGCGCGCGCTACCAGGCCAAGGGGCAGGAATTTCAGCGCTCGATCGCCGAAACCATGCTGCGCGCGCCGCAGGTGGCGGCCAATGTCGCCCGGCTGAAGGCCGTTGAGGAGGCGGCGCTCCGGCAGGCCGTGGCCGAAAGCCCGGACGGGGCGGAAAATCCCGCGCTCGAAGCCTGGAAAAAGGCGGACCGGCGGCGCAGCGCGCGGGAGTGAACGGCGCGCCCGCGGCAAACGGCCCGCGGTAAACGGCCCGCGGTAAACGGCCCGCGGTAAACGGATTGTGACAATCCGCCTCTTCCGGGCCGCATGAATCTGATTGGCCCCGCTCCTCTTTCGCCCTATTGTGTGGCCATGTTTGCAGAACTTGGCCACTTTGCCCTGATCCTCGCGTTCGCCGTTGCCATCGTGCAGGCGGGCATTCCCCTTATCGGCGCCCAGAAAGGCTGGCGCAACTGGATGGCGGTGGGCGAGCCCGCGGCATCCGCGCAGTTCCTGCTGCTGGCCTTCAGCTTCGCCGCGCTCACCTACGCCTTCGTCACCTCCGATTTCTCGCTGCGCCTCGTGGTGCTCAATTCCCATACCGCGAAACCGATGCTCTACAAGATTTCCGGCGTGTGGGGCAACCACGAGGGCTCGATGCTGCTGTGGGTGCTGATCCTTGCCGCCTTCGGCGCCGCAGTGGCCTGGTTCGGGCGCGATCTCCCGGCCGGGCTCAGGGCGCGGGTGCTCTCGGTGCAGGCGATGATCGGCGTGGCCTTCATCGGCTTCATCATCTTCACCTCCAATCCCTTCCTGCGCATGGCCGAGCCGCCGTTTGACGGCCAGGGGCTCAATCCGCTTCTGCAGGATCCGGGCCTCGCCTTCCACCCGCCCTTCCTCTATCTCGGCTATGTGGGGCTCTCGATGGCCTTCAGCTTTGCCGTAGCCGCGCTGATTGAGGGGCGGGTCGATGCCGCCTGGGCGCGCTGGGTGCGCCCCTGGACGCTCGCCGCCTGGCTCTTTCTCACCATCGGCATCGCCCTTGGCTCCTGGTGGGCCTATTACGAGCTTGGCTGGGGCGGATTCTGGTTCTGGGATCCGGTGGAGAACGCCTCCTTCATGCCCTGGCTGGTGGCCACCGCGCTCCTGCACAGCGCCATCGTGGTGGAGAAGCGCGAGGTGCTGAAGGCCTGGACGATCCTGCTCGCCATCATCGCCTTCGGCTTTTCGCTTTCCGGCACCTTCATCGTGCGCTCGGGCGTGCTGACGAGCGTTCATGCCTTTGCCTCCGATCCCACGCGCGGGCTCTATGTGCTGGTGATCTTCGCCGTGTTCATGGGCAGTGCGCTCACGCTTTTCGCCGCCCGCGCCGGCGCCATGGAGGCGCGCGGCGTGTTCGCCCCCGTCAGCCGCGAATCGGCCCTGCTGCTCAACAATATCCTGCTCGCGGTTTCGGCCTTCGTGGTGTTCGTGGGCACGATCTGGCCGCTGGTGGCGGAGATGGCTTTCGGGCGCAAGCTCTCGGTGGGCGCGCCCTTCTTCAACGTTGCCTTTCCCCCCTTCATGATCGGCATTGCCATCCTGCTGCCCATCGGCGCTCTCCTGCCCTGGAAGCGCGGGCAGCTCGGGCGCGTGCTCTACAGGCTGCGCGGCGCGCTGGCGCTGGCGATCGCCTTCGCGCTTCTGGCCTATGCGGTGCAGACCGGGCGGAGCAATCTCGGCCCCATCGGCCTTGCGCTCGGCGCCTGGGTGCTGGCCGGAACGGCCACCGATCTGTGGCAGCGCACCGGGCGGGGCGGGGGCACCGGCGATCGTCTGAAGCGGCTCATGCGCCTGCCGCGCGCCGACTGGGGGCGCGGGCTTGCCCATGGCGGGCTCGGGATCGTGATCATCGGCATCACCAGCCTTCTGGCCTGGCAGATCGAGGATATCCGCGTGGCGCGCGAGGGTGAGCCCTTCACCGTGGGCGATTACGAGATCACGCTTGACGAGGTGCGCCAGGTGCAGGGGCCGAACTACATTTCCACCATGGCCACGATAACCGCGCGCCAGGATGGAAAGGTGGTCGCCGTGCTGCATCCCGAGAAGCGGGTCTATCCGGTGGAGGCCATGCCCACCACCGAGGCCGATATCGACAACGGTTTCTGGCGCGATCTCTATCTGGTGATCGGTGACAGGCAGGAGGGTGGCGGCTGGGCCGTGCGCACCTATGTGAAGCCCTTTGCCAACTGGATCTGGGGCGGGGCGATCCTGATGGCGTTCGGCGGAATCCTGAGCCTGACCGACCGGCGCTACCGAGTGGCCGCCGGTGCGCGGCGCAGGAAGCGGCGGATCGCCGCCACTGCGGCGCCGGCGGAGTAGGGCCATGCTGCGCGCTCTCGCCCTGATCCTTGCCTTCCTGATCGCACTGCCCGCGCTTGCGGTGCAGCCCGACGAGGTGCTTGATGATCCCGCGCTCGAGGCACGCGCCCGCGAGCTCAGCCAGGAATTGCGCTGCGTGGTCTGTCGGGGCGAGAACATCGATGAATCCAATGCCGGCATCGCCCGCGATATCCGCATCCTCCTGCGCGAGCGCCTGAAGGCGGGCGACAGCGATCAGGAAGTGCTCGATTTCATGGTCGAGCGCTACGGCGAATACGTGCTGATGCGCCCCACGGCGAAAGGCGCCAATCTCCTTCTCTGGGTCGCCGGCCCGCTGATGCTGCTGCTCGCGCTCTTCGTGGCCTTCGGCTACATCCGCGCCCGTTCGCGGGCCAGCGAGAGGGAGGCGGCTGCGGCGCTGAGCCCGGAGGAGGCGAAACGCCTCGAGGAACTTCTCGGGGACTGACGCGCCGTCTCCCCTTTTCTTCCCCCGCCCTGCGGGTATTGTGCACGCAACGATCATCCTGTCAGGAGGAGGCCTTGCGATGCCATATGAAACGATCCGCTATGAGTGCGCGGACGACATTGCCCTCATAACCCTCGACCGCCCCGAGGTGATGAACGCCCTCAATACGCGGATGCGGGCCGAGATCCTGGATGCCGTTCGCCGCGGCGGCCGCGAGGCGCGGGTGGTGGTGATGACGGGCGCGGGGCGGGCGTTCTGCTCCGGGCAGGATCTCGGGGATCGGGTGAGCGCCGAGGATCTGGATTTCGAGCGCACGCTTCGGGATGAATACGTGCCGATGCTGATGGCGATCTATGAATGCCCCGTGCCCACGATCGCGGCCGTCAATGGCCCGGCGGCGGGGGCGGGGGCCAATCTGGCACTGGCAGCGGATGTGGTGATCGCATCGAAGGCGGCGATGTTTCTCCAGGCCTTCACGCGCATCGGCCTCATCCCCGATGCCGGCGGCACCTACTGGCTGCCCCGCCAGATCGGGGTGGCGCGCGCCATGGGCGCGGCGCTTTTCGCCGAGCCGGTGAGCGCCGAGGAGGCGGCGCGCTGGGGCATGATCTGGGAGGCGGTGGCGGAGGAGGAATTCGCCAGCCACTGGCGGGCGCGCGCCGAGAAGCTCGCCAAGGGGCCGACGGTGGCCTATCGCGGCGTGAAGGAGGCGATGCGGGCTTCCTTCGAGAATGATCTCGAGGAGCAGCTCGCGCTTGAGGCGAAGCTTCAGGGCGAATGCGGGCGCACGCGCGATTTCAGGGAAGGGGTGCTGGCCTTTCTCGAAAAGAGGAAACCCGATTTCGAGGGGCGGTGAGCGCCGGAGCGGGGGCTTCCCCTTTCCTTTCGGCCCCGCCCGCCCCCTGGCGGGCGCATTTGCGCCCCCCGGGCGGCCACATGCCCTCTGGCGGAGAAAAATGCGAATCCGGTTGTTTCCAACAGGCCCTGATGGTCCGGTGGGCCTGTCTCTTATACACAT
>WFVA01000037.1 GCA_015491895.1 Albidovulum sp. | reverse complement strand
CCTTCACCTCCCCCCGCCTCAAGACGGAAATCGCCGGGCTCTCGCTGCCAAACCCGCTCGGCCTCGCCGCCGGATACGACAAGAACGCCGAAGTGCTCGCCCCCCTTGCGCGCGCCGGTTTCGGCTTCATCGAGGCCGGCGCCGTCACCCCGCGCCCGCAGCCGGGCAACCCCCGCCCGCGCCTCTTTCGCCTTCCCGAGGATCGCGCGGTGATCAATCGTTTCGGCTTCAACAGCGAGGGCATGGAAGCCGTGGCGCAAAGGCTCGCCCGCCGCCCGCAGGATGCGGTGATCGGCCTCAATCTCGGCGCCAACAAGAAGAGCCCCGATCGCGCCGCCGACTATGCGGCAGTGCTCGAGCGCCTCGGCGATCACCTCGATTTCGCCACCGTCAACGTCTCCTCCCCCAATACCGAAAATCTGCGCGATCTTCAGGGGGCCGAGGCGCTCTCGGCCCTGCTATCGGGCGTCATGGAAACGCGCGCGCGCCTGGCCCGGAAAATCCCGATATTCCTCAAGATCGCCCCCGATCTCAAGGATCGCGAGATCGGGGAAATCGCCCGCGTCGCGCTCGATGCGGGGATCGACGGCATCATCGCCACCAATACCACCCTCTCGCGCGATGGGCTCACGGGCGCGGAACGCGGCCAGAGCGGCGGCCTCTCCGGCGCGCCCCTCTTCGCACCATCCACCCGGCTCCTGGCCCGCCTCTACAAGGAGACGGGCGGGCGCCTGCCGCTCATTGGCGTCGGCGGCATCGCCACGGCCGAACACGCCTATGAAAAGATCCGCGCCGGCGCGAGCGCACTTCAGATCTATACCGCACTCGTCTATGGCGGGCTTTCACTCGTCGGTGAAATCCTGCGCGGGCTCGATCAGCTTCTCGCCCGCGAGGGCTTTGCCACAGTGGCCGAAGCAACCGGCACCAATACGGAGAAATGGCTATGAAACCGATCCTCTGGCACAATCCGCGCTGTTCGAAATCACGCGCCGCGCTGAAGCTCCTCGAAGAGCGCGGCATCACGCCCGAAATCCGCCTCTACCTGAAAGATCCCCCGAGCAAGAGCGAAATCCTCGCCCTGCAAAAGCTGCTCGGCCTGCCGCTGATCGAGATGATGCGCCCGAAAGAGAAGATCTTCCGCGAGCTCGGCCTCTCGAAAGACAGCCCCGAGGAAGAGCTTCTGACGGCCATCACCGAGCATCCGATCCTGCTCGAGCGCCCAATCCTCGTCAATGGCGAGCGCGCCGTGATCGGCCGCCCCCCCGAACGGGTGCTCGAAATCCTCTGATCTTCATCTTGGCAAAAATACTCCCGCCGGAGGCAAGAAAATGCGCACGCCGCGCAGCCATCACTTGGGATAGCCGAGCGAGGCCAGCGCCGCGCGGATCTCGTCGAGGATCGCGGGATCGTCGATCGTGGCCGGCATCCTGAATTCCTCGCCATTGGCGATCCTCACCATAGTGGCGCGCAGGATCTTGCCCGAGCGCGTCTTCGGCAGCCGCTCGACAACAACCGCCTGCTTGAAGGCCGCCACCGGGCCGATCCGCTCGCGCACCAGCGCCACCACCTCGGCGACCACCTCGCCATGCGGCTTTTCGCAACCGGCATTGAGGCACAGGAAGCCGAGCGGCAGCTGCCCCTTCAGATCATCCGCCACCCCGATCACCGCGCATTCGGCCACATCCGGGTGGCTCGCGAGCACCTCTTCCATCGCCCCGGTGGAAAGGCGGTGGCCGGCCACGTTGATCACGTCATCGGTGCGCGCCATGATGTAGAGATAGCCGTCTTCGTCTATATAGCCGGCATCGCCGGTTTCGTAATGGCCGGGAAAGGTGGAGAGATAGGCGCTCACATAGCGCTCATCGGCATTCCAGAGCGTTGAAAGCGTGCCGGGGGGCAGCGGCAGCTTTATGGTGATGGCGCCAAGCTCGCCCGGCGGCAGATCGTTGCCCTCGTCATCGAGCACATGCACATCATAGCCCGGCATGGGCACCGACGGGCTGCCGGGCTTGATCGCCAGCAGCTCGATCCCCACCGGATTGGCGGCTATGGCCCAGCCGGTTTCCGTCTGCCACCAGTGATCGATCACCGGCACGCCAAGCCTCTCCTCGGCCCAGGTGATGGTATCGGGATCGGCGCGCTCGCCGGCGAGGAAAAGGGTGCGCAGCGCCGAGGTATCGTATTTCTTCAGGAATTCGCCCTCGGGATCGGCGCGCTTGATGGCGCGAAACGCGGTCGGCGCGGTGAAGAGCGCGCGCACCTCATGTTCCTCGATCATGCGCCAGAAGGTGCCGGCATCGGGCGTGCCGATGGGCTTTCCTTCGAACACGATCGTGGTGTTTCCATGCACCAGCGGCCCGTAGCAGATATAGCTGTGCCCCACGACCCAACCCACATCCGAAGCCGCCCAATAGACCTCCCCCGGCTCCACGCCATAGATGTTCTTCATTGTCCAGTTGAGCGCCACGAGATTGCCGGCCGTGGGGCGGACAACCCCCTTGGGCTGGCCGGTGGTGCCGGAAGTATAGAGGATATAGGCGGGATGATTGCCCTCGACAGGTACGCATTCCGCCGGCTCCGCCCCTTCCTGGAAGGCGTGCCAATCGAGATCGCGGCCCCCGGTGAGATCTGCCGGGCATTCCTCGCGCTGCAGGATCACGCAGAAATCGGGCTTGTGCCGCGCCATCTCTATGGCACCATCGAGGAGAGGTTTGTATTCCACGATCCGCCCCGGCTCGATGCCGCAGGAAGCCGCGATCACCGCCTTTGGCTCGGCGTCGTCTATGCGCACGGCAAGCTCATTGGCGGCAAAGCCTCCGAACACCACAGAATGAATGGCGCCGATGCGGGCGCAGGCGAGCATCGCCTCCAGCGCCTCGGGCACCATCGGCATGTAGATCACCACCCGATCGCCCTTTTCCACCCCCCGCGCCCTCAGCGCGCCTGCGAGGCGGGCCACGCGCCCCTGCAATTCACGGTAGGTGATCTTCGCCTTCCTGCCGGTCACGGGGCTGTCGTAGATGATCGCCACCTGATCGCCACGTCCGGCGGCCACATGGCGATCCACCGCGTTGTGGCAGCTGTTCACGAGGCCATCGCTGAACCACTCGTAGAAGGGCGTGTTTTCGTCAAACAGCGCGCGCGAGGGCTTCTTCACCCAATCGATCGCCTCGGCGGCCTGCATCCAGAATCCTTCGGGATCGGATTCCCACGCCTCGTAAACTTCGCGGTAAGTCGTCATTGCTTCCTCCTCGCAGGGCCACGCGCCCTCATCCCCCGCAACCTACAAAGGAGAACCCGCGCGGCAAAGCGCTATCCCGCATATTTGCAAATCACGGCAAACCGGAAGGCGGCAAACTGAAAATCGGCAAACGGAGATGGCAGGAATTGCCATATCAGCCGTAATGCGCCACCGGCGTTCCGGCAAGAGCGGAGATGTTGAGAAGCCCGCGCGCGGTGATCGAGGGGGTGACGATATGGGCGCGGTTGCCCATGCCCATCAGGATCGGCCCCACCTCGAGCCCGCCCGCCTTCATCTTCAGCACGTTACGCACGCCGGATGCGGCATCCGTCCCGGTAAACACCAGCACGTTGGCCGCCCCCTCGAAACGCGCGCAGGGCAAGAGACGCGCCCGCAGATCGGCATCGAGCGCCGCATCCACATGCATCTCGCCCTCATAGGCGAAATCGCGGGGCTCGGAATCAAGGATGGCGAGCGCCGCGCGCGCCAGCCGCCCGCTCTCGCAATCGAGATTTCCGAATTGCGAATAGGAGCAGATGGCGATCTTCGGCTCCAGCCCGAAACGGCGCACATGGCGCGCCGAGGCGATGGCCGTCTCGGCGATCTGCCCGGGGGTCGGCTCGGGGTGCACATGGGTATCTGCGATGAACAGCGGCCCATCCTCCAGGATCATCAACGAAAGCGCCCCCACCGGATGCAGCCCCTCGCGCCCGAGCACCTGATTGACGTAATTCAGATGCCACAGATACTGCCCGAAAGTGCCGCAGATCAGGCTCTCGGCCTCGCCGCGATGCACCATCACCGCGCCGATCGCGGTGGTATTGGTGCGCATGATGGCGCGGGCGAGATCCGGTGTCACCCCGCGGCGCGCCATCAGGCTGTGATAGGTCTGCCAGTAATCGCGGTAGCGGGGATCGTTTTCCGGGTTCACCAGTTCGAAATCCTCCCCCGGCCGCAGCCTGAGCCCGGCGCGCTCGATGCGATGGGCGATTACCTCGGGCCGCCCGATCAGGATCGGCTTGTCGATGGTTTCCTCGAGCATGGCATTGGCACAGCGCAGCACGCGCTCATCCTCCCCTTCAGCGAAAACGATGCGCCGGCTTGCGGTGCGCGCCGCCTCGAACACCGGGCGCATCAGAAGCGCGGAACGGAAGACGGAGGCATCGAGCCGTACCTTGTAGGCTTCCATGTCTCCGATCGGGCGCGTGGCCACCCCGCTTTCCATCGCCGCTTTCGCAACCGCCGGCGCCACCACGCCCATGAGGCGCGGATCGAAGGGCTTGGGGATCAGATATTCCGGCCCGAAGGTGAGGCTTTCGCCCTTGTAGGCCGCGGCCGCCTCGGCGCTCGTGGTGGCGCGCGCCAGTGCGGCGATACCCTCGATGCAGGCAAGTTCCATGGCGCTGTTGATCTCGCGCGCCCCCACATCGAGCGCCCCGCGGAAGATGAAGGGAAAACACAGCACGTTGTTGACCTGATTGGGATAATCGCTGCGTCCGGTGGCGATGATCGCATCAGGCGCGACCTTCTTCACCTCCTCGGGCATGATCTCGGGCGTCGGATTGGCGAGCGCAAAGATGATCGGCGGCTGCGCCATCTTCTTCACCATCTCCGGCGTGAGCACCCCGGGGCCGGAAAGGCCGAGAAAAAGATCGGCTCCCTCGATCACCTCATCGAGGCTGCGCTTGTCCGTTGCCTGGGCGAAGGCGGCCTTCTGGGGCGTCATGTCCTCCTCGCGGCCCTCGTGAACCACGCCGTGAATATCCACGAGCCATATGTTCTCGCGCTTCACGCCGAGCTTCAGCAGCATGTCGAGGCAGGCGATCCCGGCGGCCCCGCCGCCGGTCGAAACCACCTTGATCTCCTCGAATTTCTTGCCCGCGATCTTCAGCGCATTGGTCGCCGCTGCACCAACGACGATCGCGGTGCCGTGCTGATCGTCGTGAAAGACGGGGATGTTCATGCGCTCGCGGCACAGCTTCTCGACGATGAAGCAATCCGGCGCCTTGATATCCTCGAGATTGATCGCCCCGAAAGCGGGCTCCATGGCGCAGATGATCTCGGCCAGTTTCTCGGGGTCGCACTCCGAAAGCTCCAGATCGAAGCAATCTATCCCGGCGAATTTCTTGAACAGGACGGCCTTGCCCTCCATCACCGGCTTGGAGGCAAGCGGCCCGATATCGCCAAGCCCCAGCACCGCCGTGCCATTGGTGACAACCGCCACCAGATTGCCCCGCGCGGTATATTCGCGCGCGCAAGCGGGATCGGCCCTGATCTCGAGGCAGGCCTCGGAAACACCGGGCGAATAGGCCAGCGAAAGATCGCGCCCGTTGGCCAGAGGCTTGGTCGCCCGCACCTCCAGCTTCCCGGGCCTCGGCTCGCGATGATAGCGCAAAGCGGCTTCGCGCAGGCTCTCCTTGCGTTCCTTGCTCACCGTGAGATCCTTTCCTCTTCGCCGGCCTCGCCGGGATAGTTTAACGTTAAACCATACTCTATTCCATTTTGCCGGCCGGTCAAATCCCTTTCTTCGCCCGGCGGGACTTGTCATTCCCCCGCCCGGGCGGCACTTTCTCACAAGGAGGGATGCAGATGACCAAAACCCGCGCCGAGATCTGCCTGCCGAGCAGAAATCTCGCCGATGACATCGGCTTTTTCACCAAGAAGCTCGGTTTCAGGATGGACATGATCTACCCGGCCGACAACCCCCGGGTCGTCGTGCTTTCGGGCCATGGCCTGCGCCTGCGCATCGAGGCCGATGAAGCGGGCGCGCCCGGCCGCCTGCGCCTGCTGAGCGACGCCCCCGATACCATCGCCGCAGGCGCCCGCTCGCTCACATCCCCCGGCGGCACAAGCATCGAGATCGACGAACTGAACCCGCCCCTCGTGCTCCCTGAAACCGAACACGCCTTCGTGGTGCGCCGGCTCGCCGATCAGGCCCCTTGGGTGATCGGGCGCGCCGGGATGCACTATCGCGATCTCGTCCCCTCCCGCCTGGGCGGGGCGATGATCGCAAGCCATATCCGCATCCCCGATGGCGGGCCGGTGCCCGACATGGTCCATTATCACAAGGTCGGCTTCCAGCTCATCTTCTGCTATCGCGGCTGGGTGGATGTGGTCTATGAGGATCAGGGGCCGCCGATCCGCCTTTCGGCCGGCGAATGCTTCATCCAGCCTCCCGAGATCCGCCACCGGGTGCTTCATGCGAGCGACAATATCGAGGTGATCGAGATCGGCGTGCCGGCCGAGCACATCACCGAGATCGATCACGAGATGAAGCTGCCGAACGATACCGTCAACCCGGATCGTGAATGGCAGGGTCAGCGCTTTGTCTACAACCGCGCGGAAGGGGCACAATGGCGGCCCTTCCGCATCCCCGGCTTCACCTGCCGCGATACAACCATTGCCGAAAACACGAAGAATGTGGCCGGCGTGCAGGTGGTGCGCCCGATCCCCGGCGCCGCCCCCGCCCCCTGGGTCACCCATGAGGCCGATATCCTCTTCGGCTTCGTGATGGAGGGGCGCATGGTGCTCCATGGCGAGGGCAAGGATCCCTACGAGCTTGCGGCCGGCGATGCCTTCGTGATCCCGCCCGCGATGCGCACCCGATTCGCCGATCCCTCCCCCGATTTCGAGCTTCTCGAAGTTACCCTGCCGGGCAGGTTCGCCACCACCCCCACCTGAACATCATTGGTCCATGAATATCCCCGGGGGTGTGGGGCGGTGGCGGAAGGAAAGCAGGCAGCCCCCGCATCTGCCCGCGTCAAATGCTCCGCCTCTTGTATCCGCCGCGCAATCGGTCCAGTTTGATCAGATGGAAAAACAGAGCCGCACCACCCCCATGAAGGATCTCGTCACAGCCGCAACCGCCGCGCGAGAGAGCGCCCATGCCCCCTATTCCGGCTTCAAGGTCGGCGCCGCGATCCGCACTGCCTCGGGGCGCATCTTCACCGGCTGCAACGTGGAAAACATCGCCTATCCCGAGGGCACATGCGCCGAGGCCGGGGCCATCGCCGCCATGGTGGCCGCCGGCGAGCGCGAAATCGCCGAGGTGCTGGTGATCGCCGGAGGGGAGGAGCCCGTCAGCCCCTGCGGCGGCTGCCGCCAGAAGCTTGCCGAATTCGGCGCGCCGGATGTGCCCGTCACCATGGCCACGACCTCGGGCAGGATCGCCACCGCGCGCCTTGGCGAACTCCTGCCCGGCGCCTTTTCCGCCCGCCATATGGCTGGCGACGGGGAGGGCGAATAGCGATGGACGCCCGTTCGATCATCGCTCGCCTGCGCGATCGAAAGCCCCTTTCGCGTGAAGAGCTTTCATGGTTTGCCGAGGGCCTTGCCTCGGGGGGCGTTTCCGATGCCCAGGCCGGCGCCTTCGCCATGGCCGCACTCCTCAACGGCCTCGGCGAAGAGGGCCGCGTGGCTCTCACCCGAGCCATGCGCGACAGCGGCGATGTACTGGCCTGGGATCTCCCCGCCCCGGTGGTGGACAAGCACTCCACCGGCGGAATAGGCGATTGCACCTCGCTCCCGCTCGCCCCCGCGCTCGCGGCCTCGGGCGTGTTCAACCCGATGATCTCGGGGCGCGGCCTCGGCCACACGGGCGGCACGCTTGACAAGCTCGAAAGCATCCCCGACCTTTCCACCGAGGTGAGCGAGGCGCGCCTTGGCGAGATCATCCGCGATGCGGGCTGTGCCATCGTCTCCGCCACCGGCGAGATCGCCCCTGCCGATCGCCGCCTCTACGCGATCCGCGATGTCACCGCCACGGTGGAAAGCATTGATCTCATCACCGCCTCGATCCTCTCCAAAAAGCTCGCCGCCGGGCTGCAGGCCCTTGTGCTCGATGTGAAATGCGGCACCGGCGCCTTCATGAAAAGCGCCGATGAGGCGCGCACGCTCGCCCGCGCGCTCGTGGAAACGGCGAAAGGCGCGGGCTGCCCCACCACCGCCCTGATCTCCGACATGAACCAGCCCCTCGCCAGCGCCATGGGCAATGCGCTCGAGGTGGCCGAAAGCATGGCGCTCCTCACGGAAGGCGCGCTCGATACCCCTCTCGCACGCCTCACCATCGCCCTTGGCGGTGAATGCCTTGCCCTCGCGGGCATTGCCGAAAGCCCGGAGGCGGGCGCGTTCCGTATCTGCGCCGCGCTTGCGAGCGGCGAAGCGGCCGAGCGCTTCGGGCGCATGGTGGCCATGCTGGGCGGGCCGAAGGATTTCCTCGAAAACTGGCGTGAGCATTTGCCCAAAGCCCCCGTCATGCGCGATCTTCCGGCCCCGAAGGCTGGCGTGATCGCAGAGATGGATGGCCAAGCCCTCGGCCTTGCCGTGGTGGCCCTCGGCGGCGGGCGCCAGCGCGAGGGCGAAGCGATCGATCCCGCTGTCGGCTTCTCGCACATCATCCGCCTCGGAGCGGCCGTGAACAGGGGCGATCCGCTGCTCACCGTTCACGCCGCCGACGAGGCCGCCGCAGAGGCCGCCGCGCAAAAGGCGCTCGCGGCGATCACCATAAGCGAGGGGCCGGCAGCTCCGCCCCCCCTCATCCGCGAAAGGATCACATGATGGCGCGCGCCTTCCTGATCGTGATGGACAGCGTCGGCTGCGGCGGCGCACCCGATGCCGATACCTTCTTCAACGGCACAACCCCCGATACCGGCGCCAACACGCTTGGCCACATCGCCCGCGAATGCGCCGCCGGGCGCGCCGACGAGGGCCGCGAAGGGCCGCTCAGGCTGCCCAATCTCGATGCCCTCGGCCTCGGCGCGGCGATCCGGCTTGCCTCGGGCGCGCCCACGCCGGGCCTTGAGGCCACGCCCCGGGGCATCTGGGGCGCGGCCACGGAAATCTCGCGCGGCAAGGATACGCCCTCCGGCCATTGGGAGCTTGCAGGCGTGCCCGTGCCCTGGGAGTGGCACTATTTCCCCGATACCGAGCCCTGCTTCCCGCCCGAGATCGTCGAGGCGACCTGCCGCTTCGCCGGCACCGAGGGCATCCTCGGCAATCGCCACGCTTCGGGCACGCAGATCATCGAGGAGCTCGGCGCCGAGCACATGCGCAGCGGCTGGCCGATCTGCTACACCTCGGCCGACAGCGTCTATCAGATCGCGGCGCATGAGGAGAGCTTCGGCCTCGCCCGCCTGCTTGATCTGTGCGAGAAGATGGCGCCGATCCTGCACGGGATGAAGGTGGGCCGGGTAATCGCCCGCCCCTTCATCGGCACGCCCGGGCAAGGCTTCACCCGCACCGCGAACCGTCATGATTACGCCATCGCGCCCCCCGCCCCCACGCTTTGCGACGTGGCCCATGAGGCGAGGCGCAGGGTGCATGCGATCGGCAAGATCGGCGATATCTTCTCGATGCGCGGCATCGATGATGTGGTGAAGGGCCCCGACGCCGAATTGATGCAGGCGCTCATCCACCTTGCCCGAACAGCCGAGGAAGGCAGCCTCACCTTCGCCAATTTCGTCGAGTTCGATACGAAATACGGCCACCGGCGCGATGTGGCGGGCTATGCCCGGGCGCTGGAGTGGTTCGATGCCGCGATCCCCGCGATCGTGGAGCACCTGCGCGCTGGCGATCTGATCCTGTTTACCGCCGATCACGGCAACGATCCAACCTGGAGCGGCACAGATCACACCCGCGAGCGCGTGCCGGTGGTGGGGTGTGTGATCGGCGCGCCGGGGCGGGAAATCGGCCTCAGGGGATTTGTCGATGTGGGGGCGAGCGTTGCCGCGCATCTCGGCCTGCCGCCGCTTGCGAAAGGGGAGAGCTTCCTGTGAAAGACATGCCCAAGATCGAACTGCACCTGCACCTCGAAGGCGCCGCGCCGCCCGATTTCGTCCGTGCCCTTGCCGCGGAGAAGGGCATGGATCTCACCGGCGTCTTCGCCCCGGACGGCTGCTACGCCTTCACCGATTTCCTGCATTTCCTGCAGGTTTACGAGGCCGCAACGGCCACGCTCGCAAGCCCCGGGGATTACCACCGCCTCACCCGCGCCGTGCTCAAGGAGCGCGCCGCCGATGGCGTGATCTATCTCGAAGCCTTCCTCTCCCCCGATTTCTGCGGTGGCGGCGATCTTGCCGCCTGGCGCGAGTATCTCGCCGCGATCGAGGAAGCCGCCGCCATCGAGCGGCGCGAAACGGGCATCGAGATGCGCGGGATTATCACCCCCGTGCGCCATTTCGGCCCCGATCAGGCCCGCCGCACAGCAGCCTGCGCCCAGGAAACGGCCGGCGATTTCATCACCGGCTTCGGCATGGGCGGGGATGAAAACGCCGGCAAGCCCGCCGATTTCGCCTATGCCTTCGACATGGCCCGCGAGGCGGGCCTGCGCCTCACCACCCATGCCGGAGAATTCGCCGGGCCCGAAAGCGTGCGCGCGAGCCTGCGCGATCTGCGCGTCGAGCGCATCGGCCACGGGGTGCGCGCCATCGAGGATCCCGCGCTGGTGGCGGAGCTCGCCGATGAGGGCATCACGCTCGAGGTCTGCCCCGGCTCCAATATCGCCCTCGGCCTCTATTCCGATTGGGCTGCCCATCCGATCAACGCCCTGCGCGAGGCGGGCGTGAGGGTAACGGTTTCCACCGATGATCCCCCCTTCTTCCGCACATCTCTAACGCGCGAATACGAAGCCCTCTCCGAGGCCTTCCGCTGGGATGAAGATGTGCTAAGAAGCTTCAATATCACCGCCGCCAATGCCGCCTTCTGCGATCAAGCCACACGCGAGGCGCTCTTGAAGAAACTGGAGCCGAGCCCATGAGCGAACCCCACCTCACCGTCGTCGATCATCCGCTGGTGCAGCACAAGCTCACCCTCATGCGCGACAAGAACACCTCCACCGCCGTCTTCCGCCAGCTCCTGCGCGAGATCAGCCAGCTTCTGGCCTACGAGATCACCCGCGAACTGGAGATGGAAACCAAGCGCATCGAAACCCCGATCACCGAGATGGACGCCCCCACCCTTGCCGGCAAGAAGCTCGCCCTGATCTCGATCCTGCGTGCCGGCAACGGCCTCCTGGAAGGCATTCACGATCTCATCCCCTCGGCGCGCGTGGGCTTCGTGGGGCTTTACCGGGATGAGGAAACCCTCCAGCCGGTGCAATATTATTTCAAGGTTCCCGCCGAGCTTGAAGATCGCCTCGTGATCGCCGTCGATCCCATGCTCGCCACCGGCAACAGCTCCGTCGCCGCCATCGATCTCCTGAAGGAGGCCGGTGCGAAAAATATCCGCTTCCTCTGCCTGCTCGCCGCCCCGGAGGGAATCGCACGCATGAAGGAAGCCCACCCGGACGTGCCGATCGTCACCGCCGCGGTGGATGAGAAGCTCAACGAAAAGGGCTATATCGTGCCCGGCCTCGGCGATGCCGGAGATCGGATGTTCGGCACCAAATAGCCCTCATCATTGGTCCGTAAATATCCCGAGGACGCGGGGCGGGGGCCGGAGGAAAAC
>WFVA01000036.1 GCA_015491895.1 Albidovulum sp. | reverse complement strand
GTGCTGGTGCTCGATCAGCCGAAGCTGGCGGTGATCTGCCGCGAATGCGGCCTGTTCCTGCTGGCGCGATGAGGGGTGGCGGGGAGAAACGCCGCTTCTTCCTCATCGCCGGGGAGCCCTCCGGCGATCGCCTCGGCGGCGCGCTCATGGGGGGGCTGAAGCTCTGCCTGGGCGGGAACGCGGGATTCGAAGGGATCGGCGGGGCGCAGATGGCGGGCGAGGGGCTTCAGAGCCTCTTTCCCATGAAAGAGCTTTCGGTGATGGGCATAGCCGAGGTGCTGCCGAAATACCGCCATCTCAAGCGGCGCATCCGCGAGGCGGCGGACGCGGTGATCGCCGCGCGCCCGGATGCGCTCATCACCATCGACAGCCCGGATTTCAACCTGCGCGTGGCGCGCCTCGTGCGCGCGGCGCGCCCAGAACAGAAGATCATCCATTACGTGGCCCCCTCCGTCTGGGCCTGGCGGGCGGGGCGGGCGGCGAAGATGGCCCGCGTGGTGGATCACGTGCTGGCGCTCCTCCCGTTCGAGCCGCCGTATATGGAGGCAGCCGGGATGACATGCGAATTCGTCGGCCATCCGGTGGTGGCCGAGCCGCAGGCCACGCCGGAAGAAATAGCCGCCTTTCGCGCCCGCCACGGGCTTTCTCAGGCGGAGAAAGGGCAGGGCGGGCCGCTCCTGCTGCTGCTGCCGGGCTCGCGCCGGGGCGAGGTGAAGCGGCTGATGCCGATCTTCCGCGAGGCCGTTGCCCGCTTTGCCGCCCGCCACCCGGACCTGCGCGCGGTTCTGCCGATGGCGGCGCCGGTGGCCGCTCTCGTGCGCGAGATGGCGGCAGACTGGCCCGATGCACCGATCCTCCTTGATCCGGCGCAGACGGGCGAAGACGAGAAACGCGCCGCCTTCGCCGCCGCCGATCTGGCGCTGGCCGCCTCGGGCACGGTCTCGCTGGAACTGGCCGCCGCCGCCACGCCCATGGTGATCGCCTATGACATGAACTGGCTCAGCCGCCAGCTGATCGCGCGGGCGCTGAAGGTGGATACGGTGACGCTCGTCAATCTCGTGTCTGAAACCCGCGCCGTGCCGGAATTCCTCGGCCGGGAGTGCCGCCCCGAAAGGATCGCCGAAGCGCTCGCACAGGTGCTTGCCGCACCGCAGGCGCAGCAGGCGGCGATGGCGCTCACCATGGAGCGCCTCGGGCGGGGCGGCGTGGCGCCGGGGCTGCGCGCCGCGCGCTCCGTGCTCGCCGCGCTCTGATACAAAGCGCTCCCGTGCGATGCCGGCCGGCCCTTCTCCCTGCCATCGCTGGTCCGCAAATATCCCCGCCGGAGGCATCGAGACTTCTTGCCTGCGGCGGGGATATTTGGGCTCAGGCGCGTTTCTGGATCCAGCCGCCGCCGAAAACCCGCGTGCCGCCGGTTTCGTAGAACACGCAGGCCTGCCCGGGCGCGACCCCTTCTTCGGGGTTGAGCAGCTCCACCATGGCCTCAGTGGGCGAAAGGGGGCGGATGATCGCCTCGCGCGGCGGGCGGGTCGAGCGCAGCTTGACCGAGAGGTGCCATTCGCCACGGCTGTCGAACGGCGCGTCGCCAAGCCAGTTCACGCCCGAGATCGGCACCAGGCGGGTCCTCAGCGCCTCTTTCGGCCCCACGATCACCCGGCGGGTTTCGGGATCGAGCCGCACCACGTATAGCGGCGCCTTCAGCCCGCCGATCCCGAGGCCCCGGCGCTGGCCAACGGTATAGCGGATCACGCCCTCGTGGCGGGCCAGCACATTGCCCTCGAGATCCACGATCTCGCCCGGCTCCGCCGCTTCGGGGCGCAGCTTCTCGATCACGGCGGCGTAATCGCCATCGGGCACGAAGCAGATATCCTGGCTGTCGGGCTTGTCGGCCACCGAAAGGCCGAATTCGGCCGCCAGCGCGCGGGTGGCGTTCTTGTCGGGCAGGTGGCCCAGCGGAAAGCGCAGGTAATCGAGCTGCTCGGGGGTGGTGGTGAAGAGGAAATAGCTCTGATCGCGCTTCGGATCGGCGGCCATGTGCAGCTCTGCCCCGCGCGGGCCGAGCTTGCGCTGGATGTAATGGCCGGTGGCCATGCAATCGGCCTCGAGATCGCGCGCCGTTTCCATCAGATCGCGGAATTTCACCCGCTCGTTGCAGCGGATGCAGGGTACGGGCGTTGCGCCGGCGAGGTAGCTGTCGGCGAATTCGTCGATCACGGTTTCGCGGAAGATGTTCTCGTAATCGAGCACGTAATGGGGAAAGCCCATATCGGCGGCCACACGGCGGGCGTCATGGATATCCACGCCCGCGCAGCAGGCGCCCTTTTTCGCCAGCGCCGCGCCGTGATCGTAGAGCTGGAGCGTTACCCCCACCACGTCATAGCCCTCGCGCTTCAGCATCGCGGCGACGACGGAGCTGTCCACCCCCCCCGACATGGCGACGACCACGCGGGTTTCGGCGGGCGGTTTGGCGAAGCCGAGCGAATTCAGCGCTGTTTCGGGGGCGGGGAGGGCCATGGTCCGTCTCCATGCGGGAAAGTAGGTAGGAATATAGGAAAATGCGAAGCACTGACAAGGGCCGGTTTCACCAAGCGTTAACATGGTTTCGCCACCCTTCGCCCAGATCAATACCGAGGGATTTGCCGATGTTCCTGAAGAAGGTCGAGGGGCCGCGCACCGTTACCCTGCCCGATGGCACGATCATGAGCCGCGCCGATCTGCCGCCGGCCGATACGCGGCGCTGGGTGGCGAGCCGCAAGGCGGCGGTGGTGCGGGGGGTCGTGTTCGGGCTGATTCCCCTGAGCGAGGCGCTCAGGCGATACAATCTCAGCGAAGAGGAGTTTTTGTCCTGGAAACGGGCCATGGAGCGGCATGGGGAAAAGGCACTCAAGAGCACAATGTTACAAAAATTTCGACAACCTTGAGGTGATGTGCTTAACTTTCCCGCACTGGTAACTTGTAGTTAACCATTTTTGCGCAGGCTGGGCGCATGAAGGGACCTGTAGCGGAGAAATGAAAAATGCGCATATTGCTGGTTGAGGATGATCCCAACACCTCGAAAAGCATCGAACTGATGCTGACCCATGCCAATCTGAACGTCTATTGCACCGATCTTGGGGAGGAGGGGATCGATCTCGCCAAGCTCTATGATTACGATCTGATCCTGCTCGATCTCAACCTGCCGGACATGAACGGCCATGAGGTGCTGCGCCAGCTCCGCCTTTCCAAGGTGGATACGCCGATCCTGATCCTCTCGGGGGATGACGATACCGAGAGCAAGATCAAGGGCTTCGGTTTCGGCGCCGATGATTACCTCACCAAGCCCTTCCACCGCGAGGAGCTGGTGGCGCGGATCCATGCGATCATCCGCCGCTCCAAGGGCCATTCGCAATCGGTGATCCGCACCGGCAAGATCGAGGTCAATCTCGATGCCAAGACGGTGAGCGTGGAGGGCAAGCCGGTGCATCTCACGGGCAAGGAATACCAGATGCTGGAGCTTCTGAGCCTGCGCAAGGGCACGACGCTCACCAAGGAGATGTTTCTCAACCATCTCTACGGCGGGATGGACGAGCCGGAGCTGAAGATCATCGATGTCTTCATCTGCAAGCTGAGGAAGAAGCTTTCCGAGGCCACCGGCGGCGACAGCCATATCGAGACGGTCTGGGGGCGGGGCTATGTGCTGCGCGATCCCGATCCTCTGGAGATGGACGAGCCGCTGGCCCTCGGCGCCTGAGGCCGGGGCAGGGCCTTTCCAGATATGATGCCGCCCCCGCCGGCGCTTCGCGGCGCGGAATGCGGGCGCCCTCGCTGGCCGTCGGGCGGCACAGCTGATGCTTCACCGCCCCCTCCCGAGGTGGCCGGCGAGCATGATCCCCGCTCTTCCCCGGCGGGGATCCTTATTTTCCGGGTGCAGGCGGGGCGGAGGGTGATCTTTCCCATGACCGGCGCTTTCATGGCCAGGACCTTCCGGGGTTCGATTTCATCTGTGCGGGAAGCAAGAACAGCCTGATCCCGGCGCCCTTTCGCGGGGCTGGACGGGCTTCCTGACCTCTCGTATCAAGGCGCCAGGAGGGCATGGCCATGGAAAAGATCGATCTCGAGAAGCTCAAGCCCGTCGAGGCGCTGACGCGCGAAGAGGCGAAGGCGGAGCTGGCCTGGCTGGCCGATATCCTCAACAGGGCCAACCGGGCCTATTACACCAATGCCGCGCCCTTCATGTCGGACGCCGAATATGACGCGCTGAAGCTGCGCAACAAGGCGATCGAGGCGCGGTTTCCCGATCTCAAGCGCCCCGACAGCCCGTCAGATATCGTCGGCGCGCCGCCTGCGAGCGGCTTTCGCAAGGTCGAGCACAAGGTGCCGATGCTCTCGCTCGAAGATATCTTCGATGATGAGTCGGTCCATGAATTCGATCACGCGGTGCGCAAGTTTCTCGGGCTTTCGCCCGATGCGCCGATGGATTACACCGCCGAGCCCAAGATCGACGGCCTTTCCCTGGCGCTTACTTACGAAAAGGGCCGCCTCGTGCTGGGCGCGACGCGCGGCGATGGCCGGGTGGGCGAGGACGTGACGGCCAACGCCATGACCATCCGTGACATCCCCCACCGGCTGAAGCCGATCAACGGCCATGTGCCCGATCTGCTGGAGGTGCGCGGCGAGTGCTACATGACCCACCAGGATTTCTTCGCCCTGAACGAGCGGCGCAAGGAGCGGGGCGAAAAGCTCTTCGCCAATCCGCGCAACGCCGCCGCCGGCTCCTTGCGCCAGCTTGATCCGCGCATCACCGCCGAGCGCAACCTGCGCTTCTTCGCCTATGCCTGGGGTGCCCATTCCGAGCCCGTGGCCGAAAGCCAGCACGAGGCGCTGCAGCGCTTCAGGGCGCATGGCTTCAAGGTCAACATCCTTTCCGAGCTCTGCCATAACGCCGAGGATCTGGTGCGCGAGTTCCATGTGATCGAAGACATGCGCCCGACGCTCGATTACGATATCGACGGCGTCGTCTTCAAGGTCAACAGCATCGCCCTGCAGCACCGGCTCGGCTACCGCTCCACCACGCCCCGCTGGGCGATTGCGCGCAAGTTCTCGCCTGTCGAAGCCTGGACATGGCTCTCGAAGATCGACATCCAGGTGGGCCGCACGGGGGCGCTTTCGCCGGTGGCGCGGCTCAAGCCGGTGAATATCGGCGGGGTGGTGGTGGCCAATGCCACGCTGCACAACGAGGATTATATCGCCGGGCGCGATTCGAAGGGCAACCCGATCCGCGGCGGGCGCGATATCCGCGAGGGCGACTGGGTCAAGGTCTATCGCGCCGGGGATGTGATCCCCAAGGTCGCGGATGTGGACATCAGCAAGCGCAAGCCCGACAGCAAGCCCTATCAGTTCCCGCATTTCTGCCCGGCCTGCGGCGCGCCGGCGGTGCGCGAGCCGGGAAGCTCGGTGCGCCGCTGCACCGGCGGGCTCTCCTGCCCGGCGCAGGTGATCGAGCGGCTGATCCATTTCGTCTCGCGGCCCGCCTTCGATATCGTCGGGCTCGGCGAAAAGCAGGTCGAGCAGTTCTACGTGCTCTCCTGGATCTCGGAGCCGGCGGATATCTTCACGCTCGAGGCGCGCGATCGCGAAGGGCGGAAGGCGCGGCTCACTTTCGAGGAAGCGCTTTCGCGCATCACCGGCGCGGACCCGGCGGAGGCGAAGCTTCGGATGGCGCGCGCGGTGGGGCTCAAGGGCTTCGATCCCGATGAGGTGCCGCGGCGCTTCGAAGAGCTTTCGCGCACGCCCCTTGCCGCGCAATACGGCTGGGGCGAAACCTCGGCGCGCAATCTCTTCCGCGCCATCGCCGCGCGCCGGCGCATCCCTCTCGATCGCCTGATCTTCGCCCTTGGCATCCGCCATGTGGGGCAGGTCGCGGCCACCATGCTGGCGCGCCATTTCCACAGCTGGCAGGCCTTTTATCGGACGGTCACCCGCGCCGATCCCGAAGGCAACGCCGAATGGGAGGAGCTTGTCGCCATCGATGGCGTGGGGCCGGTCATGGCCGAGGCGATCGTGCTCACCTTCCGGCGGGAAAAGGAGCGCGCGATCATCGATCGGCTGGTGGATCAGCTCGAGGAGATCATCGAGGTCGAGGCGCCCGCCCCGGTGGACAGCCCCGTGGCCGGCAGGACGATCGTCTTCACCGGCACGCTCGAGCATATGACGCGCGCCGAGGCCAAGGCCCGCGCCGAGGCACTCGGGGCGAAGGTCTCGAATTCGGTTTCGTCGAAAACGGATTTGGTCGTTGCCGGGCCCGGCGCCGGCTCCAAGCTCAGGAAGGCGCAAGAGCTTGGCGTGAAGGTGCTGAGCGAACAGGAATGGCTCGATCTGATCGGCGGGGTCTGAGCCTTGGGCGGGCGCCCGGAGATCCTGTTTCCGCTGTTCGCGGATATCGAGACGCTGGAGGGCGTGGGGCCGAAAACCGCCCGCGCGCTGGCGCGCATCGGGCTTGATAAGCCGCGCGATCTCCTCTTCCACCTGCCGCAATCGGGGATCGCGCGCGCGCGGGTGGAAACGGTGCAGGGCGTCGCGCCGCATCGCCATGTGACGGTTGAAGTGGAGGTAGGCCGCCACATGCCCCCCCGCCAGCGCGGCCGGCCCTACCGGATCGAGGTGCGCGATCGCGCGATCACCTTCCAGCTTGTCTTCTTCCATGCCCGCCCGGAATATCTGATGCGCATCCTGCCCACGGGCCAGCGCCGCGTGATCTCCGGCAAGCTCGAACATTTCGATGGCATGGCCCAGATCGTCCACCCCGATTACATCCTGCGCCCCGAGGAAGCGGGCGAGATCCCCGCATTCGAGCCCCATTATGCGCTGACGGAAGGGGTAAGCCAGAAGCAGATGGCGCGCGCCGTGCAATCGGCGCTGGCGCGTGCGCCCGATCTCTCCGAGTGGATCGATCCGGCGCTCCGGGCCCGCGAGGGCTGGCCGGAGTGGCGCGCCGCGCTCGAGATCGCCCATGCGCCGGCCCGCCCGGAAGATCTTGCCCCCCACACGCCGACCCGCGCCCGCCTCGCCTATGACGAGCTTTTCGCCCATCAGCTCACCCTCGCACTGGCGCGGCGCAGGAGCCGGCGGGGCAAGGGCGCGCCCACCAAGGGCGATGGCCGCCTGCGCGCCAGGGTGCTCGCCGCCTTGCCCTACCGCCCCACCGCCGCCCAGGAGCGCGCCATCGCCGAGATCGAGGCCGACATGGCCAGCAACAAGCGCATGATGCGCCTTTTGCAGGGCGATGTGGGCGCGGGCAAGACGCTGGTTGCGCTGATGGTGCTTCTGATCGCGGTGGAGGCGGGCGGGCAGGGGGTGCTGATGGCGCCCACGGCGATTCTGGCGCGCCAGCATCTGAAATCCATGCGGCCGCTGGCCGATGCCGCGGGCGTGCGCCTCGAAATCCTCACGGGGCAGGACAAGGGCGCCGCGCGCAGGCAGAAGCTCGCCGCGCTTGCGGATGGCGAAATCGATATCCTGATCGGCACCCATGCGCTTTTCCAGAAGGATGTGGAATACCGAGATCTGCGCCTCGCGGTGATCGACGAGCAGCACCGTTTCGGCGTGCGCCAGCGCCTCGAGCTTGGCGCCAAGGGGCGCGCGGCGGATGTGCTGGTGATGACGGCCACGCCCATCCCCCGCTCCCTCGCGCTGGCGCAATATGGCGACATGGACATCTCCATCCTCGATGAAAAGCCCCCCGGCCGCCAGCCGGTGAAGACGGCCGCTGTCTCCATGGGGCGGATCGAGGAAGTGGTGGCGCATCTGGAGGCGGCGCTTGCGCGCGGCGAGCAGGCCTATTGGGTCTGCCCGCTGGTGGAGGAAAGCGAGGTGAGCGATCTGACGGCGGCCGAGGAGCGCTTCCGCGCCCTTCGCGCGCGCCTTGGCGAGGGGGCCGTGGGGCTGGTGCATGGCCAGATGCCGCCCGATGAGCGCGATCGGACCATGGCGCGCTTCGCCGCGGGCGAGGTGAAGCTTCTCGTGGCGACGACGGTGATCGAGGTCGGGGTGGACGTGCCGGCGGCCACGATCATGGTGATCGAGCGCGCCGAGCGCTTCGGCCTCTCCCAGCTCCACCAGCTTCGCGGCCGGGTGGGGCGGGGCGACAAGCCCTCAACCTGCCTCCTCCTCTATAAGCCCCCGCTCTCCGAACAGGGCCGCCGCCGCCTCGAGATCCTGCGCGAAACCGAGGACGGCTTCCGCATCGCCGAAGAAGATCTCGCGCTGCGCGGCGCGGGCGATCTGATCGGCCATGCGCAATCGGGCCTGCCCCGCTTCCAGGTGGCCGATCTCGAGCATCACACCGCCCTTCAGGCGATGGCGCAGAAGGATGCGCGAAAGCTTCTGCATGACGATCCCCAGCTTGATTCGGACCGCGGCAAGGCCGCCCGAACCCTGCTCTGGCTGATGCAGGAGGAAAAACATATCTCCCTGATTTCAGTGGGTTAGAAATTTTCCAGAAGATGTTCGCAAAATGTTCTTTACATGGCGTTAACAAAATGAGAACAAAGGGTGAACCGAATGGGAAGAACAGGGAAGAAAATCTCATGTTGAGCGAACTTGGAAACATCATCACCCGCAACCACGCCACCCTTGCCAAGGATGCCGCCGGCCTCATGGCGCTGCTCGTGATGCTTCTCGCCGCGCTCAACCTTCCCGCCCTGACCTGATCCGATCGAACTGCCTCAGTGTTTCGCGGCGCATATCGAGATCCTGGCGGCACTTCCGCTTGCCGCCGATGATCCTGCACCTGTCCCGCGCAAGATGCCCGCGAACACCACCTGCCGCCGCTGCCTCGGGTAGCGGCGGTTTTTTCAATGATACCTGCAAGTTGCGCGTCGAAGTTCAGGCGCAGGCGGTGTTCTCCGCCTCATCCAGCGCCGCAAGCGTGGCTTCCAGCGAAAGCAGGATCGAGGCATGGCGGTTGCGGAAATCGCGCGCCGGAATCAGCACCTCAAGCTCATCGAAGGGCGCTTCGGGCGCCGGCCCGCCGGCCTTCAGCATGGCTTCGAGCTGATCGCGCGCCCGCGCCACTTGCGCGCGCCCGCAGCCGATCACATTGGCCCCCACAACGGAAGCCGCCGCCTGCCCGAGCGCACAGGCCTTCACATCCTGGGCGAATTCGCTGATCCGGCCATCCTTCAGGCACAGCTCGACAGTCACCGTCGAGCCGCAGAGGGGCGAACGCTTGCGCGCCCGCGCACAGGGCGCCTCGAGATGGCCCAGATGCGGAATATCCGCCGCCAGTTCCAGAATGCGCCCCGAATAGAGCTTGATCAGATCGCTGTCGCCGCTCATGGCTTTCCCTTTCGTGTTCCTTGCCATAGATAATCCCCGATCGCGCTCTTGCAAAAGGTTTTTCCCATCATGCCCGATACACGAAGATTTGATCCGCAGACCTTGGCCTATGACGATCGCGGCCTCCTGCCCGCCATCGCGCAGGATGCGGAAAGCGGCGAGGTGCTGATGCTGGCCTGGATGAACGCCGAGGCCGTGACGCGCACGCTTGAAACCGGCCGCGTCACCTACTGGTCGCGCTCGCGCCGGGCGTTCTGGGTGAAGGGCGAAACCTCGGGCCATGTGCAGGAACTGGTGGAAATGCGCATCGACTGCGATCGCGATTGCCTGCTGCTGCTGGTGCGCCAGAAGGGCCCCGCCTGCCACACCAATCGCCGCTCGTGCTTCTACACCGCCGTGCGGGAAGGCGGCGAGATCGAGATCCTGAAGCCCGAAAACGGCTAAAGCCCCACCATCGCGCGGATGTCATCCGGGCTTGCCCCTTCGGCGCGGTAGCGGGCGATGGCGCGGGCGTCGTCGCGCTTGGCAAGCCGCCGGCCGTTCTCGTCGCGGATCAGCCGGTGGTGGTGATAGGCCGGCGTGGGCAGCGCCAGTAGGCGCTGCAGAAGCACATGGATCTTCGTGGCCTCGAAAAGATCCGCCCCCCGCACCACATGGCTGATCCCCTGCGCGGCGTCATCCACCACCACCGCGAGGTGATAGGAGGTGCCCATCCCGCGCCGCGCCAGCACTACATCGCCCACACCGGCGATCATCTCCTCCGTTGTGAAGCGGTGGTAGCCCTCGTGCTCGGGCCCGACCTCCTCGAAGGCGATCTCCCCGCCGATCAGCGCCATGGCGCGGGCCATGTCGAGGCGCAGCGCATCGCCCTCATCCCGCTCGCTCATGGCGCGCCCCCGGCAGGTGCCGGGATAGATCAGCCCGTCGGGGCCAAGGGGCAGGGCGCCCTCCTGGGGGGCCTCGAGCGCCGCCTCGATATCGCGCCGCCGGCAGGCACAGGGATAAAGGAGCCCGAAGCGCGCGAGCTGCATCAGCGCGCGCTCATAGGCCGGCATCCGGCTCGACTGGCGCAGCACCGGCTCGCTCCAGCGGATACCGAGCCAGGAAAGATCCTCGAATATGGCCGCCTCCCACGCGGTCCGCGCCCGGCTCTGATCGATATCCTCGATCCTGAGCAGAAATTCACCGCCCGCTGCCCGCGCCATGTCATGCGCGACCATGGCCGAAAAGGCATGGCCCAGATGCAGGGGCCCGGTGGGCGAGGGAGCAAAGCGCGTGCGCATGTCAAATACCTAGAAATCCGTCGCCACAATGACAATCCGCCCCCTTATCATTGGTCCGCAAATATCCCGGGGGTGCGGGGGCCAGCCCCCGCTTCCTCGATGACATCAGGCCAGAGGATTCACTGGCCCGCAAGCCATTCCCGCCAGGCCGCCTTGGCGCGGTCCGTATAGGCCTTGTAGCGCTCGCGCCGCCCCCGCCGCCCGCCTTTCACCGGCGCATCGAGCGGGCGGAAGAGGCCGAAATTGACGTTCATCGGCTGGAAGGTCTTCGCATCCGCGCCCCCGGTGATGTGGTGAACGAGCGCGCCCATGGCGCTGTCCTGCGGCACGTCGGGGAGGGTGCGCCCGAGGATCTCGGCCGCCGCGAAACGGCCCGCCAGAAGCCCCATCGCCGCGCTTTCCACATAGCCCTCGACCCCGGTTATCTGCCCGGCGAAGCGCAGGTTGGGGCGTGATCTGAGGCGCATCCGGCGATCGAGCAGGGTGGGGGAATTGATGAAGGTATTACGGTGGATGCCGCCGAGGCGGGCGAAACGGGCCGCGCCAAGGCCCGGGATCATGCGAAACACTTCCTTCTGCGCGCCGTGCTTCATTTTCGTCTGGAAGCCGACCATGTTGTAGAGCGTGCCGAGCGCGTTGTCCTGGCGCAGCTGCACCACGGCATATGGCTTTTCATCGGGCCTGTGGGGATTGGTCAGCCCCACCGGCTTCATCGGCCCGTGGCGCAGCGTTTCGCGCCCGCGCGCGGCCATCACCTCGATCGGCAGGCAGCCATCGAAATAGGGGGTGGGGGCGGAATCGGTTTCGCCCTCGTGAAATTCCGTCTTTTCCGCTGCCAGCAGGGCATCGATGAAGGCTTCGTATTCCGCGCGGTTCATCGGGCAGTTGATATATGCCTTCTGCTCGGCCTCGGTTTCGCCCTTGTCGTAGCGCGATTGCTTCCAGGCGATCGACATGTCGATGCTGTCGGCATGCACGATCGGGGCGATGGCATCGAAGAAGGCGAGCGCCTCGGTGCCGGTGGCTTCGCGGATCGATTGGGCGAGCGCATCCGAGGTGAGCGGGCCGGTGGCGATGATCCAGTGGCCTTCTTCGGGAAGGGCGGTGATCTCGCCGGTTTCGATCTCGATCAGGGGGTGGGCGCGGATCGCCTCCGTCACGTGGCGCGAAAAGCCCTCGCGATCCACCGCGAGCGCGCCGCCCGCGGGCAGGCGATTGGCGTCAGCGGCCTGCATGATGAGGCCCTGGCCTTCGCGCATCTCCCAGTGCAGCAGGCCCACGGCGTTCTGCTCGTCGTCATCCGAGCGCAGCGAATTGGAGCAGACCATCTCGGCGAGATCGCCCGTCCTGTGGGCGAAGGTCTTCACCACCGGGCGCATCTCATAGAGCACCACCGGCACGCCCATGAGCGCCGCCTGCCAGGCGGCTTCCGCGCCCGCCATGCCGCCGCCGATGATGTGGAGTTTCTCGCTCATGATTGGTTGTCGGCTCCTGTTGCAACGGCCGGAGCGGGGGCCGCTTCTCTTTTTTCCGCCCCCGTTCTCTTTTTTCCGCCCCGCCCCGCACCCGCGGGGATATTTACGGACCAGTGGTGAGAGGATCAACTCTCGCTTTGATCGGGGGCCGCTTCTGCCGCTGCTTCTTCCGATTCGGCGATGCGCGCCACGGAGACGACCGTTTCACCCTTGCCCGTATCAAAGACCTTCACCCCGCCGGCCGAGCGCGAGCGGAAGGAGATATCGGCCACCGGCACCCGGATCGACTGCCCCTTGGAGGTGGCCAGCATGATCTGATCCTCGATATCCACCGGGAAGCAGGCCACCAACGGGCCGCCGCGCATGGCCTTGTCCATCGCCGCCACGCCCATGCCGCCGCGCCCGCGTACCGGGTAGTCATGGCTCGAAGTGAGCTTGCCCTGGCCGAGCGCGGTGATGGTGACGAGAAGATCCTCGGCCGCGAGCATCTCCTGGAAACGCTCGGGGGAAAGATCGCCCGCGTCGGCGATCTCTTCGCTCTCGCCCTCGCTGCCATTGGCAAACATCGCCCGGCGCATCCTGAGATAGGCGGCGCGCTCTTCAGGGCTGGCCTCGAAATGGCGGATCACCGACATTGAAACCACCTTCTCGCCCTCCTGCAGGCGGATGCCGCGCACGCCGGTGCTGTCGCGCCCCTTGAACACGCGCACGTCCGTCGTGGGGAAGCGGATCGCGCGCCCGCCGGCGGTGACGAGCATCACGTCGTCATCCTCGGTGCAGATGCGGGCATTGACGAGCTGCACGCCCTCGGGGAGCTTCATCGCGATCTTGCCGTTGGCGCGCACATTGGTGAAATCGGAAAGCTGGTTGCGCCGCACGTCGCCCGCATCGGTGGCGAACACGATCTGCAGCCTGTCCCATTCCTCCTCGGGCGCGTCCACCGGCATGATCGCGGCCACGGAAACGCCGGGCGGGATCGGCAGGATGTTGACGATCGCCTTGCCCCTGGCGGTGCGCCCGCCCTGGGGGAGGCGCCATGTCTTGAGCTTGTAGGCCATGCCGTCGGTGGTGAAGAAGAGAAGCTGGGTGTGGGTGTTGGCCACGAAGAGATTGGTGACCACATCCTCTTCCTTGGTGGCCATGCCCGAAAGCCCCTTGCCGCCGCGCCGCTGGGCGCGGAATTCGGCGAGCGGCGTGCGCTTGATGTAGCCGCCGGCGGTGACGGTGACGACCATATCCTCGCGCTCGATCAGATCCTCGTCGTCCATGTCGCCCGACCAATCGACGATCTCGGTGCGCCGGGGCACGGCGAAAAGCTCCTTCACCTCGCTGAGTTCCCCGGCGATGATCGCCATGATGCGATCGCGCGAACGCAGGATATCGAGGTAATCGCGGATCTTCGCGGCGAGATCCTGAAGCTCGTCCGTCACCTCCTTCACGCCCATGGCGGTGAGGCGCTGCAGGCGCAGATCGAGGATGGCGCGGGCCTGGGTTTCGGAGAGGTTGTAGGTGCCGTCCGCGTTCATCTTGTGGGTGGGGTCGTCAATGAGCTGGATGTATTCGGCGATATCGGCCGCCGGCCAACGCCGCGCCATCAGCTTTTCGCGCGCCTCGGCCGGATCGCTGGAGGCGCGGATCGTGGCCACGACTTCATCGACATTGGAAACCGCCACCGCGAGGCCGCAGAGCACATGGCTGCGCGCGCGCGCTTTCTTCAGCTCATAGGCGGTGCGCCGGGCCACCACCTCCTCGCGGAAATCGATGAAGAGCGTGAGGAAGCGGCGCAGGGTGAGCGTTTCGGGGCGCCCGCCGTTCAGCGCCAGCATGTTGCAGCCGAAATGGACCTGCATCGGCGTGTAGCGGAAGAGCTGGTTGAGCACCACTTCGGGCGTTGCGTCGCGCTTCAGCTCGATCACCACCCGCACGCCGTTGCGGTCGCTCTCGTCCTGCACATGGGCGATGCCCTCGATGCGCTTTTCGCGCGCCGCTTCCGCGATCTTCTCGATCATCGCCGCCTTGTTCACCTGATAGGGGATTTCCTCGATGATGATGGCGTAGCGATCCTTGCGGATTTCCTCGGTGCGGGTGCGGGCGCGGATGATGACGCTGCCGCGCCCCTCGAGATAGGCCTTGCGCGCGCCAGAGCGCCCCAGCATGATCCCGCCGGTGGGGAAATCGGGGCCGGGGATGTATTCGATCAGCTGCTCGGTGGTGAGATCGGGATTTTCGATCAGCGCCAGCGTGGCATCGACAACCTCGCCCAGATTGTGCGGCGGGATGTTGGTGGCCATGCCCACGGCAATGCCGCCCGCGCCGTTCACCAGCATGTTGGGGAAACGGGCCGGGAGCACGCTCGGCTCCATGTCCTTGCCATCGTAATTGGGCTGGAAATCGACCGTTTCCTTGTCGATATCGGCCAGAAGATAGGCCGCGGGCTTCGCAAGCCGGACCTCGGTGTAGCGCATGGCGGCCGGGTTGTCGCCGTCCATCGAGCCGAAATTGCCCTGGCCGTCCAGAAGCGGCAGGCTCATGGAGAAATCCTGCGCCATGCGCACCAGCGCGTCATAGATCGCGCTGTCGCCGTGGGGGTGGTATTTGCCCATCACATCGCCCACCGCGCGGGCGGATTTGCGATAGGGCTTGTCATGGGTGTTGCCGGCCTCGTGCATCGCATAGAGGATGCGCCGGTGCACCGGCTTCAGCCCGTCGCGCAGATCGGGGATGGCGCGGCTCACGATCACGCTCATCGCATAATCGAGATAGGAGGTCTTCATCTCCTCGATGATCGAGATCGAAGGGCCATCGAAGGAACGGCGCTCAGGCGGCATTCCCTCTTCTTTTTCAGGTGTTTCCGGGGTGTCGTTCACGTGATTTACCGCTCTGTTCGCCGGGCTCAAGATATTGTTGCTGCCACTATACAGGATAGCCCATGTTGGGTGCAATGGCTCAATGCAATTCCTTGGCAGCCGGCGATCATATCTGATAACATTCTGTTTTCATTGAAAATTGAGGAATTCATGGCATTCTGGCGGCAGGAAGCAACGATCGAGGCGCAGGCATGGCTGGAAAGGAAACCGAACTGATGCTGAAGGGCTACGGGCTGACCACGGCCAAATTCTACTACCGGATGCCGGATTTTCGCAACGTGCTCAATGTGTTCATCTGGCAGGATTACGATCTCGCGCCGGATTATCCGCGCCTGTTCAGATTCATCGAATTCTGGCAGGAGAAGATCGAAGGCCCGCTGCATTCCGTCTCCTTCACCCACCGCAAGCTGATCGCACCGGGCAAATGGCGCAACGTGGTGCGGGAATTCCGCCTGCAATAGCCGCCCGCGCCAAAGCTGGCGCATCTCATTACTGGCCCGGAAATATCCCGCCGGAGGCGCCCCGGCGGCAGCCCCGGGCGCGGCGCTTGCCGCTTTCAGGCTTCGGGCACCGCCCGCTGCAGCATGCCGAAGAGATCGCGCGGATCGTCCGGGTCGGCGATCATGTCGAGGGGTTCGAAAAATGCCGTGCCCGCGAGGCGCTCGTGCACGAAGCGCAGGGCGCTGAAATCCTCCACCGCGAAGCCCACGCCGTCAAACAGCGTGATCTCGCGCGCATCGCGCCGCCCCGGGGCTTCCCCCGTCAGCACGCGCCAGAATTCCACCACCGGAAAATCCGCCGCCATCTGCTGGATCTCGCCCTCGATCCGGGTCTGGGGCGTGTATTCCACGAACACGCGGGCGCGCTTCAGGATATCGGGATGCAGCTCCGTCTTGCCCGGGCAATCGCCGCCGATCGCGTTGATATGCACGCCGGCGCCGACCATGTTGTCGGTCAGGATGGTGGCATATTGCTTGTCGGCGGTGCAGGTGGTGATGATCTCTGCCCCCTCGATCGCCTCCTCGGGCGTCCTGCAGGCGCAAAGCTCGAAGCCGAGGCCGGCGAGATTGCGCATGGTCTTTTCGCTCGCCGCCCTGTCGATATCGTAGAGGCGCAGGCGCCTGACGCCCACCAGCGCCCTGAACGCCAGCGCCTGGAATTCGCTCTGCGCGCCATTGCCGATCAACGCCATCGTATCGGCGCCCGCAGGGGCGAGATGGCGCGCCACCATGGCCGATGTGGCGGCGGTGCGCAGGGCGGTGAGGATGGTCATCTCCGAAAGCAGCAGCGGATAGCCCGAATCCACGTCCGAGAGCACGCCGAAGGCCGTCACCGTCTGCAGGCCTTCCTTCACGTTCTTGGGGTGGCCGTTCACATATTTGAAGGCATAGAGCCGGCCATCGGATACCGGCATCAGCTCGATCACCCCCACCTTCGAATGCGCCGCCACGCGCGGGCTCTTGTCGAATTCGGGCCAGCGGCGGAAATCGGCCTCGATCTCGCCGGCGAGATCGACAAGAAAGCGCTCGATTCCAATATGATGGACGAGACTCATCATGTTATCGACGCTGACGAACGGCACATGGGCGCGGGCGGATGGTGCAGGCTTGGACATCATGACCTCAACAGTAGCTGCGGGTGGGGCGATCGAAGACGCGCCGGCCCATGAGCGAGGCGGCGAGATCCACCATAAGGCGGGCGGTGCGGCCGCGATCATCGAGAAAGGGGTTGAGCTCCACGATATCGAGCGAGGTGGCGAGGCCGCTGTCGTGAAGAAGCTCCATCACCAGATGGCCCTCGCGCACCGTCGCCCCCCCCGGCACGGTGGTGCCCACCGCGGGGGCGATATCGGGATCGAGGAAATCCACATCGAGCGAGATGTGCAAAAGCCCGCCGGCGGCGCGCACGCGCTCGAGGAAGGCGGTGAGGGGCGCGCGGATGCCGTGCTCGTCGATGGCGCGCATGTCGGTGATCTGCATGTCGGTGCGCGCCAGCGCCGCGCGCTCGGGGGCGTCCACGCTGCGGATGCCGAAGAGGCAGATATTGGCGGTGGGCACGGGCGCGGGCAGGGGCGGGAAGCCTTCGAAGCCGGGCTGCCCGGTGATGTAGCCCAGAGGCGTGCCGTGGAGATTGCCCGAGGTGGTGGTGCGCGGCGTGTGAAAATCGCTGTGGGCATCGAGCCACAGGATGAAGAGCGGGCGGCCCTCGGCATGGGCATGGGCCGCCACGCCGGCCACCGTGCCGAGCGCCAGCGCGTGATCGCCGCCCATGAAGATCGGGAAGCCCGCGGCCATCGCATCCTGCGCGGCGGGAATGAGGGCGCGCGTCCAGGCGATGGTTTCCGCGAGGGCGTGCAGGTGGGGCGTTTCCTCCCCGGTCGGCGGCGCGCCAGACGTATCGGGCGCGAGATTGCCGAGATCGCGCGTTTCGATGCCGAGATCCGCGATCGCCGCCTCAAGCCCCGCCACGCGCAGCGCATCGGGCCCCATCATGCAGCCGCGCCGGCGCTTGCCGCTGTCAATCGGCGCGCCGATCAGGAGGCATTTTTTTTGGACCATTTCGCTTTCCTCCGGTTTCGGGAGGAGTATCGCCTCTGGATCGGATGCTTTCGAGGCGATATTATGCACATTACGGCAGCAGTTTGTTCGAAATGAAGGTTAAAGATTGCGAAATGGATGAAACCGATCAGAAACTCATCGCCGCCCTGCGGCGCGATGGCCGGGCCTCGCTTTCCGATCTTTCGGCGCTTGTCGGGCTGTCGCGCACGGCGGTGCGGGCGCGGCTTTCGCGCCTCGAGGAGGAGGGTGAGATCCTTGGCTACACGGTGGTGCTTAAGAATGACGTGCGCGCGGCGCCGGTGCGCGGGCTGATGATGCTCGCG
>WFVA01000035.1 GCA_015491895.1 Albidovulum sp. | reverse complement strand
CACCACCGAAATCTCGGGGGGTGCTCCGGGGGGCGGGGCGGAATGCTCGGCCATCGGGCCACCTTGTTCAGTTGGGTTCGATCGGTTCAATTGGCTTCGCTCGCATGTCGGGGCTTCCCTAGCACTCCGCAAGGGGGATGGAAAGCGGGGCGGCGCGCGCTTTTGCCAATATCGGCGCAAAGCGGCTCCGGGCAAACCGGCTCCGGGCAAACCGCCTCTGGACAAACGGCTTCCCCGGCGCAACAAGGAGGCCGTCAAGGGAGAAACCATGAAGACGGCACTCATCACCGGATCGGCAGGCTTCATCGGCTATCACCTCGGCAGGCGTTTGCTGGGCGAGGGGTGGCGGGTGATCGGGATCGACAATCTCAGCCCCTATTACGACGTGGCGCTGAAGGAGCGCCGCCACGCGATGCTGGCCGAGAGCCCTGCCTTCGTGCCCCATGTGGCGCCGATCGAGGAGCCGGGGCGGCTCATGGATCTGTTTGCCCGCGAGACGCCCGATCTGGTGGTGCATCTCGCGGCCCAGGCCGGGGTGCGCTATTCGATCGAGGCGCCGCGCAGCTATCTCGATGCCAATCTGATCGGCACCTATGAGCTTCTCGAGGCCGCGCGCGCCCATCCGCCCGCGCATATGCTTCTGGCCTCCACCTCCTCGGCCTATGGCGCCAACAGCCACATGCCCTACCTCGAGACCGACAAGGCGGACTGGCAGATGTCGTTCTACGCGGCCACCAAGAAGGCCAATGAAGCGATGGCCCATTCCTATGCCCATCTCTACGATCTGCCGATCACCATGTTTCGCTTCTTCACGGTTTACGGCCCCTGGGGGCGGCCCGACATGGCGCTCTTCAAGTTCACCCGCGCGATTCTCGAGGGCAGGCCGATCGACGTTTACAACCACGGCGACATGAAGCGCGATTTCACCTATGTGGACGATCTCGTGGAAGCGATCGCGCTGCTCGCAGGCGCGGTGCCCGCGCGCCCGTCCGCGCCCGATGAGATCCCCGCGGGCGACAGCCTCTCGCCGGTGGCGCCGTTTCGCATCGTCAATATCGGCAACGGCGCGCCGGTGGCGCTGATGGATTTCATCGCTGCGATCGAGGACGCCACGGGGAAGAAGGCCGAGAAGAACATGCTGCCCATGCAGCCCGGCGACGTGCCGGCGACCTGGGCGGATACCACGCTTCTGAAGCGGCTGACAGGCTTCGCGCCGAAAACGAAGGTGCCCGAGGGGGTGAGGGCCTTCGTGGAATGGTATCGTGATTATTACGGCGTCTGAGCGGGTGGCGGGGGCGGGATGCCTCCGGCGGGATTAATGGGGCTCACCCTGAATCTTCCGACGGAGGGCCTGCGCCCGCCCCCTCGGCGGGCGCATGCCCGGGCCGCTATGCGCGCCCCGGGCAGGCAAATCCGATCAGATGCTACACGATCTGTTTCTGCGCCCTTGCGCCCGTTCAGGAAGAAGATCCGCCTGACTGTGCCGGCGGGAAGGACTTGGGGTCAGTGATGTTGGCAGAGGCGCTTCGGGCCCCGGCTTCAGATCGAAAACGACGTGCCGCAGCCGCAGCTTGCGGTGGCGTTGGGGTTGTCGATGGTGAAGCGCGCGCCGATCAGCTCTTCGGTGAAATCTATGGTGGCGCCTTCGAGGAAGGGGAGCGAAACGGGATCGATCACGATCCTTTCGCCATTGCCTTCGAGCACGAGATCGTCATCGGCCGGGTCGTCAAGCTCGATCACGTATTCAAAGCCCGAGCAGCCCCCGCCCTTGACCGCGATGCGCAGCGCCTTGCCCTCGCGGGCGGCGCCGATTTCGGCGAGGCGGGCGAAGGCGCTTTCGGTGGCTTTCGGCGGCAGCTTCATGGCGTCGTCCTGTTTTCATTCGCGTGTCTCCCCCATATAAGGGCAGGGAGCGAGTGCGACAACAGGCCGAGCCATGACGGATCCATCGGGCCTTGCCCCTTACGCCTCCGATCCCGCCGAGGTGCGCGGGCGGCTTCACGGCGAGCGCGAGAGCGCCTTTCGCTCGCCCTTCCAGCGCGATCGCGATCGCATCATCCATTCCTCGGCCTTCCGCCGCCTGCAGCACAAGACGCAGGTTTTCGTGGTGCATGAGGGCGATTATTTCCGCACCCGCCTCACCCATTCGATCGAGGTAGCGCAGGTGGGGCGCACCATCGCCGGGGTGCTGGGGCTCAATCAGGAGCTCACCGAAGCCGTGGCGCTCGCCCATGATCTGGGCCACACGCCTTTCGGCCACACCGGCGAGGATGCGCTTTCGGACCTGATGGCCCCTTATGGCGGCTTTGATCACAACGCCCAGGCGATCCGCATCGTCACCCGGCTCGAGCAGCATTACGCGGGGTGGGACGGGCTCAATCTCACCTGGGAGGCGCTCGAGGGGATCGCCAAGCACAACGGCCCGGTAACGGGCGATATCCCCTGGGCGCTGGCGGAATATGTGGCGCGCCATGATCTGGAGCTCCACACCCACGCCAGCGCCGAGGCTCAGGTGGCCGCGCTGGCGGACGACATCGCCTACAACAACCACGATCTGCATGACGGCCTGCGCGCCGGGCTTTTTTCGGATGAGGAGATCGCCGCGCTGCCGATCGTGGGGGAATGCTACGGCGAGGTGGATGCGCTTCACCCCGGGCTCGATCCCACGCGCCGGCGCCATGAGGCGCTGCGCCGGGTGTTCGGGGTGATGGTGGAGGATGTGATCGCCGAGAGTCGGCGGCGGCTCGCGGCGCTGGGCCCCGAAAGCGTGAACGATATCCGCGCCGCCGGAGCGCCCGTGATCCGCTTTTCCGAAGGGCTCTGGCGTGAGCTGAAGGAAATCCGCGCCTTTCTCTTCGCCCGGATGTATCGCGCGCCGAGCGTGGTGGAGATGCGCGCGCGGGTGACATCCGTGGTGCGCGATCTCTTTCCGATCTACATGCAGGATCCCGCGCTTCTGCCCGAAGGCTGGCGCGGGCAGATCGGCCCCGGCTGCGGGGAGGTTGCGCGTGCGCGGCTCGTTTCCGATTACATCGCCGGGATGACGGACCGCTTCGCCCTTCAGGAGCACGCCCGCCTGATCGGGCAGGGCCGACAGGGCGAGGCCGAAGGCGATCGGCCGGCCGGGCGTTGACCTTGCCGGGGCGCTTGGTTACACCCGCGCCACCCTTTCCGGAAAGATGCGAAGATGAACCTGTTTACCGATATCCGCACGCTGGTGCTTGAAAAACTCGCCGAGATGGAGGCCGAGGGCGCGCTGCCCGCCGGGCTTGAGCGCGGCAATGTTTCCGTCGAGCCGCCGCGCGATCCGGCGCATGGCGACATGGCCACCAATGCGGCGATGGTGCTGGCCAGACCGGCCGGGAAGAAGCCGCGCGAGATCGCCGAAGTGCTGGCCGGAAAGCTCGGTGAGGATGCGCGCATCTCGGTGGCAGACGTCGCCGGCCCCGGCTTCATCAACCTGCGCCTCGCGCCTTCCGTCTGGCAGGGGGTGGTGAAGAGCGTGCTGGAAACGGGGCGCGATTTCGGCCGCACCGCCATGGGCCGGGGGCAGAAGGTGAATGTGGAATATGTCTCCGCCAATCCCACGGGCCCCCTGCATGTGGGCCACGCGCGTGGTGCGGTTTTCGGCGATGCGCTGGCGAGCCTTCTGGATTTCTCCGGCCATGAGGTGACGCGCGAATATTACATCAACGACGGCGGCGCGCAGGTGGATGTGCTGGCCCGCTCCGTCTATCTGCGTTATCTCGAGGCGCACGGGCAGGAAGTGGCCTTCGAGGAGGGCACCTATCCCGGCGATTACCTCATTCCCGTGGGCGAGGCGCTGAAGGAAAAGGTGGGAGATGCCTATCTCGGCCAGCCCGAGGATATGTGGCTCGGGGAGGTGCGCGAATTCGCCATCGAGAAGATGATGGAGATGATCCGCGCCGATCTGGCGCTTCTCGGCGTGGAGATGGATCATTTCTTCTCGGAAAAATCGCTCTACGGCACCGGCCTGATCGAGGAGACGCTCGAGCTTCTGCGCGGGAAGGGGCTGATCTACGAGGGCGTGCTCGAGCCCCCCAAGGGCAAGAAGCCCGAGGATTGGGAGCCGCGCGAGCAGACGCTCTTCAAATCCACCAAGTTCGGCGACGACGTGGATCGCCCGGTGCGGAAATCCGATGGCAGCTGGACATATTTCGCCCCCGACATCGCCTATCACTACGACAAGATAAGGCGCGGCTACGACGCGCTGATCGATGTGCTGGGCGCCGATCACGGCGGCTACGTGAAGCGCATGAAGGCGGCGGTGGCGGCGCTGTCGGACGGCCGTGTGCCGCTTGACATCAAGCTCACCCAGCTGGTGCGGCTGTTCAGGGATGGCGCGCCGTTCAAGATGTCCAAGCGCGCGGGCACTTTCGTGACGCTGCGCGACGTGGTGGAGCAGGTGGGCGCGGATGTGACCCGCTTCGTGATGCTGACGCGCAAGAACGATGCGCCGCTCGATTTCGATCTCTCGAAGGTGCTGGAGCAGAGCCGGGAAAACCCGGTGTTCTACGTGCAATACGCCCATGCGCGGGTGTGTTCGGTGCTGCGCCGGGCACGCGAGGCGGGGATCGATGTGGAAGATGCCGCGCTCGCCGCGGCCGATCTCGGGCGGCTCGATCACGAGGCCGAGCTAGCGCTGGCCCGCAAGATCGCCGAATGGCCGCGCCTCGTGGAGATCGCCGCGCGCACCCATGAGCCGCACCGGATCGCCTTTTATCTCTACGATCTGGCGTCCGAACTGCACGGGCTGTGGAACCGGGGCAACGAGATCCCGGCGCTGCGCTTCCTGCAGGAGGGCGATCCGGCCACATCGCAGGCCAAAATCGCGCTGGCGCGCGCCACGGCCGTTGTCATTTCGTCAGGTCTTGCTATTCTTGGCGTGACCCCGGTCGAGGAAATGCGCTAGCAAGAGCGCCCCGCCGGGCTCATGAGCAGGCAGAAAAGCGCCGCCGCGCGAGCGGGCGGCGGATGAGGCAGAGCATGGCGAGTATCGATTTCAACACCCCGATTGCGTCTGGCGCTGCGGCGCGCAGGCAGCCCCATCTGCGGGCGATTGACGGCATGGCCGGCGAGCAGCCGCCCCCCCATCCCCACCTTCGCCAGCAGCCAGGCGAAGCGGAGGGCGAGCCTGCGGCGGGCGGCGGCGCCGGGCGGCTGGTGCAACTGGCCGGCGCGCTCACCTCGCTTGCCCTGATCGGCGGGCTGATCTGGTGGGGCTATGAGCTGGTGATGCGCGATGTGAACGGCATCCCCGTGGTGCGCGCGCTTGAGGGGCCCTTGCGGGTGCAGCCCGAGGATCCGGGCGGCGAGCTTGCCCGCTACCAGGGGCTTTCGGTGAACCGCATCCAGGCCGGGGGAAATGCCGCGCCCGCGCCCGATCGCCTCGTGCTCGCACCGCGCCCGGTGGACGTGATCGAAAGCGATCCGCCCGGCATTTCGCCCCGCCCCTCGCCCCGCCCGGGGCCGGCGCCCGCCGGCGGCGCTGCCGGCGATGAAAGCCCGCAAGCAACGGCGGCAACAGAAACAACCGCGCCAGCAGAAGCGGCGGAGGCAATGACGGCAACCGCCGCCTTGCCCGGCGATTCCGCTTCCGCCCCGGTTTCGGCTGAGGCCGCCAGCCCGAGCGAGATCGCCGCGGCCGCGCGCGCCCTGGTGGCTGCCGTTGCGAACGAAGAGGGTGCGCCGGGCGAAGCCGCAGCGGCGAAGGCGGATGCCCTCGCCCCCGCGCCAGAGGCCGCAAAACCGCAGGTGATCCCGGCATCTGTGCCCGGTGTGCGGAGATCCCCCCGCCCGATGGCGCGCCCGGCCGGGCTCGAACGCCTCGCCGCCATGGCCCGGGCCTCGGAGCCCGTGAAGCCGCAGCCCCCCGGCGAGATCGATCCCGCGAGCCTTCCTCCGCGCACCAGCCTCGCCCAGCTCGGCGCCTTCGACAGCGCCGCAACCGCCCGGCGCGAATGGGATCGCCTGACGGCGCGTTTCCCGGAATATTTCTCCGGCAAGGCACGGGTGATCGAGGAAGCCGTTACGGGGGGGCGGCGCTTCTTTCGCCTGCGTGTGCATGGTTTTTCGGACATGGCCGACGCGCGCCGCTTCTGCTCGGCCCTGAGGGCTCAGGAGGCCGTCTGCATCCCGGTGATGACGCGCTGACTGCATGGGAGAGGGGGCATTCATCCTGGGGCTCGAAGGCACGGCGCTTTCGCCCGATGAGGCCGCTTTCTTCGCCGAGGCCCGCCCCTGGGGATTCATCCTCTTTCAGCGCAATGTGGAAAGCCCGAAGCAACTGCGCCGCCTCACCGATGCGCTGCGCGAATGCGCGGGGCGCGCGGCGCCCGTCCTGATCGATCAGGAGGGCGGGCGGGTGCAGCGCCTCGGCCCGCCGCACTGGCGGCAATGGCTCCCTCCGCTCGAACAGGCCGCCCGAGCCGGCGCGCGCGCGCCCGAGAGCTTCCGCCTGCGCTATCGCATCATCGCCCATGAGCTGCGCACTGTCGGGATCGATGCGAATTGCGCCCCCTGCGCCGATGTGGCCACGCCCGAGACCCACCCGGTGCTGCGCAACCGCTGCATGGGAACGGCGCCGGGTGAAGTCATCGCCAATGCCCGCGCCGCCGCCGATGGCCTCATGGCCGGGGGCGTTCTGCCGGTGCTGAAGCACATCCCCGGCCACGGCCGCGCCACGGCTGACAGCCACCTTGAGCTGCCGCGCGTGGTGGCGCCGCGCGAGGCGCTCGAAACGGTTGATTTCGCGCCCTTCCGCGCGCTTTCGGATCTTCCCGCGGGGATGAGCGCCCATGTCGTCTTCGAGGCGATCGACGCCGATGCCCCTGCCACGATATCCCCCGCCGCAGCGCGCCTCATCCGCGCCGGGATCGGCTTTGGCGGCCTGCTGATGAGCGATGACATTTCCATGAACGCGCTTTCGGGCGACATCGCCGCGCGCTCGCGCGCCGCCATCGCTGCGGGCATGGATCTCGTGCTGCACTGCAACGGCGATCTGGGCGAGATGCAGGCGGTGGCCGAGGCCGCCGGCATGATGGCGCCGGAGGCACAGGCGCGCGCCGATCGCGCGCTCGCGGCACGCACAGAGCCCGATGAGGTTGACATCCGCGCTCTGGAAGGGGAGCTTGAGGCGCTGTTGAAAGAGCGCGCCCGGGCCGATGAATGAGTGACGATTTCGAGGAAATGCAGGAAAGCGAGATTGCCGCCCGGCTAGAGGCCGAGGCGCTGATCGTCGATGTGGACGGCTTCGAAGGCCCGCTCGATCTGCTGCTGACGCTTTCGCGCACCCAGAAGGTGGATCTGCGCAGGATTTCCGTGCTTCAGCTCGCGCAGCAATATCTTGCCTTCGTGGAGCGCGCCAAGAAGCTGCGCCTCGAGCTTGCCGCCGATTACCTGGTGATGGCCGCCTGGCTCGCCTTCCTGAAATCGCGCCTTCTCCTGCCGCCCGATCCGGCCGATGAAGGCCCGTCGGGTGAGGAGCTTGCCGCCCATCTCGCCTTCCAGCTCGAACGCCTTCAGGCCATGCGCGATGCCGCCGCCCGCCTGATGGCGCGCGATCAGAAGGGGCGCGATTTCTTCCCCCGCGGCCTGCCCGAGGATGTCTCGCGCATCCGCCGCGTGCGCTACACCGCAACCCTCCTCGATCTCATGCAAGGCTATGCCCGCCTGCGCACCCGCGATGAATTCCGCCCCTTCGTGATGGATCGCGATGCGGTGATGACGATGGAACAGGCGCTCGAGCGGATGCGCGGCCTGATCGGCTATGCCGGGGATTGGACAAGCCTCGAAAGCTACCTCCCCGAAGGCTGGGAAAGCGATCCCGCCCGCCGGCGCAGCGCCACCGCGGCGAGCTTTGCCGCCGCACTCGAGCTTGCCAAGCTCGGGCAGATCGAAATACGACAGGGCGAGACATTCGCACCCATAGAAATCAGGAGAAAGGCCGCACCGGATGGCTGAAACCGACGCCAGCGAGGAGAAGGAGGAAAGCCTCTTCGAAGCCCCGCCCATGGGCGAGCAGGAGCGCATGGTGGAAGCGATCCTGTTCGCCTCCGCCGATCCCGTGAGCCTGCGCGAGCTTCAGGCGCGCATGCCCCACGGCTCGGATCCCGCCGAGGCGCTGGTGCATCTGCGCAAACGCTACGAGGGGCGCGGCGTGCGCCTCGTGCGGGTGGGCGATGCCTGGGCCATGCGCACCGCGCCCGATCTCGGCTTCCTGATGCAGAAGGAAACTGTCGAGACCCGCAAGCTCAGCCGCGCCGCCATCGAGACGCTGGCCATCATCGCCTATCACCAGCCCTGCACGCGCGCCGAGATCGAGGAGATCCGCGGCGTCTCCGTCTCGCGCGGCACCATCGATCAGCTGCTGGAGATGGAATGGATCCGCTTCGGCCGCCGCCGGATGACCCCTGGCCGCCCCGTCACCTATGTGGTGACGCAGGAATTCCTCGATCACTTCGGCCTCGAAAGCGCCCGCGATCTGCCGGGGCTGAAGGAGCTGCGCGCCGCCGGCCTGCTCGACAGCCGCCCGCCCCCCGGCCAGATGCCGGGCGCCGGCGATGGCGAGGAGGAGGAAGAGGAAAGCCTCGAGGGCCAGAGCGAACTGTTCGAGGATTGAGCCTCGCTCGCTCTCATCACTGATCCATGAATGTCCCCGCCGGATGCATCCGGGGGCATGCCACGCGCACTTCCATCCGAACAGGGCGCAAAGCCCCGCCACAGGGCGGCGGGGCTTCACGCTCAGGCGCAGGGATCAGAAATTCATCCCGACCGAGAGCTTGAATCCATAGGCGCTCGTGTTTTCCGAATCATCGTCACTGACGCCATTCCACAGCTTCGCCGTCAGCCCGCCGCTGGCATACCAGCCGCGCCCGTTGGCAAGATCAGAGCCGTATTTCAGCCCGAGATCGAGATCGATGGTGTTGAAGGTCAGATTCTGATTGGTTGCGCCGCCATCCGTGTAGTCGGGCGCGAAAAGGATCGCCGCCTCGCTGCCGCCGTAGAGCGAGAACCTGTCGCCAAGCGGCTGATCCACCTCGAATCCGGCCAGCACACCCCAGGCCTTCGGCACATCGAGGGTGCCCCCGCCGCCCGATCTGCGCTCGGAATATTTCGCGTGCCGCAGCCCGCCGTAGAGCTTGGCGCGCGTGTTGCCGCCGAGGCTGAAGGCCTTGCCGACCGTGAGATCGATCGTCTGCATGGTGATCTTGTCATAGACGGTTGCCGGGTCGGTGCTGGTGGCGCTCAGGCGAAAGGCATTCAGCCCGTAATAAAGCCCCGATGGCGCATTGAACCGCACCCACAGCTCGGGCGCGGCAGTAAACCCGAAGCCGACGGTCTGCCCTTCGGAATGGGCAATCCCGAGATAGTCGAGATCAACCCCGGCCTCGAAATTCTGACCCATGGCCGGGCCCGCGATCAGGCCGGCCAGAAAGGCCGCGCGCAGGGTTTTAATGGTGGAAATCTTTATGTCCAATGACTCCTGAATATCGTTGCGTCAGCAACAGGCGTGATGAAAAGGAGAACCGTATCACTTGCTACAAAAAACAAACGTTTACAGGCGAAATGAGTGCCTGCGTTTGCACGGATCCTACCTGCGCGCAGGGCAATTGCAAGTCTGGAAATTCATACCTCTGGAAGGTGTTGCCGATGTGGAACCGCGATCAGGCCGGCGGGATTTCAGGGGCGGGCGCGAAAGTGCTTGGAGAGCTTCAGCCCCTGGCCCTGGTAATTGGAGCGGATGCCGGCGCCGTAAAGCTGATCGGGCTCCTCGCTCATCCGTTCATAGACAAGCCGGCCCACCACCTGCCCATGCTCCAGCACGAAGGGCGCTTCGTGGCAGCGCACCTCCAGAACCCCGCGCGAGCCGGCGCCGCCGGCAGCGACATGGCCGAAGCCGGGATCGAAGAAGCCGGCGTAATGCACCCGGAATTCGCCCACCATGGCGAGATAGGGGGCCATCTCGGCGGCGCAATCGGGCGGGATATGCACCGCCTCGCGGCTGACGAGAATGTAGAAGGCGCCCGGATCGAGGATGATCCGGCCCTCGCGGCTGCGGATTTCCTCCCAGAAATCGGCCGGATCATACCGGCCGATCCGATCGAGATCGATCACGCCCGCATGCGGCTTGGCGCGGTAGCCCACGAGATCGCCCTCATCCGGGCAGAGATCCACCGAGAAGGCCAGTCCCTGATCGATATGCGCCTCCCCGCTCACCAGCCCCTTCTCGCGATGCAGCTCCATCAGATCTTCATCCGAAAGCACGGCTTCGCCGGCGCGGAAACGGATCTGATTGAGCCGCATCCCCGGGCGCACCAGCACCGAAAACGAGCGCGGGCAGATCTCGGCATAGAGCGGGCCCTGATAGCCGGGCGCGATGCGGTCGAATTCGCGGCCCCTGTCGGTGACGCAGCGGGTCAGGAGATCGAGCCGCCCGGTGGAGGATTTGGCATTGGCGACCGCCCCGATCCCCTCGGGCAGGGCGAGGCTTTCCTGCAGCGGCACCAGATAGACGGCGCCCTTCTCGAGCACCGCTCCGCCCGCGAGATCCACCCGGTGCATCTCGAATTCGCCGAGCCGCTCGGCCACCGTGGCCTCACGCCCCGGCAGGAAGGAGGCGCGCACCCGGTAGGCCACGTCCCCGAGCCGCAGATCGAGCGAAGCGGGCTGGATCTGATCGGCGGTGATCTGCGGGCGCGCCCTGAGCGCCCCGGCTTCGATCAGCCCCCTGATCTGCTGGCTGGCCAGAACGCCCGGCCGTTTCACCGCAAAAGGCATCGCCTCACACCCCCGCATAAAACAAACCCGCCCACGCATCTTTCATGCGGGCGGGTGTTTCGGTGGTCGGGCTAGCAGGACTTGAACCTGCGACCTTCCGTCCCCCAGACGGACGCGCTACCAGACTGCGCCATAGCCCGACATGGGCCTCTACATACCGTTTTTGCGCGCGGGGGCAAGCGTGAAATCGCATCTTTTGCGCCATCGCCGGGGCCCGCAGTTCAGCCGCCTGGCCTGCCGCCCTGATCGAGGCCCATCATCTCATGGATCGCGGAAAGGCGGCGGCAGATCAGCGCCAGCTTTTCGCGATCGGCCACGGGGGCGGCGGGATCGCGCAGGCGCAGGCGTTCGATCATGAGAACGATCTCGCCGGTTTCCGTGCGCGGCCGGGTCGGTGATGGCGGAGGCGGGGCCGGCGGGATCGGGGAGGATGCGGCGGTTTCTTCCGGCGCCTGCGCAAGCGCGTCGCCGGCGGCGAGGCCGGCCTCTTCGCCGGTGTCCGCACCGGTATCCGCCCCGGCCGGTGAAGCCGCCTCCGGGGCGGCGGACAGGCCTGCCGCATCTTCTCCGGCATCTTCCACAATATCTCGCGAAACATCCCCGGCCCCGGCATGGGCAAACAGGATTTCCTGCGGCGCCCCCCCGGGCGTGGCCTCCGGCGCGGAAGATCCGGGCGCATCCTCCACGGCCTCCCGCCGCGCGCCTTCCTCTGCCGGTTCCGAGGGCACGGCTTCCCCCGTTTCCCCCGTGGGTATCTGCGGGGCGGCAACCTCATTCTCACCCGCGCTTTCCGGCGCGGGGTTGGGGGCAGGGGCCTCCGCTTCGGATCCGGCCGTAACGGGCGGCGTTTCCATCTCGCCGGCGTGGCGGAACAGCGTCTCTTCGGCAGTTTCCACGGATTCCTGCGGGAAGGCCTCGGGCGCTTCCTCCGCTGCCGGCTGCCGGGCTTCCTGCTCTTCGTGGGTCTCTGCTTCGGGCGTCACCTGTCCAGTCGAATCTTCCGCTGAGGTTGGCGCAGGCCCTTCCTCCGCCTCCTTGCCGCTCGCGCCGGATACCGGCTCCTGCGGGGGGTGTTCGGCGGCGCCCTGGGCGGGCTCTGCCGTGGTGCCTATATCCCAGACCGTGGGCTCGGGCGCCGGCTCCTCCATCGGTGATGTTTCGGCGATGGGTTCAGGTGCGGGTTCGGGGGCGGTTTCGGCTGCTGCATCTTCTGGCGGAGCGGGAATGTCCGATGCCGCGTGAGCCGCGTGCGGGGCTGCCTCCTGGGGCGGGGGCGCCTCGGCACCCTCCTGCGCGCCCGGCGTTTCGGGCTCGGACTCCCGCTGCGCCGCCCGGGCCGCCTCCACCGCTTCCATCACCTTCGTTCCCTCGATGGTGATGCCGCTGATCTCGGGGATTTCGCTCAAGGGGGTATCGAGGGGGCGGGAAAGGGAGGCGACGTATTTCACGCCCTTTTCCTTCAGGAGCTTGCGCGCGCCCTTGATCGTCATGCCGTCTTCATGCAGCAGCTTCTTGATGCCGCCGATCAGGAGCATGTCGCCCGGGCGGTAGTAGCGCCGCCCGCCGGCGCGCTTCACCGGCTTGATCTGCGGGAAACGGCTTTCCCAGAAACGCAGCACATGGGCGGGCGTATCCAGCCATTCGGCCACTTCGCTTATGGTGCGGAAGGCGTCGGGCGATTTGGCCATGCTCGCTTCGCCCCTCAGCGCTTCCTGTTGCCCTTGGCAACGCGCTCCTTCATCAGATGCGAGGGGCGGAAGCTCAGCACCCTGCGGGGCAGGATCGGCACCTCTTCGCCGGTTTTCGGATTGCGCCCGATGCGCTGGCCCTTTTCGCGCACGCTGAAGGTGCCGAAGGAAGAGATCTTCACCTGCTCCCCCGCCACCAGCGCATCCGACATCAGCTGCAGCACCTCTTCCACCAGCTGCGCACTTTCATTGCGGCTGAGGCCGACCTCGCGCAGGACGGCCTCGCTCAAATCCATTCGTGTCAATGTCCTGTTGCTCATGAAATCCCCCGTTGACTGCGCGGGAGCATAGGGCGGAAGGAAAATCCGAGTCAATATCAATGGCTTGCAAATCGGCGTTTCCGGCGCTTACCGGCCACTTACCAGCGCAGTATCACCGCGCCCCAGGCGAGCCCGCCGCCGATCGCCTCCAGGAGCAGGAGATCGCCTGCGCGGATCTGCCCGCGTTCCTTGCCGATGGAAAGCGCGAGCGGAATCGATGCGGCGGAGGTGTTGCCGTGATCCTGCACCGTGATCACCACCCGATCGAGCGGGATGCCCATCTTCTGGGCGGTGCCCTTTATGATGCGCAGATTGGCCTGGTGGGGCACCAGCCAATCGATATCGGCAGCCGAAAGGCCGAGCTTTTCAAGCGCGGTTTCGGCCGTGGCGGCGAGCTTTTCCACCGCGTGGCGGAAAACCTCGCGCCCCTGCATCCTGAGATACCCGCTGGTGCCGGTGGAAACCCCGCCATCCACATAGAGGATATCCCTGAAACGGCCGTCGGAGTGGAGATCGACGGCGAGGATCCCGCGATCCGCGGCGCTGCCCCCGCCCTCCTGCGCCTCCAGCACCAGCGCGCCGGCGCCATCGCCAAACAGCACGCAGGTGCTGCGATCCTCCCAGTCCATCAGGCGGCTGAATGTCTCGGCGCCGATCACCAGCACCCGGCGCGCCTGCCCCGAGACGATCAGCGCATTGGCATTGGCCAGCGCATAGATGAAACCGGCGCAGACGGCCTGCACATCGAAGGCAAATCCCCCCTCCATGCCAAGCGCCGCCTGCACCATCGTGGCGGCGCTTGGCATGGAGGGGGGATCTGTCTCTTATACACATCTGACGCT
>WFVA01000034.1 GCA_015491895.1 Albidovulum sp. | reverse complement strand
CCCACGGGCGCGGCCACGCCTGTGGTGCCGGGGGCCGAGGTCGCCAGCCCCTTCATCACCCGCACCGCCAGATAGGCGAAGGCCTGCGCTTCCAGCATGTCGCCGTCAAGCCCCGCGTCCTCCACCGGCGCCACGGGGCAATCGAGCCCCGCCGCCAGCATCTCCATCAGCACCCGATTGCGCCTGCCGCCGCCCGTCACCAGCACCCGCTCGGGGGGCGCGGGGCAATGCTCCATCCCCTTCACCACCGAAGCCGCGGCGATCGCCGTCAGCGTGGCGGCGGCATCGGCGTCCGAAAGCTCCGCAACCTTTGCCGGAAGATCGCCGAAGGCATCGCGATCGAGCGATTTTGGCGGCACCTTGAAGAAATGGGGATGGGCGAGAAAGGCTTCCAGCACATCCCCGTCCACCGCGCCCATGGCCGCGAGCGCCCCGCCCTCGTCCATTTCCCGGCCAAGGCGCGCCTGCATCAGATCGTTGATCGGCGCATTCGCCGGGCCGGTATCGAAGGCGAGAAGCGCCCCCTCCTCCTCGGGCGCGCCCTTCCCGGGATCGATCCAGCTGAGATTGCCGACGCCTCCGAGATTGAGAAAGGCGAGCGGCGCCCCGGCCCCCATCCATTTCGCGCAGGCGAAATGGAAGAACGGCGCCAGCGGCGCCCCCTGCCCGCCCATCTCCACATCCGTGCTGCGAAAATCCCAGACGACCGGCAGGCCCAGAACCTCGGCGAGCACCCGCCCGTCGCCCGCCTGATGGGTGCGCCCGCCAGCCGGGTCATGGGCGAGCGTCTGGCCGTGAAAGCCGATCAGCTCCGCCCCCTGAAGCCCGGCCAGCAGCTCCGCATGGGCGGTTTCCACCACCTCTGCCGCCGCCGCCACGCCCGGCTCGCCCGGCCAGCGGCCGAGCGCGGCGCGGATCACCGCGCGCTCCTCCCCGCCGTAGGGGCGATAGGCGGTTTCGCCGAAGGCGAGGATCTCATGGCCATCGGTTTCCAGAAACGCCGCATCGACCCCGTCAAGCGACGTGCCCGACATCGCGCCGAGCGCCCGGATCGGCCCTTCTTTCAACATGACACAACCAACATGGCCTTTCCCTTCCCAGCGCCCCCCGATATATCAGGCCCCGAGACGCAAGAAAACGGGAAACGCCCAATGAGCTTCGAGCCGAAATCAGAATTCATGCAGGTGATGCAGGAGCGCGGCTTCATCGCCGACTGCACCGATTTCGAGGGGCTGGATTCCGCCCTCTCCGAAGGCGCCGTGTCCGGCTACATCGGCTTTGACGCCACCGCGCCCAGCCTGCACGTGGGCTCGCTGATCCAGATCATGATGCTGCGCTGGCTGCAGAAATGCGGCCACAAGCCGATCGTGCTGATGGGCGGGGGGACCACCAAGGTGGGCGATCCGACGGACCGCGCCGAGGAGCGCCCGCTGCTTTCGCCCGAACGGATCGAGGAAAACATCGCCGGCATCCGCAAGGTCTTCACCCGCTATCTCACCTTCGGCGAGGGGGCGGGGGATGCGCTCATGGTCAACAATGCCGAATGGCTCGACGATCTCAACTACCTCGAATTCCTGCGCGACGTGGGCCGGCATTTCTCCGTCAACCGCATGCTTTCCTTCGACAGCGTGAAGCTCAGGCTCGAGCGCGAGCAATCGCTCTCCTTCCTCGAATTCAACTACATGATCCTCCAGGCCTATGATTTCATGGAGCTCAACCGCCGCCACGGCTGCCGCCTGCAGATGGGCGGCTCGGATCAGTGGGGCAATATCGTCAACGGCATCGATCTGACGCGCCGGATGCAGGGGGAGGAGGTCTTCGGCCTCACCACGCCCCTCCTCACCACCTCGGACGGCAGGAAGATGGGCAAGAGCGCGGGCGGCGCGGTGTGGCTCAACCCGGAGATGCTCTCGCCCTATGAATTCTGGCAATACTGGCGCAATGTCACCGATGCCGACGTGGGCCGTTTCCTGAAGCTCTACACCGAGCTTCCGGTCGAGGAATGCGAACGCCTCGGCGCGCTTCAGGGCAGCGAGATCAACGAGGCCAAGATCCGGCTCGCGAACGAAATCACCACGCTCGCCCATGGCGAGGAAGCGGCGAAGGCCGCGGAAGCGACGGCGCGCGAGGTGTTCGAGAAGGGCGGGCTTGGCGAGGAGCTTCCCACCCTTTCCCTTTCGCCCGAGGATGTGGGCGACGGCATCTCGGCGGTGCAGCTTTTCGTGCGCTCCGGCCTCGTGCCCTCGGGCAAGGAGGCCAAGCGGCTGATCGCCGGGGGCGGCGCGCGCATAGATGACCGGCCGATCCGCGAGCCGGGGGAGATGTTCGATGCCGAGGCGCTCGAAAAGGGGCTGAAGCTCACCGCCGGCAGGAAGCGCCACGCGCTGGTGACGCTCGAAGGCTGAACGGCGCCGCGCGCCCCCCGCAAGCCGGCCGCGCCGTTTCAATCCGGGGGATCGACTGCGCCTGATCCGGGCGGCCCCGCCGTGCCGCAGCGCCTTACCGGGGCCGGTGTGATGCCGTTCTTCCCTCTGTCACCGGCGCAAGTCACCGGCGCGCCGAAACGGACGGATCACCCCTGCGAAGCGGGCGGCCGAGGGCGCCGGTTCCATCGGTTTTCCGCCGCGCCCGCGCGATGACAAGGCCTTCGCCGCCGGGCATTTCCTTTCCCGCCGCCCCGGCCTATGAGAAAGGAGGCCCGAGGGGGAAACATGCAGGATCTTCTCAACGTGATCTTGCCGGTCTTTCTGGTGATCGGCTACGGCTATCTTGCCGCCTGGAAGGGGTGGTTTTCGCCCGCGGGGGTGGACGGGCTGATGGTGTTCACCCAGAAATTCGCCATCCCGGTGCTGCTCTTTCGCGCCATCTCGCGGCTCGATCTGGGGCAGAACTTCGATCTTGCCCTGCTCCTGAGCTTCTATGGCGGGGCGCTGGCGGGCTTTCTCCTGGGGCTTCTCGGCGCGCGTTTCCTCTTCAAGCGCCCCTGGCCCGACAGCGTGGCGATCGGCTTCATCGGGCTGTTTTCCAATTCTCTCCTCCTCGGCCTGCCGATCACCGAACGCGCCTACGGGGCCGATGCGCTCGGGGCGAATTACGCGATCATCGCCATCCATTCGCCCTTCTGCTACGGCATCGGCATCACGGCGATGGAGATCGCGCGGGCGCGCGAAAGCGGCAGCGGCATCGGAGAAACGGCGCTGAAGGTGCTGAAGGCGATGCTCGCCAATGCGCTCATTCTCGGCATCATTGCGGGGTTTGTCGTCAATCTCGGGGGGCTGCCGGTGCCGGAGGTGGTGGCGAGCGCGGTCGATCTCATCTCGCGCGCGGCCCTGCCCGCGGCGCTGTTCGGGCTGGGCGGCGTGCTGCTGCGCTACCGCCCCGAGGGGGATCTGCGCACCATTCTCTTCATCGTCGCGGTATCGCTCTTCCTGCATCCGGCGATCACCTGGGGGATCGGGCAGGCCTTCGATCTGCCCCGCCCCGCCTTCCGCTCCGCCGTGCTGACGGCGGCCATGGCGCCGGGGATCAACGCCTATGTGTTTGCCAATATCTACGGCGTGGCGAAGCGGGTGGCGGCCTCGGCGGTGCTGATCGGCACGGCGGCGACGATCCTGACGGCCTGGCTCTGGCTGCACATTCTGCCCTGAGGCTCCGGCCTTCGGGGCAGGTGGCATGTGCCGGATGCCTCCGGCGGGGATATTTATCGACCAGTGATGAAGGCGGGGGCGCCACGTGCCGGAAATATGGCCTTCATGGCTGCATATTGCGCAGGCTTGCCTACTCGGAGAGCAGGGCTGCCGAAAGCGGCGCGAGGAGGGCATCAGAGGGGCGATCCTCCAGATCCCACAGCAGGATTGTCTGCAGCGTTTCGGGGCTGGCCGTGCCAAACAGGATCGCCTTTCCCTTCCGGGCGGCGCGGAAGGCGGCGCGATCGAGCTGGCGGCGGATCATGGGGGGCGTTTCGCCCTTCGCTTCGAGCAGGCCGGAGATCACATCGGCACGCACCCCATTGCGGCGCGCGATCCGGGTGGTGGTGTTCAGCCCCCTTTCGAAGGCGAGAAAGCCATGCCCGCTTTCCGCCAGATTGGCGAGCGCCTGGCGCACCAGCCCGAGATCGGCCTGGAGGCCCTCGGAGTTGCGGTCGAGGAAGGCGACGGCGAGGGGGATCGCGGCTTTGTATGCCTGAAAGGCGATCTCCACATCCGCGGGCCGGGCGCCCTTGGGCATGTCCGTCAGGATGACGACCTCGAAACCGGCATCGCGGTAGCGTTTTGCCCGCTCGCCGGCATCATCGCGATTGGCATCGACGGCGAATGTGAGGGGGAGCGCGAGATTGGCGAGCACGTTGTCCTTCACGGAGTTTTCCGGGTCATCCAGCAATACCAGCGCCAGCAGCGCCCGGCCTTCGGGATTTTCGAAGGGTTCGGCATTGCGGATGAGCGCCGGCGTGGCGGCGGTATCCCTGCTGGTTTCGGGGCTCTTTTCGGATGGCGAAGGGGCGGTGGCGTGCTGTTCCACCGACTCCGCTGCGGCCAGATCCTGAACTTCCGGTGAGGCCTTGCGGATCTGGGGCAGCGGCGCGCCGGCCTCCGCCGTCACTTTTGCGATCCTGATCTGTCCGCCGCCCTTGCCGACAACGAGGAGGCGCGGGGCTTTCCCTGCCTGCCCGGGCTGAGCGCCGGAAGCTGGCGGCGCGGCCGGGACGGCGGCGGAATCCGCGCCTTCTGGCGCTTCACCACCCCCGCCACCACTGCCCCTGGCCATCGGTTTTCGCAGACGGGGAGAAAGGGCTGCGATGATCTCTTCCCCCGGCGCCGCCTCCGCTTTCGCAACAGCCGGCGGCGCCGGCCTGTCAGTGCTGACGGCGGGATCCGTTGCGGCAAGGGCGGGCGCGATCTGCGCCTCCTGCACAGGCGCGCCGGCCCCGGTCAGCGCCGGCGGCATCGGGGCGATGGCGGGGCCGGGCAGGGCCGCCGTCGCCACC
>WFVA01000033.1 GCA_015491895.1 Albidovulum sp. | reverse complement strand
CTGCCCTGCCCGCCCCCCATGGGGGCTCAGGCGCAATGACGGAGGGGCTGACGGCGTATACCGGCGCCACGATCCTCGATGGCGAGACGCGCCACGAGGGCCGGGCGCTCCTGTGCGAGGGAGGGCGCGTGAAGGCGATCGCGGCCCCCGGCGCGCTGCCCGAAGGCTGCACCCTGAAGGCGCTTCAGGGCGGCCTGATCTGCCCCGGATTCGTGGATCTTCAGGTCAATGGCGGCGGCGGGGTGATGCTGAACGATGCCCCGAACCCCGATACCATCGCCACCATCTGCAAGGCCCATCTCCCCTTCGGCACCACATCCCTCCTGCCGACCCTGATCACCGATACCCCCGCGCGCATGGCCGAGGCGCGCCGGGCCGCAAGAGCGGCGCTCGAACAGGGCGTGGCGGGGATGATCGGGCTCCATTTCGAGGGCCCCCATATCGCGCCCGCGCGCAAGGGAGCGCATGATCCGGCGCTGATCCGCCCCATGGAGGCCGAGGATCTCGCCTTCCTCGCGGCAGCGGCGGCGGAACTGCCGACGCTCATGATCACCCTCGCCCCCGAATCGGCGCGCCCGGAAGAGATCCGCGCACTTGTGGAGGCCGGCGCCATCGTCTCCCTCGGCCACAGCGATGCCGATTACCCGGCGGCGATGGAAGCCGTCCGCGCCGGAGCCACCTGCGCCACGCATCTCTTCAACGCCATGAGCCAGCTCGCCGCCCGCGCACCCGGCCTTGTCGGCGCGGCGCTTGAAAGCGGCGCGCTCCATGCCGGGCTGATCGCCGACGGCATCCATGTCGATCCCGCCACCATCCGCATCGCGCTTCGCGCCAAGGCCGGGCCGGGGCGGATCTTCCTCGTGACCGATGCCATGGCGGTGATCGGCAGCGATCTTGCGGAATTCACCCTGAACGGGCGGCGGATCCTGCGTCGCGACGGGCGGCTGACGCTGGCCGACGGCACGCTCGCGGGCGCCGATCTCACCATGATCTCGGCGGTGCGTTTCATGGTGGAAAGAATCGGAATCGGCCGGGAGGAGGCGCTGCGCATGGCCTCCCTCTACCCGGCGGAGCTGATCGGGCGGAGCGGCGAGATCGGCCGGCTCGCCCCCGGCACGCGGGCCGATTTCCTGCATCTCGACGATGAGATGAACATCCTCGGCGTCTGGCAGGGCGGCATCCGCCGCCTGCCCTGAGCCCGGACGCCGCCGCGCATGGCGCCAGCCCGGAGGAATGCTGCGGGAAGGGCGCATCCGCGCTCCATTCCGGAAAGCCCATTCGCGCATGCAGGGTTAATGAATCGGCCCGGGAGAAGGATTGGAGCGGGCGATGAGATTCGAACTCACGACCCCAACCTTGGCAAGGTTGTGCTCTACCCCTGAGCTACGCCCGCGCTACCAATCGTGAGGCGATATATAGCCAGCGCGCGGCCGGCTGCAAGAGGGAAATTCGGGGCGGGGCGAAAATTTTCGGGAAAAATCGCGCCCCGATGCACGGCCCTGCCCCGCGGTATCCCCCGGGCGGGGAGAAGGCACCTCCGGCCATCGGCCTGCCCCGGTTTTGAATGATGGCCCAATGGTGCTATTTTCGAACAATGAAGGAATTTCCACTGACCGATTTGGAGCAGTTTCATGCAAGAGAATCAATTGCCAGGGATTTTCTCCCTTTTCCTGATCGCCCATCTCGCGTTCGCCCTCCTCGCAACCGGCCCGGCAGGGGCGGAGAGTTTCGGCGTTCCGCGCGCCGGCATCGGAGCCACCATCCACAATCAGCCGGTAGAGGCAAACACCCTGCGCGTCACCCTGAGCGGCATGCAGTGGTTCGTGGTGGCCAAGAACGGGGAGCGGCGCCGGAAGAAGGGCGAGCTGGACGAAATCTCCCTCTCCCTCACAAGCCTCGAACCCCGCGTGCTGGAGCGCGACGAAAAGCGGTATGGCACCTCTTACATGTTCAATGAAACCCGCGGGAAAGGCGGTAATAGTTACGTGAAGATCAGCGAGGGCGATATCATCTACCTGCGGCATCCCCGGCGCGGGGTGAGCCTGCCCGATCAATGGATCAACCTGCCGCCCGGCGGCCGGTTTTCAATAACCGTTTTTGCCCATGAAAGCGATTGCCTGCGCGGCTCCGGCTGCAGGCGCGGCAACAAGGGGCGCTATGTGGTCGAAATGCGGCTGCCGCCCCTGCCCCGCCCCCTGCCCGGAAGCTGCACGCCCAGAAACACATTCCGCTGGACATTGCTTGACGGGCGCTACCAGATCCCCCGGATGCGCGACGTGAACATCATCGAAAGCGGATCGGTGGTGCTTTATCCGATCGAGGGAACGATCTGCGTCACCGCGGCGCGCCGTGAGTGATGCCGCACCGCCGCCCATATCACGAAAAGGGCGCGGCCCGCGGCCACGCCCTTCCCTCGCCTTTGTCCAGCGCCCTTTTGCGGCGCCTTTGGCCTATTTCAGCGCCTTGTCGGTGATCTGATGCGTCCAGGCGCCCTCGGGCTCCCTGGTGATGACCGGATCCGAGCCGCCCGACATCAGGATCTTCACCGTGCGCTCGTAATCGGCCGGATCAAGCGCGCCGTTGGAGCCCGCCGTGAGCTTGGCGATCTCGCCCATCATGCGCTTCTGGTGATGCTCCGTCTGGGCGCCGGTTTCATCATATTCGAGCACGATCATCGCCGCCTCGTCGGGGTTTTCCTCGGCCCATTTCCAGCCCTTCATGGAGGCGCGCACGAAACGCACCAGCTCATCCTCGAACTTCGGATCCTTCAGGCGATCCTCGAGCACGTAGAGCCCGTCTTCCAGCGTCGCCACGCCCTGATCCTCATACTTGAAGGTCACCAGATCCTCGGGCTTCAGCCCGGCATCGATGATCTGCCAGTATTCGTTGTAGGTCATGGTGGAAACGCAATCGGCCTGACCGTTCAGGATCGGATCGACGTTGAAGCCCTGCTTGAGCACCGTCACGCCGCCGGGGGAGCCGTCGGTGGGGATGCCGAGGATGCTCATCCAGGCAAGGAACGGATATTCATTGCCGAAAAACCACACCCCGAGCGTATGGCCGGGGAAATCCTTGGGCGTCTTGATGCCGCTGTCGGCGCGGCAGGTGAGCATCATGCCCGAGCGCTTGAAGGGCTGGGCGATATTGACGAGCGGCAGCCCCTTTTCGCGCGCCGCCAGCGCCGAGGGCATCCAGTCGATCACCACATCGGCGCCGCCGCCGGCAAGCACCTGGGTGGGCGCGATGTCGGGCCCGCCGGGCTTGATCGTCACGTCAAGGCCCTCGTCGGCATAGAAGCCCTTGTCGAGCGCGGCATAGTAGCCGGCGAACTGGGCCTGGGTCACCCATTTCAGCTGCAGCGTCAGATCATCGGCCGCATCCGCCGCGGCGGTGCCCATGGAAAGCGCCAGTGCGGCGGCAGTGAGCAGTTTCTTCATCTTTCTTCCTCCCTTGGTTCATCTTCCCATTGTTTTCCCATTGTTGCGATTAACCTTTATCGCATGCCCCCCGTCAACCGCCATCAACCGCGCTGCGAAGGATGCCAGAAGGTCACCCATTTCTCGATCAGGGTGACAAGCCCGTAGAAAAGCGATCCGGCGAGCGCCGCCATGGCGATCTCGGCCCAGACCATGTCGATCGCGAGGCGGCCCACCTCGGTGGAGATGCGAAAGCCCATGCCGTAGATGGGCGAGCCGAAATATTCCGCCACGATGGCGCCGATCAGCGCCAGCGTGGTGCCCACCTTGAGCCCGTTGAAGATGAAGGGCATGGCGGCAGGCAGGCGCAGCTTCACCAGCTCCTGCCAGTAGCCGGCGGCATAGGTGCGCATCAGATCGCGCTGCATCTCGGAGGCCTCCGAAAGCCCCTGCACGGTGTTGACCAGCACCGGGAAGAACACCATCGCCACCACCACCGCGGCCTTCGATTCCCAGCCGAAGCCGAACCAGTTGACCATGATCGGCGCCAGCCCCACGATCGGCAGCGCGGCCACGAAATTGCCGATCGGCAGCAAGCCGCGGCGCAGGAAGGGCTTGCGGTCCACCAGGATCGCGGTGAGGAAGGCCGCGGTGCAGCCGATCACATAGCCCGAAACCGCGCCCTTGATCGCCGTCTGCACGAAATCGCGCCACAGGATATCGAAGGATTGCAGGATGCGCGCCCAGATCGCCGAAGGCGGCGGCAGCACCACGGGCGAAACCTGCAGCCCCCGCACCACCCCCTCCCACAGCACCAGGATGCTGATGCCGAAGATCACCGGAATCGCGATGCGCACCGCGCGCCGCTCCCGCCAGGGCGAATTGGCAAGCCATACGTTGAGCGCCCAGGCGGCAACCCAGAAGGCGATTGATCCGAAAAGCCAGTTCATTCTGCCATCCCCATCCGCTTGAGCGTTATGCGCTGCAGGAGCCCCACGATCATGATCAGAAGCCCCGCGAGGATCGCCGCGCAGGTGAGCGCGGCCCAGATCTGCATCGGATTGCCGAACTGATCGCCGATCAGGATGCGCGCGCCGAGCCCGCGCACCGCGCCGGTGGGCAATTCGCCCACGATCGCGCCAACGAGCGCCGCCGCGATGCCGATCTTCAGCGAGGTGAAGAGATAGGGCACCGAGCTTGGCAGGCGCAGCTTGAGGAAGGATTGCAACCCGCTGGCGTTATATGTCTTCATCAGATCGAGCTGCTCGCGATGGGGCGCGCGCAGGCCCTTGACCATCCCCACCAGCACCGGGAAATAGCATAAGTAAGCCGAGATGATCGCCTTCGGGATCAATCGCCCCTCGATACCGATCTTGGGCAGCACCACCACGATCATCGGCGCCAGCGCCACGATCGGGATCGTCTGGCTGATCACCGCCCAGGGCATGAGGCTCAGCTCCATCGTTCGGCTGTAGACGATGGCGATCGCCATCAGGATCCCGATTGCCGTGCCGAGCGCAAAGCCCGCCAGGGTGGCGCGCAGCGTGATCCAGCCGTGAAAGATCAGGCTGCGCTTGGAGGTGATCTTCTTCTGCACGGTCGATTTCCAGATCTCCGCCGCGATCTGATGGGGCGCCGGCAGCTTTGGGCGCGACTGGCTCATGGTATCCTTCACGATCTCGGTGAAGGTGAGCGTCTTGCCGGCGCGCTCGGCCTGGGCCAGCGTCCAGGAGGAATTCATCCAGATCGCGGCCCCGTACCACAGCGCGAAGATCGCGGCGACAACCGTCAGAACCGGCAGGACCTTCTCGCGCATCCAATCACCCGTCATAGCCATGCCCCGCCTTCAGCCCCTCGCGCACCCGATGCGCCACTTCGAGAAATTCCGGCGTATCGCGGATCTCGAGCGGGCGCTCGCGTGGCAGCGGGTTCTGGATCACCTCGTGAATGCGCCCCGGGCGCGGGCTCATCACCACGATATGGGTGGAAAGATAGACGGCCTCGGGGATCGAATGGGTCACGAAGCAGATCGTCTTGTTGGTGCGTTCCCAGAGCTTCAGGAGCTGCTCGTTGAGGTGATCGCGCACGATTTCGTCGAGTGCGCCGAATGGCTCGTCCATCAGCAGGATCTCGGCATCGAAGGCAAGCGCGCGGGCGATCGAGGCGCGCTGCTGCATCCCGCCCGAAAGCTGCCAGGGATACTTGCGCTCGAATCCTTCAAGATCAACGAGTTCAAGCACCTTCTTCACCCGCTCCTCCTGCTCCTCGCGGGTGAAGCCGATGATCTCGAGCGGCAGCTTCACATTGCCCGCGATGGTGCGCCAGGGATATAGCCCCGCCGCCTGGAACACATAGCCATAGGCGCGCAGGCGGCGCGCCTCGTCGGGCGTGAGATCGTTCACCATGATCTCGCCCCCCGTGGGCTCCTCGAGCGCGGCGATGACGCGCAGGAAGGTCGTCTTGCCGCAGCCCGAGGGGCCGATGAAGGAAACGAAATCCCCCCGATCGATATCAAGCGTGACATCCTTCAGGGCGTGCACGGGGCCGTCATTCGTCTGGAACACCAGATCGAGATCGCGCGCCCGGATCACCGTTTCCTTCGGGCAGTCTGCCCCCTGGCCTTGCTCGTTTTGCAATGGTTTCTCCATCAGTGCCAATGTGTTGCGCCTCGAACTTCAACCATCACACGCCACTCGCGGGGATGCCGCTGCGCTGCACCGGGCGCGGCGCCGTCAGCTCCTTCCATTGCGAAAGCGCGCGGTTCACGGGGCCGTTCGCCGGACGTTCGACGAAGCGCCCGTGACCTTCCTCGGTGCGGATCTCGCCATCATGCACCGCCACCTTGCCGCGTGTCAGCGTGAAGCGCGGCAGGCCCTTCACATGCTGGCCCTCGAACACGTTGTAATCGATCGCCGATTGCTGGCTCTCTGCGCTGATCGTCTTTTCCTTCTCGGGATCCCAGACCACGATATCGGCATCTGCCCCCACCATGACAGCGCCTTTTTTCGGATATATATTCAATATCTTGGCGATGTTCGTTGAAGTGACGGCGACGAATTCCTGCGGCGTCAGACGCCCGGTGTTCACCCCATGCGTCCAGAGCATCGGCATCCTGTCCTCGAGCCCGCCGGTGCCGTTGGGGATCTTCGAGAAATCCCCCACGCCGAAGCGCTTCTGCTCGGTGGTGAAGGCGCAGTGATCGGTGGCCACCACCGAAAGGCTGCCGCTCTGGAGCCCGGCCCAGAGGCTGTCCTGATGCCTCTTCGAGCGGAACGGGGGCGACATCACGCGGCGCGCGGCGTGATCCCAGTCCTTGTTGAAATACTCGCTTTCATCGAGCGTCAGATGCTGGATCAAGGGCTCGCCCCACACCCGCTTGCCCAGCGCACGCGCGCGCCGGATCGCCTCATGCGCCTCCTCGCAGCTTACATGCACGATATAGAGCGGAACGCCGGCCATGTCGGCGATCATGATGGCGCGGTTCGCCGCCTCGCCCTCCACCTGCGGCGGGCGCGAATAGGCATGCGCCTCCGGGCCGGTATTGCCCTCGGCCAGAAGCTTTGCCGTCATCTCCGCCACCACATCGCCGTTTTCGGCATGCACCAGCGGCAGCGCGCCAAGCTCGGCGCAGCGGCGGAAGCTGGCGTAGAGCTCGTCGTCATTCACCATCAGCGCGCCCTTGTAGGCCATGAAATGCTTGAAGGTGTTGATGCCCCGCTTGACCACCTCGGGCATTTCGTCAAACACCTGCTCCCCCCACCAGGTGATCGCCATGTGGAAGGAGTAATCGCAATTGGCGCGGGTGGATTTGTTGTCCCACATCCGAAGCGCGTCCAGAAGGCCCTGCTCCGGGCTCGGCAGGGCGAAATCCACCACCATCGTCGTGCCGCCGGCGAGCGCCGCGCGGGTGCCGCTCTCGAAATCGTCCGATGAATAGGTGCCCATGAAGGGCATTTCCAGATGGGTGTGCGGATCGATGCCGCCCGGCATCACGTAGCAGCCCGTGGCATCAAGCACCTCGTCGCCCGTGAGATCGGGGCCGATCTCCACGATCTTCCCGTCCTCCACCTTCACGTCTGCGTCATATGTGAGATCGGCGGTAACGATCGTGCCGCCCTTGATCACCTTGCTTGCCATGTTCATTCCTCCCTAGTTCGGGCAGCGCCGGCCGCCCTCATGCAGATCGCGATCCTTCAGGATCATCGAGATACCATATTGCCGCGCCAGCGCGCAGGCGGCGGAAAAATCGATCGGCCGGTCCGTGTATTCGGCGTCGAATACCGGCTTGCCGGCGCGCGCATAGGCCCGGACAGCGCCACACCAGCCATCCTGGTAGCAGCTTTCGGTGATTGCGAAATCGAGCCTGCCGACGAGCCGCCCCGTCAGCGCAGGCACGTTCTTCTGCCCGATCCCGAGCCCCATTTCATGCGCCGCATCCGCAAGCGCCGTCACATAGGCCACCGTATCCCCGCGCGTGATCGCAAAACCGCTGTCGTTCATGTAAACATCCATGTTGTCCGCCTCGATCGCATCGAAGCCGAGCGCCCTGCAGCGTGCGAAGCGATCCCGCATGATCGGCAGCAACACATCGATCCGGCGGATATCGAGAAATTTCTCGCCCGGCCAGCCGGGATAGCTCCTGCCCACCACGGCGGGAGGAAACCGCCCCGCGTCATCGCGGTAATCCTCCACCGTGCCCACGCTCACATAGCAGATCGTGTAGATGCCGGCCCCCTTCAGCGCCGCCATCTGCGCTGGGGTAACGCTTTCGGGATCGGTATCGAACGCCGCCACATCCAGAGGCGGATCGAGGGGCTCCGAAAGCTGCCAGTCCCACGACGCGCCGGGCGCGGGCGGGGCGCGCCACGCCTCATCGCCGCCAGCCCCGGCGCAGCCCGAAAGCACGGCCAGGGCCACAGCCCCCGCCCAAGGCACCGCCCTGGGCGCCCCGGCAATCATTCCGGCCTCAGCCCTCATGCGTGCTCCATCTGCGCATCGCTCTCCCCTGCCCCTTCATCTTGGCGCAAATACTCCGGGGGCGCGGGGGCAGAGCCCCCGCACGCCTGATCACTCCACGATCTCCGCCGTGTCCACAACCGCATGCATCAGCACATTGGCGCCGGCCTCGGCCCATTCCTTGCTGATCTCCTCGGCCTCGTTGTGCGAAAGCCCGTCCACACAGGGGCACATCACCATCGCCGTTGGCGCCACGCGGTTGATCCAGCAGGCGTCATGCCCGGCGCCCGAGATGATGTCGCGATGCGAATAGCCCAGCCGCTCGGCCGCGTTCCGCACCGCCGCCACGCAGCCCTCGTCGAATTTCACCGGATCGAACCCGCCGACCTTCTCGAATTCCACCCCAAGGCCCATCTCCTCGGCGATCTTCTGCGCCCCCTCGCGGAAGCGGTTTTCCATGTCCTCGATCACCTCGAGCTCGGGGCTGCGGAAATCCACCGTGAACACCACCTTGCCCGGGATCACGTTGCGCGAATTGGGATAGACATCGATATGCCCCGCCGCGCCCACCGCATGGGGGGCGTGCGAAAGGGCGATCTCGTCCACCAGCTCCAGCATCCGCGCCATGCCGAGCCCGGCGTTCTTGCGCATCGGCATCGGGGTGGAGCCCGTATGCGCCTCCTTGCCCGTCACCGTCACCTGCGTCCAGCTCAGCCCCTGCCCGTGGGTGACGACGCCGATATCCTTGCCCTCGGCCTCGAGGATCGGCCCCTGCTCGATGTGCAGCTCGAAAAACGCCTTCATCTTGCGCGCGCCCACCTCTTCATCGCCCTTCCAGCCGATGCGCTCCAGTTCCTCGCCGAATTTCTTCCCTTCGGCATCCTCGCGCGCATAGGCCCAGTCCTGATCATGGACGCCGGCAAACACGCCCGAGGCCAGCATCGCCGGGGCAAAGCGCGTGCCCTCCTCGTTGGTCCAGTTCGTCACCACGATCGGGTGTTTCGTCTTGACGCCGAGATCGTTGAGCGTGCGGATCAGCTCGAGCCCGCCGAGCACGCCGAGCACGCCGTCATACTTGCCGCCCGTGGGCTGGGTATCGAGATGGCTGCCCACATAGACGGGCAGCGCGTCCGGGTCCGTGCCCTCGCGCCGGGCAAACATGTTGCCCATCTGGTCCACCCCCATCTCGAGCCCCGCCTCCTCGCACCACTTGCGAAACAGCGCGCGGCCCTCGGCGTCTTCGTCCGTCAGCGTCTGGCGGTTGTTGCCGCCGGCCACCCCGGGGCCGATCTTCGCCATCTCCATGATCGAATCCCACAGCCGATCGGCATTCACCTTCATGTTCTCGCCGGGTGCTGGCATGGTCTTGTTCCTCCCTTTTTCATTCCTCTTCCGGCACTGGCTCACTCGAGGTTCTTCAACACCTCCGAGAGCTTGCCGAACAGTTCGTCGATCTCGCCCTTGCTGATCATCAGCGGCGGCGAAAGGGCGATGATATCGCCCGTTGTGCGGATCAGAAGATCCTTCTCGTAGGCATCGAGGAAGGCCTGGAAGGCGCGCTTGGTGGACGCGCCCTCGATCGGCTCGAGCTCGATCGCGCCGATGAGGCCCATGTTGCGGATGTCGATCACATGGGGCAGGCCCCTCAGCGAATGCAGCGCATCTTCCCAATAGGGCGCGAGCGCGGCAGCGTTTTCGAACAATCCCTCCTCGCGATATGTTTCGAGCGTCGCCAGCCCCGCCGCCGAGGCCACCGGATTGCCCGAATATGTATAGCCGTGGAAAAGCTCGATCATGTGCTCGGGGCCCTGCATGAAGGCGTCGTGGATGGCGTTCGTCGTCAGCACCGCGCCCATGGGAATGACGCCGTTCGTCAGCCCCTTGGCGCAGGTTATCATGTCGGGCATCACGTTGAAATGCTCGGCCGCGAAGCTCGAGCCGAGCCGGCCGAAGCCGGTAATCACCTCGTCGAAGATCAGCAGGATGCCGTGGCGCTTCGTGATCTCGCGCAGCCGCTCCAGATAGCCCTTCGGCGGCAGCAGCACGCCGGTGGAGCCCGCCATCGGCTCGACGATCACCGCGGCGATTGTTTCGGCGCCATGCAGCGCCACGATATCCTCAAGCTCGTCCGCAAGCTCCGCCCCGTGCTCGGGCTGGCCGCGGGTGAAGGCGTTCTTCTCGGGCAGATGGGTATGGGGCAGATGATCGACGCCGGTGAGAAGCGTGCCGAAATGGCGGCGGTTGTTGACGATCCCGCCCACGGAAATGCCGCCGAAATTTACCCCGTGATAGCCCCGCTCGCGGCCGATCAGCCGCGTGCGGCTGCCTTCGCCGCGGGCGCGATGGTAGGCGATGGCGATCTTCAGCGCCGTTTCCACCGATTCGGAGCCCGAATTGGTGTAGAAAACATGCTCGAAGGGCTCGGGCGCCATGTCGCGCAGGGCGTTGGCCAGCTCGAAGGCCTTGGGATGGCCCATCTGGAAGGCGGGGGCGTAATCGAGCTCGGCTACCTGCTTCTGCACCGCCTCGGTGATGCGCGGGCGGTTGTGGCCGGCGTTGCAGCACCACAGGCCCGCTGTGCCATCCAGCACCTTTCGCCCGTCGGCGGTGGTGTAATACATGCCGTCGGCCGCAACGAACATCCGCGGCGCCTTCTTGAACTGCCGGTTCGCCGTGAACGGCATCCAGAATGCCGAAAGATCGTTGGGAACGCTCTTGCGATCGGAAGCCATGTCCTTTCCTCCCTGTCACGCCGGCCCTTTCGGCCCGGGCTTTTGTCACGGATGCGCTTTTGCGGTATTGTTTTACCAATTGGTCAGAATCACGCTAGCAGAGCCCCACGGCCAGTCAAGCCTTTCCGCGCCATCTCGGGGGCCCGCCCGGCAGGACAGAAGCGAAAAGGCGGGCGAGACGATTTTTCACGTGGCGATTTTCCCGCCAGAGGATAGAAACACGGGCCACGGCCAAGGTAACGGTAGAGCCAGTGACAAGGAAACGCGCATGAACGACACGCCCCCGAAAGATACCGCCCCGCCGAGAACCCGCATCCAGCAGAAGAACCGCAAGGCGATTCTGGAAGCGGCGCTCGAGGTGTTCTCGCAATACGGCTTTCGCGGCTCGAGGCTCGATCAGATCGCCCAGGCCTCCGGGCTCTCCAAGCCCAATCTCCTCTACTACTTCCCCTCCAAGGAAGCCATCCATTCCGAGCTGCTCACCTGCCTCATGGATACCTGGCTCGATCCCCTGCGCGCGCTCGATCCCGGGGGCGATCCGCGCGAGGAAATCCTTGCCTACATGCGCCGCAAGCTCGAGATGAGCCGTGATTACCCCCGCGAAAGCCGGCTTTTCGCCAACGAGATCCTGCAGGGCGCGCCGCGCATCCGCGAGGCGATCACGGGCGAACTGAAGGCGCTTGTCGATGAAAAGGCCGAGGTGATCCGCCGCTGGGGGGAAGAGGGCGCGATCGCCCCCGTCAATCCCCACCACCTGATCTTCTCGATCTGGGCCCTCACCCAGCATTACGCCGATTTCGAAGTGCAGGTGCGCCTGATCCTCGAAGGGCATGAGGAAGATCCCTACCCGGAAGCCGAGCGCTATCTGGAAGCGCTGTTTTCAAGGCTTCTGGCGCCCGAAAGCGCGCCTGCAGGCGCGTGATCGCCCCGAAGGAACGAAGCCACCGCGATGCCGATCCCGGGCGCTGAACGGGATAGATAAAATCCGCGCCACTTTCCGCTCCCGCATTAATCTCCTGGTAACCCCGCCGGCGCATCCTTCTCCCCGGTGGGGGCGCGATCAGGAGAAGGGATATGATTGTCCTTCCGATCCAGGCGCCTGTGCAGGCCGATCCGCTGCAGGGCGCGCGCGCGCCGGCGCCCCCGGCGCCGCTTGTGGCCGCCAGCGCCGCGAGCGGGCAGGCGCGCAACGATCCGGGGCCGGGGGCCGGCAGCGGCGGCGGAGCCATGGGCGGCGGCGCGGATGCGCGCGCGGCCGGCGAAGCCCATCTGCGCGCCAGGCTCGCCCCCCCAGGGCCCGAACCGAAATCCGAACCGAAACCCGAATCAAGGCCGGATCCCAATCGCCCGGCCGGCCCGCCCCCCGCCTTCGAGGCCAATCTCCTCGAGGTGGAGCGCGAAAAGCTGCGCGCGGGATATGAACCGGCGCCGGAAGCAGCTCCGGGCCGCGAAAGGGGCGCACCCGATCGCGCCGGGGAAGCCCGCGCGGCCGAGGCCTACGGGAGATCGGCGGATCTGAAGCCGGAGGCCGAAAAGCGGGGGCAAGCACCGGCAGGGCCGGAGAGCGGCCCGGATTCCTCTTCTGCCGGCCCATCGCCGCAGCAGCGGGAAACGGCGGCGCCGGCGGCGGCATCGCCCGAACCGCCGACCGGCGACACCCCCTGAGCCGGCACGCCGGCCCGGGGATCCCCCACCCGTCCGGTTGCCTGACCGGCCGGCTATCGGCCATTCACTCGGCAGCGCAGCCGCTGCCGGGATTGTTGGGGTGGGTCGTCCAGTTGGCGTAATCCTTCTCCACCACGCGCCCGGTGCGCGGATCCACCTCGCCGGGCTTCAGCTCGCGCATGGTGATGCAGCCCTCCACCGGGCAGACATCCACGCAGAGATTGCAGGCCACGCATTCCTCGTCCTTCACCGTGAACACCCGATCCTCGCTCATGGCGATCGCCTGGTGGCTGGTATCCTCGCAGGCGGCGAAGCAGCGCCCGCACTTGATGCAGAGATCCTGATCGATCTCCGCCTTGGTGACGTAATTGAGATTGAGGAACTGCCAGTCCGTCACATTCGGGACCGCCTTGCCGATGAAATCATCGAGCGTGGCGTGGCCCTTCTCGTCCATCCATTCCGAAAGCCCGGCGATCATCTCCTCGACGATGCGGAAGCCATATGTCATCGCCGCGGTGCAGACCTGCACGCAGCCCGCGCCGAGCGCCATGAACTCCGCCGCGTCCTTCCAGGTGGTGATGCCGCCAATCGCCGAGATCGGCTTGCCGCGGGTTTCCTCGTCGCGCGCGATCTCGGCCACCATGTTGAGCGCGATCGGCTTCACCGCCGGACCGCAATAGCCGCCGTGAGTGCCCTTGCCGTCGATCGTGGGCTCGGGCGCCATGTTGTCAAGATCAACTGCGGTGATGGAATTGATGGTGTTGATGAGCGAAACCGCATCGGCCCCCCCGCGGAAGGCGGCGCGGGCGGGATGGCGGATATCGGTGATGTTGGGGGTGAGCTTCACGATCACCGGCATCCGGGTGTTGGCCTTGCACCAGCGCGCCACCATCTCCACATATTCCGGCACCTGCCCCACGGCCGAGCCCATGCCGCGCTCGCTCATCCCGTGCGGGCAGCCGAAATTGAGCTCGATGCCGTCGGCGCCCGTTTCCTCCACCAGCGGCAGGATACGCTTCCAGGCCTCCTCCTCGCAGGGCACCATCAGGCTGACGACCAGCGCCCGATCCGGGTAATCGCGCTTCACCGCCTTGATCTCGCGCAGGTTCACCTCGAGCGGGCGATCGGTGATGAGTTCGATGTTGTTGAGCCCGATCAGGCGGCGATCGGGGCCCCAGATGGCGCCGTAGCGCGGCCCGTTCACATTGACGACAGGCGGCCCCGCCTCGCCCAGCGTCTTCCACACCACACCGCCCCAGCCCGCCTCGAAGGCGCGGCGCACGTTGTATTCCTTGTCGGTCGGCGGAGCGGACGCCAGCCAGAACGGATTGGGGGATTTGATCCCGACGAAATTTGTAGAAAGATCAGCCATTTGCTCAGCCTCCCCTATGCCATCAGCGTGGCGTGAATATCTTCGGCCGCATCGCGCCCCTCTGCCACGGCGGTGACGGTGAGATCATCGCCGCCGGATGCGCAATCGCCCCCCGCCCAGATGCCCTCGGCCCCGGTGCGCCCGGCTCCCGTAACGGCGATCTTGCCGCCCTTGATCTCGAGCCCCTCGGGCGCGCCGAGGAGCGTCTGGCCGATGGCCTTCATCACCTGATCGGCGCGGATGCGGAAGGTTTCGCCGGTGCCCATCAGCGTGCCCTCCTCCTCGCGCGTGTATTCGAATTCGGCTTCGCGCACCGCGCCATCGCCATGGAGCGCCACCGGGCGGGCATTGGTGATGATATGCACGCCCTTCGCCGCGGCGAGCTCCTGCTCGTAGGCGGAAGCGGCCATGCGCTCGCGCCCGCGCCGATAGACGAGGCTCACGTTGAGCGCGCCCAGAAGCTTGGCCTGCACCGCGGCGTCGATCGCCGTCATGCCGCCGCCGATCACCACCACATCGCGCCCGACGGGAACGCGCGCAAGATCCTCGGCCTGGCGCAGATCGGCGATGAAATCCACCGCGTTCACCACGCCTTCGAGATCCTCGCCGGCGATGCCGAGCGCATTCACCCCCTGAAGCCCGATGCCGAGAAATACCGCATCGTATTCGGCCCGGAGCGCATCGAGCGAAAGCCCCTCGCCGAGGCGCTGCCCGTGCCTGATCTCGATCCCGCCGATGCGCATGAGCCAGGCCACCTCGGCCTGGGCGAAATCGTCGGTGCTCTTGTAGGCGGCGATGCCGTATTCGTTGAGCCCGCCGGGCCTGGGGCGGAAATCGAACACCACCACGTCATGCCCCTTCATCGCCAGACGGTGCGCGCAAGCAAGCCCCGCCGGCCCCGCCCCCACCACGGCAATGCGCTTGCCGGTGGGCTCTGCGCGGGTGAAGGGGTGGGTGTTCTTCGCCATCAGGTGATCGGTGGCGAAGCGCTGCAGGCGCCCGATCTCCACCGGATCCTCTTCGGCATCCATGCGCACGCAGGCCTCTTCGCAGAGCGTCTCGGTGGGGCAGACGCGCGCGCACATGCCGCCGAGGATGTTCTGGCTGAAAATGGTGCGGGCCGCCGAATCCACCGATTTGGTGGCAATCTCGCGGATGAACATCGGGATGTCGATCGCCGTGGGGCAGGCCTCCATGCAGGGGGCGTCATGGCAGAAATAGCAGCGATCCGCCGCCACCGCCGCCTCATGGGCATCCATCGGCGGGTGCAGATCGGAGAAATTCTCCCTGATCGCATCCTCGGGCAGGCGCCCGGGCACGATCCCCGGTGTCAAAGGGCTGTTGGGCATGCGTCTTCTTCCCTGTTGGCATCGTTTGCTTTCACTTGGTGGCAAAAGCCTGCCACAGGTTTCATTTTTTATCAATTGGTAAATTTAATCCCCGCCTCCTTTTCCTCCCCTGCATTTTTCGCCGGATATGCTTTCCTCCCACCTTTCTCTTGCGTATAAAGCGGCAAATCCGCCGGCGGAGATACAGCCGCCAGCAAGGGCGGGCCAGCAGCGTTCGAGGAAGAAATGGCAAAGAAACCGGCAGACCAGACCGCAGAGACGACCCGTGAATCCGATGTGGCCTTCATCAGGGCGCTTGCACAGCTCCTGGATGAAAACGATCTGACCGAACTGCAGGTGAAGCGCGAATACGGCGAGAGCGATCGCCTTACCGTGCGCGTGAGCCGCCGGCCGGCGGCCGCCGCGCCCGCGCCGGCCGCCCACGCGGCCCCGGCGCCGCCCCCCGCGCCTGCGTCCGCCGCCGCGCCCCAGCCGCAGGCGGCGGCCGAATCAGCCGCCCCCGCCGCGCCGCCCGAGGATCCCACCGCCCATCCCGGCGCCGTCACCTCGCCGATGGTCGGCACCGCCTATCTGCAGCCCGAGCCGGGGGCCGATCCCTTCGTCACCGTGGGCAGCCAGGTGAAGGAGGGCGATACGCTCCTCATCATCGAAGCCATGAAAACCATGAACCCGATCCCGGCGCCGCATTCGGGCACCGTCCGGCGCATCCTCGTGGGCGATGGCGAGCCGGTAGAATTCGGCGCCCCCCTGATGATCATCGAATAGGGGCGCGCGGATGTTTGACAAGATCCTGATCGCGAACCGGGGCGAGATCGCGCTCAGAGTCGTGCGGGCCTGCCGCGAGATGGGCATCCGTTCGGTGGCCGTCCATTCCACCGCCGATTCGGACGCCATGCACGTGCGCATGGCCGATGAGGCGGTCTGCATCGGCCCGCCGCCGAGCGACAGGAGCTATCTCTCGATCCCCGCGATCGTTTCGGCCTGCGAGATCTCCGGCGCCCAGGCGGTGCACCCGGGCTATGGCTTCCTTTCCGAAAACGCGAAATTCGTGCAGATCCTCGAGGATCACGACATCACCTTCATCGGCCCCACCGCCGAGCATATCCGCATCATGGGCGACAAGATCACCGCGAAGGAAACCATGAAGGCGCTCGGCGTGCCCTGCGTGCCGGGCTCCGAGGGCGGGGTGGACACGCTCGAGGACGCGCGCCGCATCGCCGCCGAGATCGGCTTTCCGGTGATCGTCAAGGCCACCGCCGGGGGCGGCGGGCGGGGCATGAAGCTCGCGCTTGCGCCCGAGGATCTCGCCGAGGCCTTCCAGACGGCGCGCTCCGAGGCCAAGGCCTGCTTCGGCAATGACGAGGTCTATATCGAGAAGTATCTCCAGAAGCCGCGCCATATCGAGGTGCAGGTGTTTGGCGATGGCAAGGGGGGCGCGGTGCATCTCGGTGAGCGCGACTGCTCGCTCCAGCGCCGCCACCAGAAGGTGCTCGAGGAGGCGCCGGGGCCGGTTATCACCCCAGAGATGCGGGCGCGCATCGGCAAGATCTGCGCCGACGCGGTGGCAGGCATCAAATATCGCGGCGCGGGCACGATCGAATTTCTCTACGAGGACGGCGAATTCTACTTCATCGAGATGAACACCCGCCTGCAGGTGGAGCATCCGGTGACGGAGGCCGTTTTCGGGGTGGATCTGGTGCGCGAGCAGATCCGGGTGGCCGAGGGGCTGGAGATGTCGTTCACGCAGGACGATCTCGAGATGCACGGCCACGCCATCGAGGTGCGCATCAACGCCGAAAAACTCCCCGATTTCACCCCCTGCCCCGGCACCATCACCCAGTTTCACGCCCCCGGCGGGCTTGGCGTGCGCATCGACAGCGCGCTTTACGACGGCTACCGGATCCCCCCCTATTACGACAGCCTCATCGGCAAGCTGATCGTGCATGGCCGCGATCGCCCCGAGGCCATCGCCCGCCTCAGACGCGCCCTTGGCGAGCTGATCGTGGACGGGGTGGAGACGACGATCCCGCTGTTCGAGGCCCTGCTCGAGGAAGAGACGATCCTGACGGGCGAATACGATATCCACTGGCTGGAAAAATGGCTGGCAGAGAAATACGCCTGACCAGTTCCGGCAACCGCCCCCGCCCCGG